>CALGVA010000068.1 GCA_937920345.1 uncultured Lachnospiraceae bacterium
ATTTCAAATTACTCATTCTAAAATCTGACCGATAATGAATAATTATCCATCACTCCACCCACGCGATATTTGCGCGATGCCATACACTACACAAACTCAATCAAATGTAGTAATATATACTTGTAAAAAGGGATTGTGTATCAGAGATTAATAATCTGTGCTACACAGAAAGAAAGTCACAGGAACCGCGGTCTGTGGCTTTCTTTCTGTATATATTTTTGCATAGACTATGGCAACCGACTGCTATATAATTACATTTAGAATCAGCCGAAAAACGATAAGAAAACGATAACAGGATGATCTGGCAGACTCGCAGAAGGGAAGACCAATGAACAAACTAGACACACTAAAGAAATATTTCGGGTATTCTGCTTTCCGGGAAGGGCAGGAGAATCTGATTGACCATATATTGCAGGGACGGGATGTATTGGGAATCATGCCGACCGGAGCCGGGAAATCTCTCTGCTATCAGATTCCGGCGCTCCTTCTGCCGGGCATCACATTAGTCATTTCCCCGCTGATCTCCCTGATGAAAGATCAGGTGCAGGCATTGAATCAGGCGGGTATTCACGCCGCTTACATCAACAGTTCCCTCAGCGAATCCCAGATTTCCAAGGCTCTTAAGCTGGCGGCTGGCGGGCAGTACAAGATTATCTATGTGGCGCCGGAACGTCTTGAGACGTATGAGTTTATGCAGTTTGCAAGGCAGGCAGAGATCTCTATGCTGACGGTGGACGAGGCGCACTGCATTTCACAGTGGGGACAGGACTTTCGGCCCAGCTATCTGAAAATCGTGCAGTTTATTGACAGGCTTGAGAGGCGACCGGTCATCAGTGCCTTTACGGCTACGGCGACGGAGAACGTGAAGGAGGATATCGTCTGCGTGCTCGGTCTTAACGCGCCGTATGTGCTGGTGACGGGATTTGACCGTAAGAATCTGTATTTTGCGGTGGAGACGCCTGCACGCAAAGATAATTATATTATGGATTACATACGGGAGCATAATGCGGAAAGCGGGATTATTTATTGTACCACCAGAAAAAATGTGGACAAGCTGTATGGCAGGCTGCTTGCGGAGGGAGTAGCGGTAACCAGATACCATGCGGGGCTTGACGGCGGGGAGCGCAGACAGAATCAGGAAGATTTTATCTTTGACAAGTGTCCGGTCATGATAGCAACGAATGCTTTCGGTATGGGGATCGACAAATCCAATGTGCGCTATGTCATTCATTACAATATGCCGCAGAGCCTGGAGAATTATTATCAGGAGGCGGGCAGAGCGGGAAGAGACGGCGGGAGAGCAGAGTGTATTCTGCTATACTCTGCGCAGGATGTCATGATTAACCGTTTTCTGCTGGAGCATAAGGAGCAGAAGGGAGAATATGGGCAGGAGGAACTCGAGACAATAGCGGAGCGGGACGAGGAACGCCTGCAAATGATGCAGTATTATTGTCTCACGACGGATTGCCTGCGGGAATATATTCTGCGTTATTTCGGGGAAAAAGGCATGGCGCAGTGCGGTAATTGCGGTAACTGTATGCGCGAGTATGAGGAGATGGACGTGACGGCGGCGGCGGTAAAGATTATAACCGGCGTGAAAGAGATGCGTCAGCGCTATGGCATCAATGTGACCGCCGGGATGCTGGCCGGTGAGAATCGTGCCAAGCTGCGGGAGTACAGGGTGGATGAGTATGCGTCTTTTGGCAGTCTGCGGGATATGCACGAGACGGAGATTAAGGAAATTATGCATCAAATGCTGATAGAAAATCTGCTCGCTGTGACGGACGACAGGTATGCGCTGCTGCGAACAACTGATGCGTCAGAGGAGGTTTTGGAATATGGCAGGCGTGTCATTCTGAAACGCGTGAAGAAAGCGCCGCAGCAGGAGAAGAAGCAGAGCAGAAGGGAAAAGGGCAGCAGAACAAAAGCGCGGACATCGGATATCTTAAATGCCAGAGGACTGGAGCTTTTCGAGCAGCTTCGGACGCTTCGGACCGCGATCGCGAGAGAGGAAAACATGCCGCCTTATATTATTTTTTCGGATAAGACACTGGTGGATATGTGCGTGAAAGTACCGCTTGGTAAAGAGGAGATGCTGGGCGTCTCCGGGGTCGGCGAGAACAAATATGAGCGTTACGGCGCGCGTTTTCTAAGTGTGATCGTGGAGTACACGGGTGGAATCCGGGAGAAGTTTCATTTCGGGGAGGAAGTACAGTGAACTATTTATGACGGTTCAGTTCTTTCATAATGCCAAGGATATGCGAAAAGGATTCGTTGTCCAGCTTCTTGGCCTCATCTATAAATTCTTTTAACATTGCCGGATTGGAGTTCCCCGCATCGAAAAATTCCTGCGGGGTTATTTCCAGAAATTCACATATATAGAAAAACGATTGCATGGAAGGCAGCGACTTCCTGTTTTCAATTGTATTGATATAATTGTTAGCCTGCCCTAACGTCAGGGACATATCTCTTGCGGAAACGCCTTTCTGCATTCTGAGTTCAGCCAGCCTGTCGGGGAGAAAATTCTCATACATCAATGATACATACCTGTGCCCTTTCCAAAACTTTAAGGAACTGTATAAAATTTTTTTTTACAGATAACTTGTCCGGATCTTTCTGCGCTAAATCTTTCTGTGCTGTATCATATGCAAAATTCTTAACAGCCCCTGACCATGTTATGTAATAGATTCTACATTACATATCTGCTTTATTCGCTAAATCTAATGAGGCATTTTAGTTGACATAAAAGATATAATCTATTATAATGAAGCATAATGTTAGTTAGAATTTAGCAGAATGCTGATTTTTATAGGAAATTCCTAGGCGTGCTTCGAGCCCGCGGAGCGGAACCCGCAATCAAGAACGGCCCGATTTTGGTAGGAGCATATGGAGACAAATGAAGAAATTGATTGATATTCACGCGCATATTTTACCCGGCATGGATGATGGTTCGGACAGCTTGGAAACGAGTATGCGGATGTTAAGATGCGCGGCACAGGACGGCATATCCGCAATCATTCTGACGCCGCATAACAAACCGGGACACCGGCATACGCGGTTAGACATGTTGGCAGACGGGATGGAGCGGCTGCGGGAGATGCTGTCTGAGGAAGCTGTCAGTATGGAACTGTATCTGGGAAGCGAACTGTATTACCGGAGCGGTATCTTGGAGGAACTGCAGAATAATACGGCAGGAACCATGGCGGGTTCCCGTTATGTGCTGGTAGAGTTTAATCCCATGGAGGATTACGATTATATCCGCAACGGGATTTATTCGCTGCAGACGGGCGGATATTATCCCATTCTGGCTCACGCGGAGCGCTATCTTAATGTCTGTGCCGCGAAGTACGGCATAGAGGATCTGATTGAGATGGGATGCTATATTCAGGTGAATGCCGGCAGTATCATGGGGCGGTCCGGATCGAAAGCCAAACGGTTTACCAGAAAATTATTGAAGCAGCGGCAGGTTCATTTTGTAGCGACAGACGCGCACGATCTGGAGGAGAGACCACCCCGCCTTTTGGAATGTGTGGAATATATCAGGAAAAAGTACGGCGGGGATTACAGCAGGAGAATGTTTCAGGAAAATCCGCTGTATGTGATCAGGGATAAAGAAATCGCTTTATAGTGACGGACAGGAAGAAGAACAGCATGGAAAACCACAGAGAGAATAATAACGAAATTGAAATTGACCTGCTTGAAATCGCCCATATACTGCTCGGCAGATTCTGGATCATCCTGTGTGCCGCTCTGCTGGCGGCGTTTATCTGTTTTGCGGTCAGCGCTTATGTCCTGCCGCCGGTCTATGAATCGACTACCAAAATCTATATTCTGAATAAAACAGACAACACCACGGTCACTTATACCGATGTGCAGATGGGAACGCAGCTGACCAAAGACTACGCGGAAGTGATCAAAAGCAGATATGTGCTGGAGAGAGTCATAGAGCAGCTTTCCCTGAAGGAAATGAGATATAAAGACCTGATGGGCAAGGTATCGGTGAACACGCCTGCGGACACGCGCATCGTATCGATTACAGTGGAGCATACGAATCCGGAAATGGCCATGAAAATTGCAAACTGCATCCGGAAAGTGGCGGGAGAGCACATCCAGAACGTCATGGATATCAAAGCGGCCAATGTGGTCGATACAGCCGATATGCCGCTGGAGAAGTCCGGCCCGAACGTTGTGAAATACACGCTGGCAGGCGGAATTGTGGGCAGCTTTCTGGCCTGTGCAGCCATTCTGCTCATATTCCTGCTGGACGATACCATCAAATCTTCGGAGGATATTGAAAAATATCTGGGACTCAGCACACTGACGATGATACCGGTCATTGCAGACGATAACGCCGGCAAAAAGAGAAAGAGTAAGAGGAAGTAACCATGCAGGAGGTAAAACTTTTCTTTCAGAAAAAGAATGAATTTTATGTCAAAGAAGCTTTTAAGACGCTGCGCAGCAACATAGAGTTTAGCGGCGACGACGTCAGAGTCGTTGCAGTGACAAGCTGCACGGCGCACGAGGGAAAATCCAGTGTTTCCATGGAGTTGGCGAAGTCCTTTGCGGAGGCCGGCGAAGTGACGCTGCTGATCGATGCCGATATGCGTAAGTCGGTATTGATCGGACGCTATAAGACGGGCGCGGTAAAGTTTGGGCTGAGCCACTGCCTGACCGGAAAGATACAGTATATGGATGCGATATGTGAAACCGACATTCCGAAGCTCTACGTACTCTTTTCCGGCCCGGTACCGCCCAATCCCAGCGAACTTCTCGGGAGCAGGAAATTTGCCGAAATGCTGAAGGTTATGAAACGACCGTTTGCCTATATTGTGATCGACACACCGCCCCTCGGAAGCGTGATTGATGCGGCGGTCGTGGCAAGAAACTGTGACGGGACCGTACTGGTGGTGGAAAACAATGCGGTCAGCTACCGTTTTGTCCAGAAAGTAAAAGATCAGATTGATAAGACCGGCAGCCGTATCCTCGGGGTCGTCCTGAATAAAGTGGACCTGAACGGTAAGGGCTATTATGGCAAATATTATGGTAAATATTATGGTAAATATTACGGCGAGTACGGAGTGGATTCCGCATCTTTGGAGAAGCAGGAGAAAGAGGAGCAGCAGATCAAGGAGCTGCAGAAGGAGTTCCACGAGGACCAGAGGCGTGAGGAGCAGGATAAGCGGGATAAAGAGAAGAAAGAAAAAAGGCAGGCCAGAAGACAAAAGATAAAACGGGCTGCTGGAAAGGCCGCAAAACGCACGCTTGTGGCAGCGCTCATGATCCTTGTGGTCGTCGGCCTGTTTCTGGGAGGACTGGAAACGGTCAAAGCGATGGGCAAAAGACGCCTGAAGAGCGCATCTGACGGCATACGGCCGGAACTGCCTACCGCGGTTGGGGCGGAAAAACTGCGGAAAGAGGAAGAAGTCCGGTGGCAGGACGGATGGGTCAAATATCAGGATACGATTTATCAGTATAATCAGGATATCCTCACGTTTCTCATTATGGGCATCGACAAGAACAGCGATGCCACGGCGGTAGCGGAAGGAACGGAGGGCGGACAGGCGGACGCCCTGTTTCTGGCAGTGATGAATCCGGAAGACCACAGCATTAAAATCATCGGGATCAACCGCAATACGATGACAGATATTGATATTTATAACGGCGAGGGCGCGTATATCGCCACGACCAAAGCCCAGATCGCCGTACAGCACGGCTTCGGGGACGGGATGGAGAAGAGCTGCGAATACCAGAAGAAAGCGGTGGAAAAGCTGTTCTATCATATGCCCATACATGGATATGCCGCCGTCAATATGAGCGCCATTCCAACAATCAACGACGCGCTGGGCGGCGTCGACGTGACGGTGTTGGAGGACCTGACGAAGACCGACCCAGTTCTTGTAAAAGATGCCAATGTACATCTGAGTGGAGAAAGCGCTTTCAGGTATGTGAGATACAGGGATATGGATACATTTGGTTCCGCGGACATGCGGCTGGCAAGACAGCAGCAGTATCTGACCAGATTAATCATATGCGCGGAGCAGGAAATACAAAAGGATATCACTGCGGTTGTGGATCTGTATAAAGCCATATCACCGCAGATGGTTACGGATATTTCCCTGGACGAAGCGGCTTATCTGGCATCGGTTCTGCCGGACTATCGATTCGATGAAAACAACTTCTATCTGATGGAGGGAGAAACCGTCATGGGAGAAGAATTGGAGGAGTTTTATCCCGATGAGGAAGCTTTGTACGGGATGATTCTGGATATATTTTATGAAAAAGTGGAGTAGGAGCGGATATCGGAAATGAGGCGGGGTATGCATAATGTGATGAAAAGAGCCGGCAGGGTGGCGTTTGGGATATTCATGATCGTCATGGCCTGCATGTGCGGTAGGGTCTATTTGGTTGAGCGTGGGGCCGGGACGTCGGAGGAAGCGGCCGTGGAGGCTATGAGTGATGATTCTAAACCGCGCCGGGATACAGGCTTTGTCGGAGAAAGCGCGGAGGACGGAGTGGTTGATTTCGTCGCTTTACGCGGGATCAATTCCGAGATCTTTGCATGGCTCTATATTCCGGATACGGCAGTCGATTGTCCGGTTTTGCAGAGTGGGCAGTCGGATACCTTCTACGAAGACCATAACGCCCGCGGGGAAGAGGATGATGCGGGAGCCGTTTATATTGAGCTGGCTAATTTAACGAGCATGTGCGATTTCAATACCGTACTGCATGGCAAAACAGGGACGGGCGGCGCTGGACTGTTTGCGGATCTGTACCGGTTTGCCGATCCGGATTTTTTTGACGACCATGAATATGTCTATCTGTATCTGGACGGCAATGTCCTGACTTATGAGGTTTTTGCCGCTTATGAGAGAGAAAATACAAGCCTGATCCGCACCTACGACTTCACGTACCTGTCCGGCTGCGGGCAGTTCCTGAACGACCTGTACGGCAACAGGGATATGGCGATGAACCTGCGAGAAGGATGGGAGAACGTCAGTGCATACAATTATGTCATTACACTCACAACGCAGAAAGCGGAAAATGCGGAGCATCAGTTTGTCGTGGTCGCGGTACTGGTACAGGACGAGGCTGGAACGATCAACCGAGTCGTTACGGAATAGAGTTTTTCGGGAAACAAGTTATTTACGTTATCACAACGTGAATATAAACCACACTTAAATCATGAAAGGAGGGATTCCGATGAAAAAGTTTTTGACATTAACACTGGCAGGCGCCATGCTGTTTACGACACCTGTGCTGGCGGTAAAAAGCCCGAGCACATCTACCGTATCCGGAAATTCAATTCAACCGGCAGTTGAAGCGCCTGCGGCAGAAACGTCTACGGTTGTGGCCTCTTCCGTGCCGGACTATATAGTAGCAGCGGCGGCAGCGGAGGGTAAGACTGTCAGCGAGTACATGAACAATGCGGTCGCAACGGTCCCGGGACTTGATTATGTTATACCGGTCGGCCAGGGCGGACATGTGATCATCAACGGAGCGCCCAGCAATCAGGTGTTTTCGGTACTAAAACCGGCGCTGGCAAATGTTCACTCAGCAAAAGCATTTGCCGCATCCCTGGGCGGCAGGCTGCTGAACGTGGTGCGGATCAACGCATCCGTAAGCGGCTTCCAGACTGCGAGGGTTAATTTCTATGCAAAAGGCGTCAGGGCCGGACAGAATATTAAAGTGTTCCAGAAGTTTGACGGACAGTGGCTGGAGATCAATCTGGTCGAGGTCAGGGAAGACCATGTCGTAGTGGACATGACGGCTCTGGGAACGCTGGCATTTATTGAAATGCCGAATTAGACAGACAAAAGTCCGGCAGTGGACTGCGGGATGGAGGCTTGCAATACGACAAGTGTGGGGTTATGCGTACTGCCGCGTAACGCGGCGGTACGTCTGACAGACTGGTACCGTTTCTTCTGATCCGGTACCGGAAGCAAAAGAAATCCAATATCCCGTTTTTCGGGAATGCAACAAGATACAAGGATCATAGCAGGATATGAGGAGATGGGCGGGGGAAACGTTGATCCGCAATATCGGGCATATCAGATTTCAGGAAACAGGCCGGGCGAGGTCAGGGATTGCGCGGTCGAGACGTATGAGTATCACTGCATGGCGATGGCTTTTTCTCTCATCGGCCTGAAGACTGGAAAAATAACGATTTTGAATCCGACGTGCTGCAACCGATGGAGATTGAGAAAACGTCGAATCCCGGTACAGAGCTTACGAGGGTATTTGCGTTTCTGGACAGGGCTTCGGTTCCGAGGGATAAGGGCGTTGTTATATGCATGAAACCGGGGATTGGCGCGATCGACCGGGAGAACTATATTGTGCCGGTATGGTTGATCTGAAAGATATACAGAAGGGATTACATACGAGAGCTTAATGCGGAAAGCGGCATTATCTATTGTGCCACCAGAAAAAATGTGGACAAGCTGTATGACAAACTGCTTGCGGAAGGGGTGGCGGTGACCAGATATCATGCCGGTCTTGACGGCGGGGAGCGCAGACAGAATCAGGAGGATTTTATCTATGACAAATGTCCGGTGATGATCGCGACGAATGCTTTCAGTATGGGGATCGACAAGTCCAATGTACGTTATGTCATTCATTACAACATGCCGCAGATTTTGACGTGGTTGTTATTCTGCTGCCTGCAGGAAGAAGAACACATATTGAACTGGGAATGGCACTGGCGTTACAGAGAAAAGTGTTCTTATGTTCTGCGACAGAGGAAGAGTTCAGTGTGGAAAATACCGTGAATTTCTATCAACTACCCGATATTATAAAATTAACCGGGGCTGTAGATGAGAATATTGGAAGTATACTCGCACAATAAGGGCTTCCAAGGGATAGAATAATAAATTGAGCGGAGCCATAAGAGACTCCGCTTGATTTTTTTATGCCGCATTCTTTTTTAATTTCTTCCTCGATATGCTCATACCAATGAAATAAAAGAACAGAATGCCGACGGCGGCTCTTGCAAAAACCTCTGCGGCCTGATCGGTGAAGGTGATAGAAAGAATCATTCTTATCACAATAATTCCTGCCATTGCTGCTGCTGCGATTAATACATTTTTCATTTTCATTTCTCTCCTTTTCTGTAATCCACAATTTTCATTTTTAATGATTCCCTTATGTGTACCGGGGTATTTTTCTTTCTGTAATTAAGATACCAGATATCAGGAGCTGTTTCCATTGATCTGGCTTACAGTTGTGCGCCGTAACTTACATTTGTGTAAGATTGCATATAAAAGCGGGCGCAGCGCATAGGAATCACGTACAGAGTCGTTTGCAGCGCTGATCAGAACATTTCGCTGATTGCCGTATAGCAAAAGGAAAAAAGAATACTGGACAGGACAAACTCCGAGCCGATCAGCATAAGCAGTGTGCCGGTCTTATACCGGATAATGTTCCTGTATATCATCAAAGTGCAGTAGAAAGTAAAGATTTCTTTTTGGTCGCGCATAGACTGGCATTGCGCGGCCAAACGGGACAGATGTTTGCGAAAGCAGGACATCCTGACGATATAGGCGAATATGGGAAGGTCATAGAAGTCCGCCGTGCAGGTAGGAAGCGGTACAGTGAGGGACAGATCGTCGCTGTTGAAAGTGATCTGCGGGTTTCTTAATATGTAATAATTATACTTCCATGCGCCGGTCTTTTCACGGCTGTATCTTCTTAAGAAGGGCCATCTTTTCCAGGAAGATAAATTCGGAATCTGTTCGTGCAGTGCGGAGAGATTTTCCTGAAAAGAATGGAGCTGTCTGTTACAGTAAAGAGATATAACGGAGATCACAGCCGAGCCGAATGTGGCGAAAATAGAGCCTAAGGGAATACAGCTGCTTAAGCTCGCATCTGTAATGCATTCCCTGAAAATAAGATAAGTCAGATATACGGTTGCGGCAAAGGAGAGGATCAGAAGCAGGAGTTTCGACACGTGGAATAAAAAAGCAGATTGCACGAGCAGTCTGTTTCTTTTACCGTTATTCAGGAGTAATTCGCCGTCTTCGATACTGTAATGATATTTCATTGCCGATCCTCGTTCCGTATTATCTGCGTGTGTTTATGATTTACTGTTTCCTGAGTCTGTACTGACAGACGATATTTGCATAATCCCATCATACATAATTTCAATGGGGTTTTCAAGAAATATCAGTATGAGGCTGTATGAGGAATGCCTGCGTTTCTCTGCGGTATCTTGTGTGCAGCAGCTGTAACGGGAAATGCAGCCCGGCTTTACGATTCTAAACGTGCCGCATTTCTGTATGCGACAGGGTTTTTCCCGTATCTGGTGCGGAATGCTCTTGTAAAATAGGAGTGATTATGAAAACCGCAGTTCCCGGCAATATCAATCACTTTCAGATCGGTTTCCACTAACTGCTTTGCAGCCATATTCAGACGGTATTCGACCAGATATGCGTTGAAGCTTATTCCGGTGAAGTCCTTAAACAGTTTCATAAAGTGGCTTTCCGAAAAGCCGCAGTGTTTGGCCGCTTCATGAATGGATATTTTACGGTCATAGAACTTACGGATATCATAAAGTGCATTTTTGAGTCTGTTGTATGATAGCTGTAAAGCACTGTTGTCACTGGTGGCAGTGAAGCTGTACTGATTTATATGATACAGCAGGAAAAACAGACTTGACATGATTAGAAGTTCATAAGTGGAGTAACTCTCGGCTCTGTGCTCCAGCAGTGACAGGATGCAGGGAGTTACCGTCTGGCTGAAGGCAGATCCGGAAGGATAAAAGAAATCTATGGTTTTTTCACCAGTCAGAAAAGGACTGACATATTTGTCATAACAAAGACTGCTTTCGGCGCCCCGGAAAAGAGAAGGATGAAACATAATATTGAAATATTCCCCGCCGGCAGGCCCGCCCGATTCAATGGAATGCACAGCATGAGGAAGGATCACAACCAGGTCTTTGGCGCAGAGTGTGTATGCGGATCCCCATATGGTAACCCGGATCTGTCCTGCGGTACAGTAGATGAGTTCAAAATCATCGTGCCAGTGAAGTGGAAAGGAGGGGATCCAATCCGGAATATTTCCGTGATAGACGCTGTAGGGGAAGTGAACCGTACCGTGTATTTTGGTTTCATGCATAAATGCTGTATCCATGATATATCTTCCTCCGTTGTTTTTATGACATAATAGAATTGTGTTATAAAATCAAGAATATATTACAAGAATCATAATGCAAATCAGAGTAAAATACAAGAGTGTTAGAACTGTTTCGGATTAACATTGAATATTTTAAAGAAGAGGACGGGATGAGATATGGAATATGCAGCAGTCAGACATTTTGCAGATAAGCGATATTGTTACGCGTTGGAGAAGGGGCGGTTTCTGATCAGACTTGAGACGAAAAAAGGCGATGCGGCAAACGTGACCATTCATATGCAGGATAAGTATCTGCCGGTAAAATATCATGATACAAGAAATACGCAGAATATGCGGAAAGCGTATTCTGACAATTATATAGATTACTATGAAGCAGTGATAGAGATGGATGTGGTCTGTCTCAGATATTTCTTTGCGATAGAAGATCAGTCCGGGAAAGTTGTGTATTATGGAAATCATGATTTCTATGATGCATGTATCACGGATATTGAGAAGATGTATGACTGCCCGCAGAGTCTACGGGAGGAAGAACTTTTTGTGCTGCCGGAATGGGCGAAGAATAAGGTGGTATACCAGATTTTCCCGTCCCGTTTTGCCACAGATCAGGACATTCCGGAAGAGGTGTGGTATCAGGCACCGATCGATCATAAGGCTGATCTGAAGGGCTCTCTCAGGGGAATTATCAACCGGCTGGACTATATAAAGGAACTGGGAGCGGATATTATCTACATGACTCCGGTTTTCAAGTCTGGCTCCAGCCACAAGTATAATATCGATGACTATTATGTAATCGATCCGGCTTTCGGGGATAAGGAGGATTTGAAGGAACTGGTATCCCGTGCGCATGGTCTGGGGATGTATGTAATCCTTGACGGGGTGTTTAACCATACTTCGGCAGAGTTTTTTGCATTTCGGGATATCAGGGAAAAGAAAGAACAGTCAGCGTATCTGGACTGGTATTATATACAGGATTTTCCGCTTGTGATGGAGTGGGGAAAAAAGCCGAATTACAAGACTTTCAGCTACGCCGGTCTTATGCCGAAACTGAACCTGCAGAATAAAGAGACGGCGGATTATGTCATTGATGCTGCGTCCTACTGGATCAGAGAATGCGATATCGACGGATGGCGGCTGGATGTGGCGGATGAGATCAGTCACGTCTTCTGGAAGCGGTTCAGAAGGGAAATGAAAGCGGTCAAAAGCGATATACTGATTGTCGGTGAGATCTGGCATTTTGCCGGTGACTTTCTGGAGGGGGATGAGTGGGACAGCGTCATGAATTATCAGTTTTACCGTTCGGTGTTTGATCTGATCGTGTCGCAGAAGATGAGCGCCTCCGCCTTTACCGGAAACCTTAATTTTATGAAGGGCAATCTGCATCAGGGCCTGGAAGGATACCTCTGGAATTTTATAGACAGCCATGATACGGCAAGATTTTCATACAGTGTCGGCCATGACATCAGGAAACAAAAGCTGGCGGCGGCACTGCAGCTGCTGCTGCCCGGTATGCCGATGGTCTACTATGGCGATGAGGCGGCGTTGGACGGCGGCGCCGATCCGGACTGCAGGCGTGGTATGCTCTGGGATGAAGAAAGACAGAATCAGGACATTCTAGGTTATTACCGGACGCTGATCAGGATCAGACATAATTATGCAGTGCTGACAGAAGGGGAGATCATAAAGCAGTACGCAGAAGACACAACAGGACTGATCTATATGGAAAGACGCCTGCAGGAGCAGCATTTGATACTGATTTTTCATACGAAGCAGGGCAAGGTGGAACTGCAGAATCTGACAGGCATGAGTGATCTTGTAAAGGACGAGATTTTTTCGGGCAGTTTAGGAGATTATGAGACTGCGGTGCTTGTCAGCCGGGCGGATGGAAATAAATTGTAATGGAATAAATACGCTTTCCCTTTTTTGTATATTTTTAAGAAAAAAATAAGTTGCGTTGTTGCAAATTATCCAATATAATTTAGAATAAAGTATAATAATTTAATAAATGTTCAAAAAGGGAAGGTATGGTAGCATAATGAGCGAAATGGAAAAGGAAAAAGAGATCGTCGGCGATCCGCTGTATAATCCGAACAGTCATACAATGCTTATGAAAATAAAATGGGACGAGCAGGGGCGGCCGGTGTTCGGGTTTGACAACTAAAAGAAAGAGAGGGGTTACTATGGCAACTATATATATTAATGAAAAAAAGAAAAAGGGGCATATCAACCCTGAAATATACGGGCACTTTTCGGAACATCTGGGAAGGTGCATCTATGAAGGGCTGTATGTGGGGGAAAACTCTGAGATTCCAAATGTAAACGGCATGCGGAAAGATGTGGTGGACGCCCTGAAAGAAATGCAGATCCCGGTGCTTCGCTGGCCGGGCGGCTGCTTTGCGGACGAGTATCACTGGAAGGACGGTATCGGTCCCAAAGCGGATAGAAAGAAGATGATCAATACGCACTGGGGCGGTGTCGTTGAGGACAACAGCTTCGGTACGCATGAATTTTTCGAATTGTGTGAACAGCTTGGATGCAAGACTTATGTCAATGGTAATGTGGGAAGCGGTACGGTGCAGGAGATGAGCGAATGGGTGGAATACTGTACATTTGACGGTGTTTCCCCGATGGCGGATCTGCGGAGAGATAACGGTCATGAGAAGCCGTGGAAGATCGACTATTTCGGCGTCGGAAATGAGAACTGGGGCTGCGGCGGCAATATGACGCCGGAGTATTACGGGAATCTGTACAGAAGATATCAGACTTATGTGAGAGAGTATCGGGACGACGCGCCGATCCGGAAAATATGCTGCGGGGCAAATTCGGTGGATTATTTCTGGACGGAAGGTGTTCTGAAGACTTGTACGGCAGCGCCGGCGCCCGGTCCCGATGCAGACAACCCGGGCTTTATGAACGGTCTGTCGCTGCATTATTATGTGCATCCGGGCGGATGGGAGAACAAAGGAAGCGCGACGGAATTCGACAGTAAGATCTGGTACCAGACACTTTGCAAAGCGATCTATATGGAAGAACTGATCAGGCGCCATGGCGCTGTTATGGATCAATATGATCCGCAGAAAAAGATCGGCATGATGGTGGACGAGTGGGGCTGCTGGTTTGATGTGGAACCGGGTACGAATCCGGGATTCTTATATCAGCAGAACACGATGCGGGATGCGCTGGTGGCGGGTATCACACTGAATATTTTTAACAAGCACTGCGACCGTGTTAAAATGGCGTGTATCGCGCAGATGGTCAATGTACTGCAGGCAGTGATTCTGACCGAAGGACCGAAGATGGTTCTGACGCCTACCTATCATGTTTTCCATATGTACAGACATCATCAGGACGCGGAACTGGTTGAAAGCTATGTGGAAGGCAATCAGAACATAGGAGAGGAAGCGGCGTATCAGGTGCCACAGATCAGTGAATCGGTCTCTGTCGGCGAAGATGGTACGGTGAACATTACAGTGAATAATTTATCGGTCACGGAGGATGTTCCGATGGAGATCTCCTTTGCAGAGCTTGTTCCTTCCCGTATAGAAGCGGTAATATTGACGGGTGCAATGTGCGCGCATAATACGTTTGAAGAGCCGGAAAATGTAAAAGAGACCGGATTTTGCGATTATAAGATGGAGGCAAACAAGATCAGGTTCACTGCGCCGCCATGCAGTGTAATCAGTTTCCGTGTGGGGCAGTGATGAAGGAAGAACAAATCGGAACAAAGCGAATTTGCAGGAAATGTCTGACGAAAGATATGGATGAGAAAGACTATCTGGAGAAGATACAAGTCCTGGTTGCAAATCTGGATGCCGATGTGAAGGTTAAACAGGAAATCTATGAAAAAAGACTTGCCGTCTGCAGGGAGTGCGATTTCCTGGCAGACGGCACGTGTAGAGCGTGCGGCTGCTTTGTGGAATTGCGTGCAGCCGTCCGGAAGAATTCCTGTCCGTATAACAAATGGAAGGCGACGAAGTGAGCGGCAAAGCGATGATGGAAAACAGTGTTTATGATATCGCAGGAATTTTCAGAACACATATCTGCGTTATTTCTCTTCTGCTGCCACAATGGGGCTGTAATTGATTCTCACATCAATATCCTGGCTATAGTTGCCGAAGCTCTTGCCGAAAATGGTAAGACCGCCGACATGCTCCGCGTCTTCTTCCACCTCCAGCTTTAATTTGATGGTGCTGTGGTAATCGAATTTGAATTCGTTTATGGTCACGTCCGATACCTGAAGCCCGTCAATGAAGGTCCCCTTTTTGTTGATTACGAGTATTTTCAACAGACCGTATTGATTCCAGTTAGGATACCACCAGTCGGGCGTGAAAATGCCCTGTACGGACCCGAAATCACCTGGGCTTGTCCAGGTGGCTACTTTTTTGCCGTTGATCTTAAAAGAGATGTCGGACGGCCATATATCATTGATACCGGGGGCCTCAGAGCTGATTTCCAGAGAGATCGTGATCTGGTCAATTTTCTGTCCGTAAGGGATAAAATTCGGAACAATATATTCTACATAACCTCTTGTAAACCACAGAATTTCGGCTTCGTATCTTCCGGGGTGGGCAAAATATCTGGTATCGTCAACCTCCCCGATCAGGGCGGTATTGGAAGCGAGGCCGCAGGTGGGATATACGTCATAGTCCGTAAAATGTCCCACTTTTAAACTTGTGTGATAGATATTTTTAAAATCTTCCTGTGAATCGATATCGATCAGAATTTTGTCCAGATATACGGAACATTTTTTCTGGTTGCCGTGTCCGGCAGATTCACTGGAGATCGAAACAATGCCGCAGTCTTCCAGTTTCTTGATATGGTTCGTCAGAGCTCCGTTTGTGATGTTCAGTCTGCCGGCAAGCTCGTTCATATTCATTCCGTGGTTTTCCAAAAGTATTTTGATGATCTCGATCCTGACTTCCGAACCCAGCGCTTTGAAAATTTCCAGACCGTCATCTAATGTTTTAATATGAAGCATAATGTGTTCCCTGACCTTAGATTATTTTAGTATTTATTAAAATATATTATTTTATTATATAGCGGTTAGATCAAATATGCAATATTTTCGTTGTGAGTCGGGTAATTTCGAGTCAAGTAATTTGCGTCGGGTAATTTGTGCGCGGCAGATGTGCAGTATTTGTTCAAATTCACAATTTACACCAGAGCATGATAAAGAGCCGATTGCAGACCGGCCATTCAGGAATCTGTTGACAGAACCTGACGCGGAATATATAATCACATTATATAAGTTCATTATATAAATGAATTATACAAAATTATGGATATGGCTTTCAAAGCATATTTACGAACAGTGTCTTCCGCATGGAACGATTGTGAAAGGAAAGCGAATGCCGAAACAAAGAATCACCAAAGAGATGATCGTGGAAGCCGCCTTTGAAATAGCGCGGGTAAACGGACCGGACAGAATGGTTGTGAAGGAGATCGCCGACAGACTGGGGTGTTCGGTGCAGCCGATTTACAGCTATTGCGACAGCATGGAAGGGCTTAAGAGGGACTTGACGATACGTGTGCGGCAGTTTGTGCAGGGATTTGTGCAGGATTATCTGGCGGCAGACGCGGATGCGCCGGGCGGGGATTTCTTTAAGATGATAGGACATGCCTACGTGCAGCTTGCCGAGACTGAGCCGCATATATTTCAGATGTATGTGCTGCATGAACGGGAAGGCATAGACTCGCTGGAGGCGCTGTATCAGGCCGAGAGCCATCCGGATGTGGCGCGGAAGATTGCGGAAAGTCTGCAGATCGATATCACCAGGGCACGCATGCTGCATCGCAATATGATGATCTATAATGTGGGAATCGGAACGATTCTTGCGACGGCCGTTCCGGGTATTCCGACGACGGAGATCTACGAGCAGCTCGATCTTGCGTATCAGGCGTTTGCAGATCAGGCCGGGGTGAGTAAGCTGACTGACGGATAAGGCTTTACCATGCAGTTATGGAGTGTAAAGCTGAAAAACAAGGCTGTATTTTTTAGTAAAAAATGCTGCGGCAAGGTAATGATGAGAGGGCAGGAGATGACGAATATGAATAATATGAAGAAAGAAGGATGTAAGGCGCTGCTTGTTTATTACAGTAAGACGGGGTTTACACAGAAATACGCGGAGTGGATCAAAGAAGCGCTGCCGCAGGATATATCCTGCGATCTGGTGCCTTATAAGGAACGCGGGAAGCTGAAATGGGAGCAGTATGATTTGATTTTATTCGGCGGCGGTTTCCATGCAGGAATGATTAACGGGTTGAAGTGGTTTAAAGCGCAGGCGGGCAGACTGCCGGAGCAGATAAGACAGGGCGGCAGAACTGCCGTATTTGCAACAGGGGCAATGCCTGTAGATGCGCCCGATGTGGAGAAAGCGATGCGGCAGAACTTCACGGAGCAGGAATGGGCGCAGATGAAAACATTTTATCTGCCGGGCGGTCTGTGCTATGAGAGAATGGGCATCGGAGACAAGCTCATGATGTCTGTTTTCAAAGCCATGCTGAAGGAGTCGAAAGTTGACAGCCGGATACAGCAGATCGTGGCCAGCTCCCACGACATTACGAGTAAGGAGGCGATTATTCCGATCGTGGAGTGGTGCAGTGCCGTTTCCCGATCAATGTGATTGCCTTTTGCGGACATTGATTGATACAGCGATAGCACATTGTACACTTTCCGGCAGCTGTGATTCCGGACGCGGTCAGAGTCAGATTGTGCATGGGACATACTGAGGTGCATCTGCCGCATTTTATGCACGCATCCGGGTGGATGGTCAGTTTGTCGGAATAGTGTTTCATCTTGCGGGCGAACCAGAGTCTCTGCCCGAACAGCCCGGACAGATGGGCAAATAAGTGCAGACCTTCCTGCGGCGGCCTGTGGGCTGCCGTCTTTCGGGCGGCGTTTTCCAGCTTCCGTTCAGCCTTTATAATGATTTCCCGATTCTTTTCCGGAGAGAATTTCAGCAGCTTGACGTCACTGATACAGTCCGGCATGATGATGTGAAGACCGCCAATGATATCTGCGCCGTATTCTCGCAATAATCTGGCGGCAACACCGGCGCCGTCTCCACTGAACAGGGCCATTGTACATAAGATAAAAATCTTTTTCCCTTTCCACAATTCTTTGTTTTCCACGATAAAATCCCGCATAATCTTAGGCAGGCTGCTGTAGTAGACCGGGTATGCGAGCAGCAGCAGTTCCTGTTCAGACTGTATGGCATTTGCCGCGCATACAGACTCTTCAATCGAGATGATCCGCGCAGCCTGCTCCGGTGCTGCTGCGCCGTATACAGACAGAGCGTCGATGAATTTTGTGACGCAATGTCTGGTGTTTCCTGTTCCGCTGAAATAGATTCCTGTCATAATTTTCCTCCATGCCGGTGCAGTTCTCGGCCTGCTTTTCCTGTCAAAGCAATTTACTGCCTCCGTGGCTGGTCGGCGCTGCGGGTTCTCTGACGGTGATTGCGCGATACAGCGTCTCAAATCCGTAGGAGAGAAATGCGTCCCGTGACAGACCGATCTCCTGTTCTATGTAAGTCCGTTTATTTTCTCCGGTCAGAATCAGGCCGGACAGCATACCCCAGAAAGAGAAGATCGTCGGCAGGATAGGGAGATCCGCACGGAAGTCGCCCGCAGCGATGCCTTCCTGTATAAAGCGGCAAATCTTATCGTTGATCTTTTCACCGATCCGGAATGTTTCCTGTTCCTCCGGCAGAAAATCCGTATGGGTAAAATCGATGTTGATTTCACATAGTGCCAGCTGGAAATAGAAGGGGTATTCCCGCTGGTATGCGACAAGCGACTGACAGATCCTCTCATAGCGTTTCCTTGTATTGCCTGCCGTTTCCAGTGCGTTTACGACGTGCGCATACAGCTTCTCCATGCTCTCCAGGACAAGAACGCTTACAATCTCTTCTTTGTTTTTGAAATAGACGTACAGAGTCGCTTTGCTGTATCCGGCCTTCCGGGCGATCTCGCTCATGGAAGTATGCTCGATGCCTTTTTGTATAAAAAGTTCCTGTGCGGCGTCAGCAATATTTTTACGATGCACAGATCCCGGTTCTTTCTTTCTGCGTCCCATGCGATTTTCCCAGCCTTTTCTTGTTAATTAAACCAATGGTTTAATTATTGCATACAAATATGATCTTGTCAATTGGATATACAGATGTACGGGTTCTATGGTATACTATAGATGTTTTTCGCATCGGAGAATATTTATTAATGTATAAGCCGGCACGGCGGGAACTGTAATAGACGATAGTACCCGCGCCGGCAGGAGAAGGTTTTATGGACAATCAGATTACAATACTTTCTTATGGCAGCGCTAACGCATATCTGGTCAGCGGACGGACGGGAAGCATTCTCATAGATACCGGAACAGAACAATACAGGGACAAGATCTTAGAGGGCTGCAGGAAGCAGTATGTGAAATTAATTGTTCTGACGCACGGGCATTTTGACCACTGTCAGAATGCGGCATATCTGGCTGAGGCGCTAGGCTGTCCCGTGGGAATCGGAGAAGCGGATGCCGCGCTTCTGGAACAGGGTGTGAAGCGAAAGGTACACGGCAGAGGAATCTGGGGCGGCATCTATGCCGCTGCGTCCAACTGGAATATTATACATAAGAAGATGACATATCTGAAACCGGAGGTCATTCTGCAGCCGGACATGCCCTTGTCGGTGTACGGTGTTGACGGAAAGGTGATCGCTTTGCCGGGGCACACTGCGGGTCATGTCGGCGTCCTGCTGGATTCCGGATACTTGTTTGCGGGAGACGCCATGCAGAATATCGGGAAACCGGCGCTGACATGGTGCTACGAGGACTATGAGAGCGCGGTTGCGAGCGTGCGCAGGATAGAGGCGCTTGGCGCAGCCGGAATCTATTACGGGCACGGGAAATCGGAGATCATTCGGTAGGCTTTGCAGAAGCGCATCATTGCAGGCATTGAAGCCGGTGCCGCGGTATAAAAACCGGATGGATATGAGGGACAGTAAGCAGAGAAGAGGATATATATATGAATCAGTATCATGTCAGGAAAATAGAGCAGATCAAAGAAATCGAAGTGCAGGTGCCGGGATCGAAGAGCATCACAAACCGGGCGCTGTTACTCGCCGCGCTGTCGGCGCACGCCTGCAGACTGCACGGCGTTCTATTCAGCGATGATTCCAGAGCTTTTCTGGACAGTCTGGTGCAGCTGGGCTTTGCGGTGGAGGCGGATGAGGAGACGAAGGAAGTCGTGATTCAGGGATCTGGCGGCAGGATTCCGAATACGCGCGCCTGTATCAATGTGAGAAGCGCAGGTACGGCGGCAAGGTTTCTGACAGTCATGCTGGCGCTTGCGGGCGGCGAATATGAACTGCAGGCATCGCCCCAGATGTGCAGGCGTCCCATGCAGCCTCTTCTGGACATATTAAAAAAGGCGGGCGTTGCATTTACGTTTCTCGGTGAAGAGGATCATTTTCCGTTTGTGATGCGGTCGGGGTCCCTGTCCATGAAAGAGGTCCGCATCGATACCGGAATCAGCAGTCAGTTTGCCAGTGCGTTACTGATGTCGGGGGTGCTGCCGGCAGACGGGCTCACGGTACTTCTCTCCGGGGACCGGGCGGAAGGCTCCTATATCAAGATGACGCTGGCGATGATGGAACAGTTCGGTATAAGGCCTGTCCGGGTGGAGCATGGCTACCGGATTCCCCATACAAGGGATTTCGGTCTTGCGGAATATCAAGTGGAGCCCGACGTGTCCGGCGCATGTTATTTCTATGCGATGGCGCCCCTGTTACGGACAGACGTCGCGGTCAGGAATGTGCATATGGATTCTCTGCAGGGAGATATTAAGTTCTTACAGGTATTGGAGAGAATGGGCTGTACCCTTACAGATGAGACAGACGGCGTGAGACTGTGCGGCAGTACCCTTGACGGCTATCCCGGCATGGATATCTCCATGAAAGATTTTTCGGACCAGACTATGACGATGGCGGCGGTTGCGCCTTTTGCGAAAGGGGAGACATTGATTCGCGATATCGGGCATATCAGATTTCAGGAGACGGACCGGATTCATGCGGTCATCACGGAACTGACCCGTATGGGGATCGTGTGTGAGGAAGCGCCGGAGTGCGACGGGATCAGAATCAGGCCGGGTACGGTCAGGGAGTGCGCTGTTGAAACGTATGAGGATCATCGCATGGCGATGGCTTTTTCTCTGATCGGACTGAAGACCGGAAAGATAACGATTTTGAATCCGGAGTGCTGCCGGAAGACATTTGAGAATTACTTTGAACTGATAGAGGAGCTGGTTGAAAATCACCAACCGGGAAGAGATATATCCTGAACAGCCGGCTAAAATTGTCGGGTTGCGTGCAATGGGAGAAATTCGTGGATATGCTGCGTTTCGTATGGATATTTTGCACAAATTAAGGAGTTAGCACACACTAACACATTGGTTAGTATGATGAAACGAAGGTTAGTGATAAAAATGACATTGACAATGCCTTTCAGTCGTTATATTATAATATTAAGTTAGTAAGAACTAACTTAATGGCCTGGCACATTTTGCGTACTTGGAGTGAATCTCGCAATTTGTCGAAGCGCAATTTATGCACATGAAGTTAGCTATGACTAATGCGCATTTCAAAGAAAATATACTGTAAGTAGAATGGAGGGACACATGATGCCGCTTACATTAGCAGAAGCAGGAGAGGAAAACATCATCAGGAAAATCGGGGGAAAGCAGGAAATAAAGGTACATCTGGAAAACCTCGGTTTTGTTGTTGGAGGGGCGGTCACGGTGATAAATGCCGTCGGGGGCAATGTGATCGTGAATGTGAAAGACTCCCGTATTGCGGTCAGCAGAGAGATGGCGCAGAAGATTATGGTTTAAAAAGCGAAATGAGGAGGATAAGAGAAATGAAAACATTGAAAGAATCAAAGGTCGGCGATACCGTCCGGGTGGTAAAACTCCACGGCGAGGGCGCGGTCAAACGCCGGGTCATGGACATGGGGCTGACGAAAGGCGTGGAGGTGCAGCTTCGCAAGGTAGCGCCTCTGGGAGATCCGATCGAAGTGACCGTCCGCGGTTATGAACTTTCCATCAGGAAAGCGGATGCGGAGATGATAGAAGTGGAAAGTGTGTAAAGAATATTTAAGCGGTCAGAGTACGCCTGCTAAGATGCGCTGAGTTACACACTGAAGAATGCCGGGTGCAGGCATTCTTCTGAGACGTTCATATAAACAGGGGTTTTAGCCCCTTTATTTTCAAACTATAAGTTAGTTAGAACTAACAATAGAGGGAGCGTAGAATGCTTCGGAATGGAGGAAATGATGCATATGAGAATTGCCCTTGCGGGTAACCCCAACTGTGGAAAAACAACGTTATTTAATGCCCTGACCGGTTCCAACCAGTTTGTAGGGAACTGGCCGGGTGTTACGGTGGAAAAGAAAGAGGGAAAGTTAAAGAGGTATGACGGCGTAACCATCACCGACCTTCCCGGTATTTATTCCCTTTCACCCTATACACTGGAGGAAGTGGTGGCAAGAAATTATTTGATCAGTGAGCGCCCAGATGCGATTCTGAATCTGATTGACGGTACAAATTTGGAGAGAAACCTGTATCTGACCACACAGCTTACCGAGCTTGGCATCCCTGTGGTGGCTGCGATCAATATGATGGACGTGGTGGAGAAAAACGGTGACAAGATCAATACGGCGGAGCTGTCCAGGCAGTTAGGCTGTAAGGTCGTTGAGATTTCCGCCTTGAAAGGAAACGGGATTATGGAGGCTGCGGAGGCGGCAATCGATGCGGCAAAGAACGGCAAGACCATTCCGATGCATACCTTTGCAGGAACCGTGGAACATGCCCTTGCCCATATCGAGGAGGCTGCGGTACACGGACTGCCGGAGGAACAGCAGCGCTGGTATGCCATCAAGCTGTTTGAGCGGGATGATAAAGTTTTGGAGCAGCTGAACCTGAGTGAGTCTGTCCTTTCCCATATTGAAACGGATATCAGGGCGGTCGAGAAGGAGATGGACGACGATGCGGAATCCATCATCACCAACGAGCGGTATATTTATATTGGAAGCATTATCAAGGGATGTCTGAAGAAAAAATCAGCCGGAAAGCTGACCAGCTCCGATAAGATTGATAGAATTGTAACGAACCGCTTCCTGGGACTGCCGATTTTCGCGGCAATTATGTTCTTGGTTTATTACATTTCCATGGTGACGGTAGGAACCGCTGCCACGGACTGGACGAATGACGGACTGTTCGGCGATGGTTTCCATCTGTTTGGCATCGGCTCCGCGGCTTATGGAGAGGCTTCTGAGGAATACGGCGATGCAGTGCTGATTGTGGATGGCTACGATGCTTATGTAGAAGAAAATGGCGCGGCTCCCACAGACGATTTCCCTTATGAGGTAGCGGATGATGAGACGCTGGAAGTGACGGTGGAGACGGCTTCCCTTGCGGATTACGAAGCTGCGCTTGCAGTGATGGAAGGGTATGGCGTTGAGCCCGACCCGGCGGCTTACGGCGTATGGGTTCCGGGTATTCCGGTTCTTGTAGGAAATGCGCTGGAGGCAGCAGGCGCGACAGACTGGCTTGCTGGGCTGATTAACGACGGTATCGTAGCCGGTGTGGGCGCGGTACTCGGCTTTGTGCCGCAGATGCTCGTTTTGTTCCTGCTTCTTGCGTTCCTGGAGGCATGCGGCTATATGGCGCGTATCGCATTCGTGCTTGACCGTATTTTCCGTAAGTTTGGTTTATCCGGAAAGTCCTTTATCCCGATGCTGATCAGCACGGGCTGCGGCGTCCCGGGCATTATGGCATCGAGGACGATCGAGAACGAGCGCGACCGCAGAATGACGATCATGACGACCACCTTTATCCCCTGCGGCGCGAAGGTACCGTTCATCGCCATGGTGGCGGGTGCGGTCTTCGGCGGTTCCGCGTGGGTGGCAACCAGCGCATACTTTGTAGGTATGGCGGCGGTCATTATTTCCGGTATTATGTTAAAGAAGACAAAGATGTTCTCCAGCGATCCGGCTCCTTTCGTTATGGAGCTTCCGGCTTACCATATGCCCACGGCTGGCAATGTGCTGCGCTCCATGTGGGAACGCGGATGGTCTTTCATCAAGAAGGCGGGCACGATTATCCTGCTTTCTACCATCGTGATCTGGTTTTTGACTTACTTTGGATTTACCCCGGAAGGGTTCCGTATGCTTGCCGGGGAGGAGATGGAGCAGTCACTCCTTGCGGCGGCCGGCGGCGCGATCGCGTGGATCTTTACGCCTCTTGGCTGGGGCAGCTGGCAGGCGGCGGTGGCTTCCATCACGGGTCTTGTGGCGAAGGAAAATATCGTCGGCACGATGGGGATTCTTTATCCGGGCGGATGGCCTGAGATTGGCGCAAACTTTAGTCAGGCTGCCGGCTATTCCTTCCTTGTGTTCAACCTTCTGTGCGCGCCCTGTTTTGCAGCCATCGGCGCCATCAAGCGGGAGATGAACAGCGCGAAATGGACGTGGTTTGCGATCGGTTATCAGTGTGGATTGGCTTATGCGGTGGCGCTGATGGTTTATCAGATCGGCTCGGCATTCACGGGAAATCTGAATATGATCGGTCTGCTGACGGCTGTCGTTGTTCTCGGCGGTATGATCTATATGCTGTTCAGACCATATAAGGAAGCGACAAAGCTGACCGGTCTGTCAGCAGGGGGTGGCGCTTGCAGACGCTCTTCGCGATCTACATGCCAATGACGGTTACCGGAATTATTTCTTAAACTGATTGATTACGCAGGGAAAAAACTGTATAATATTTGCGATAGAATAGCGTGGGAGAATTTATGATAAAAGGAAGACAGACCCTATGGCGCAGGTGCAGGAGAAGAGCGAGGGGCTTCAAATAAAGGGGGAGCAGTATGACTGCTAAAACAGAAAATGAATTGTGGGATATTTACACAAAAGACCGGGAAAAGACCGGCAGATTACACAGACGTGGAGAGAGGATGCAGGACGGAGAGTACCATATGGTCATTCATGTCTGCATCTTTAACAGCAGGAATGAACTGCTGATTCAGCAAAGGCAGCCTTTAAAAAAGGGCTGGTCCAACATGTGGGATATCACGGTGGGCGGCTCCGCCCTGCAAGGGGAAAGCAGCAGCCAGGCGGCGGAGCGGGAAGTATTTGAGGAAATCGGGTTAAAGCTTGATCTGTCTGATGTGAGACCGGATTTTACGATTAACTTTGAAGACGGGTTTGATGACTATTATCTGTTGGAGCAGGAAGTGGATTTAGAGGGTCTTCGCCTGCAGGAGGAAGAGGTGCAGGCCGTCCGCTGGGCTTCGAAGGAAGAAGTGATGCAGCTGCAGGAACAGGGAACGATGATTCCTTACTGGTTTCTGGACCGGCTGTTTGAGGTGCGCGGTTACGATGCCCACGGCAGGCTGGAACGGACCGTACAGACCGGATTTGCCGCGAAGCATAATCTTGCCTCATGGATGAATCTTGTAGAGATCGTGAGAGAGAATTTTCCCGGACTGGAAACGCAGGAGCTGCTTGACGGCTATCGGGAGACGGTTATAAAGAATATAGAGCGGCAGAGCGCCATATGTGCTCTGCATGGCAGGATTGTTGTGGGTATTCTGCTTTTCAGCGTAAAGCACAATATGATCTCCTGCATGGCGGTTCACCCAGAATACCGCCGCCGCGGGATTGCCAGAGAGATGATCGCACTGATGATGACGAAACTCGATCGGACGCAGGATATTACCGTTACGACTTTTCGGGAAGACGATCCGAAAGGAGCTGCGCCGAGAGCGCTATACGCATCTTTAGGGTTTGTGCCGGCCGGGCTTTGTGTAGAACAGGGGTATCCGTCGCAGGTGCTTGTGTTAAAAGGAGAACAGAACCTGATATGAAGATAGCAGTGTTTTTTCCGGGAATCGGTTATCATTGTGATAAACCGTTATTGTATTATAGTGGAAAAATAGCCGAACAGCAGCGGTATGAACTGCGCCGGCTGTCCTATACCGGTCTGCATAAGCAAACGGAGGAGTTAGAGCAATTAATCGAAGAGTCGTTTGAACAGGCATATGAACAGACGGAAGGCACGTTGTCGGACATTGACTGGCAGCAGTATGAAGAGATTCTTTTCATATCCAAAAGTATTGGTACAATCGTTGCGTCCGCATATGCCGGGCGGCATGGAATCAGATGCCGGAATGTATATTATACGCCGCTTGCGCGGACTTTTGATTTTGCTCCGCAGCCCGGAATCGTTTTTCATGCGACGAATGACTCCTGGGTTAAGACGCAGGTCATTGAGGAGAAATGCAGGGAGTATAACCTGCCGTTATATATTGTGAACAGCGGAAATCATTCGCTGGAAGTCAGGGACGATACGCTGGGGAATCTCCATACCCTTTTCCATGTGATGGATTTGACACAATGTTATATTAAAGATAATATTCACTACAGAACGTTGTATGAAAAAGATCTGTGCCGGGGACTTTTTGACGGGTTTATCAGGCATCAGAAGGTCGAGAAATGCCGGAGAAAGGAAAACGGAATCTGGGTCGTGCAGGATGCGCCGTTTATTGACGACTGGACGGAGGCTGATTATCAGTTTCTGATTACTTGTCTTGTGAATACGGTCAATACCGGCGGTTTGGTATATGCCGCCTTTTATAACGGAACACTGAAGGGATTTACGTCTGTGGAATCTGCATTGTTCGGCGGGGAGAACAGGTACCTTGATCTGTCCAGCCTCCATGTGTCTGAGGATCTGCGCGGTAAGGGCATCGGACGAATGCTTTTTACTGCGGCGGCAGAGTGGGCGAAACAGAGAGGTGCATGTAAATTATACATATCGTCGCACTCGGCGGTGGAGACGCAGGCGTTCTATCGCGCGATGGGGTGTGTGGAAGCGCAGGAATACAATCAGGAGCATGTGGACAGGGAGCCCTATGACTGTCAGATCGAGTATGTCCTGTAATATTTGTGATAACGGCATAACTTTGTGCTTTTTGCCGGCCATATCTTTTGCGGAAAGTCCTTTTTGACTTTTCCTGCAAAAGATATTGCATATATATTCTGTTTTTGATAGACTTGACCTATCTGAAGAAATGGAATTCTGTTATGCATATCAGGCATTTCGCCGCGATTTCCATTATTTCATTTATCATATAAAAGGGTCGGTTTGTGCAGCGCACAACCTGACAGGAGTCCGGGGTTGCGAAGCAAATCCCGCAAAGTTAATTTGTGCAGCGCACAGCGATTCGGGTATCTGGGCTTGCGCAGCCAATTTACTTTAGGGGGTGATAAAGAGTCATTTATTGGACATATAGAGTGCTAGACTTTGAATCAGGAACTGTGGTCAGATGACGGCCATAAATTTAAAACAATAACAGAAAAGAAGATTGACAAAATCGAACATTTGTTTTAATCTGATATAAGAACAAATGTTCTAAAGGAAAAGGAGAACATGATTATGGAAAGAGACGAGAAATTAAAAGCATTGGATGCGGCTTTGGGACAGATAGAAAGGCAGTTCGGTAAAGGGGCGGTTATGAAACTGGGCGATCCTTCCGTACAGATGAATGTGGAGACGATTCCGACAGGTTCTTTGAGCCTTGATCTTGCACTGGGACTCGGCGGTATTCCGAAGGGAAGAATTGTCGAGATTTACGGACCGGAATCCAGTGGTAAGACAACCGTGACATTGCATATGATTGCCGAGGTGCAGAAGCGGGGCGGCATCGCAGGATTTATTGATGCGGAGCATGCACTTGATCCCGTGTATGCGAAGAATATCGGCGTAGATATTGATAATCTGTATATTTCTCAGCCGGACTGCGGGGAGCAGGCGCTGGAGATCACCGAGACGATGGTACGTTCCGGTGCAGTGGATATTATTGTTGTGGACTCGGTTGCAGCACTGGTTCCGAAGGCGGAGATTGACGGTGATATGGGAGACAGTCATGTCGGCTTACAGGCGCGTCTGATGTCACAGGCGCTGCGCAAATTGACTGCGGTTATCAGCAAATCTAACTGTACGGTTATATTTATCAACCAGCTTCGTGAGAAAGTCGGCGTCATGTTCGGTAATCCGGAGACGACGACCGGCGGTCGTGCGCTGAAATTCTATTCCTCCGTGCGTCTCGACGTCAGAAGAATCGAATCTCTTAAGCAGGGCGGAGAGATTATCGGTAACAGGACGAGAGTGAAGGTAGTCAAGAATAAGATCGCGCCGCCTTTTAAAGAGGCAGAATTTGATATCATGTTCGGAGAGGGCATTTCCGTTGTCGGAGATATTCTTGATCTTGCGGCGGAAAATAATATCGTGAATAAGAGCGGCGCATGGTATGCCTACGAGGGCAATAAGATCGGACAGGGCAGGGAAAATGCAAAACAGTATCTCAGGGACAATCCGGCAGTAAGCGCGGAGATAGAGTGCAAGGTCAGAGAGCTGTTTAATCTTGAGACAGCGCAGGCAGAAGAGACTAAGCCGGCACAGGAAACAGCGAAGAAGGTAGATAAGGAAGAGGGCAAAGCCGGTAAATAATGAGGCTTGCATCACGGAGAGAATAGATGCTTGTAACACAGATATCCGAAGTGACGAAATCACGCTGTCGGGTTTATCTGGACGGACAGTTCGCTTTTGTGCTGTATAAAGGCGAACTGCGTCGTTTTCAGATCAAAGAAAATCAGGAGCTTTCCGAGGAGCGCTATCGGGAGATCATGACGCAGATTTTGCCGAAACGGGCGAAACTGCGCAGCATGAACCTGCTGCAGTCCAGAGATTACACCCGCAGACAGCTGGAAGATAAGCTGAAGCAGGGTGAATATCCACAGGCGTGTATAGAAGAGGCGGTCGCGTATGTGGAAGCATACGGTTATATAGACGATGAGCGCTATGCCAGAGATTTTATTGAATATCATCTTGCAGCTAAGAGCAGAACGCGTATTGAGATGGATCTGCTGCGTAAAGGTATTGACAAAGAAGTGATTCACCGGGCCTTCGTGGAGCTGGCTGATCTGGGCGTAGAGCAGGATGAACTGGTGATGGCATGTGATTTACTCAGAAAGAAAAAATATTGTGCAGATACCGCTACCAGACAGGAACAGCAGAAAATGTATGGTTTTCTTTACCGGAAGGGGTTTTGTTCCGACATAATCAGCAGAGCACTTTCGCTTGACATAACATCAAATTCAGTATAGAATTGAAGTGTTGTAATTTTGCTTAGTATAGAATGTTGATATATATAAACGCTGGTACAGCTTAGACATTCTAGAATAGATTATGTACAATGAAAACTAAATAAGGAGGTGCTCCTGTAATGTTGCAAGTTGTGGTAGCGGTAGTCATCACACTGGTGATCGCAGTTCCGGTATCTGCCTTGACAGCCATCAACTATCGTAAGAAGGTTGTGGAAGCCAAGATCGGTAATGCGGATGAGAAAGCCAGGGAAATCATTGACGAAGCTCTCAAGACTGCTGAGGCGAAGAAGCGCGAATCGCTGCTTGAGGTCAAGGAAGAGTCCATTCGTACCAAGAATGAACTTGACAAAGAAATCAAGGAACGGCGTGCGGAAGCGCAGCGTTATGAACGGCGCGTTCAGCAGAAGGAAGAGAACATCGACAAGAAAGCGGATGCTATCGAGAAGAAGGAAGCAAGTTTGGCGCAGAGGGAAGAAGCTCTGGCGAAACAGCGCGAAGAAATATCTAAGCTAAACGAGCAGAGATTACAGGAACTAGAACGAATCTCAGGATTGACCTCCGAACAGGCAAAAGATTATTTGTTGAAAATTGTTGAAGATGAAGTGAAACATGAAACTGCTG
>CALGVA010000069.1 GCA_937920345.1 uncultured Lachnospiraceae bacterium
GAGGCAGGCCGAAAGAAACATTAAGCAAAAACACACAGTCTGTACTGTACACAGTCCAGGCTGTGTGTTTTTTGTGTACGCGGAAATTCATAATTGCCCGGCAGTTTTTCCATGAATATCCCCGCGAAGGTTTTTTAATATCATCAGGCTCAAAACACCCCTTTCACAAATATCTCAACCCCGATCCCGATCAGAATCAAGCCGCCCAATATCGTTGCTTTATAAGAAAACTGTGTTCCGAATTTCCTGCCGATCAGTAGGCCGGCCATACAGATGACGAAGGTTACCGCCGCGATAATCAGTGCACACATGAGCGCTGTGAAGAAGCCGTATCCTGCGATCGTGAATCCGACGGACAGCGCATCGATGGAGGTTGCCACACCTTGTATGAGAAGAGCGGCCATGCCGACTTTAGGAGGCTGTGTCTCTTCGTCTTTACTGTGGATTCCTTCGAGCAGCATCTTGCTGCCGATCATAAGGAGCAGAATCAGCGCGATCCAGGGAACCAGTTTCTCGAAAGTTTTGAAGTACTGTGATATGGTGTGTACGCAGATCCATCCGGTCATAGGCATAACTGCCTGAAATATCGCAAATACACCGGCAATTGTGCACATCTTATTCTTTTTCATAGCCGGTTCGTGAAGTCCGTTCGCGAGGGATACCGAGAAGGCGTCCATCGCCAGTCCGATACCAAGTAATACGCTGTTACAGAAAAATAACCAGTTCCATTCCATCTTTTGTTCCTCCTTATGCAAATAAAAACCAGGTACAGCCGTTAAACTATACCTGATTATATTTCCGAAAATATACAGACTCCATGCATAGTTTAGGCTATACATGAGTCTCGCAATTTAAAACAAGCCAGACCGGATGGTCAGTATGTTGACTTGCTACGATATACGCTTGCTACTCCCTCATGAGTAAATGATTATTAGCAGTATACCATGGAATATTTTGCCTGTCAAACGCGGGTTTTCTCTGAAATGTCCTAAGCGGAGAGCTCATAGCGCGGAAAAGAAAAGAGCAGGAATTGACGCAGCTTGGTTTTGCGGAGCTGATCGAGGTGAAGGATGAAAAATTGTCGCAGACTGATAAAATACTTTGCAATGCAAGGAACATACTATATAATATAAGCAAATCTATTGAATGTCATTGACGGGGCAGAAGGAGTTGGCAGGATGAAACATGCGAATCGGGTATCAGAAATTATAAATGCCTTTTCACCGGAACCATTGCAAGGGGAAGAGATGGAGAAGTTTTACTGCAATGACACAATGGAATATCGTATGAGTGATAAATATGATTCTCCGATTGAAGATATCTTTGAGATGTGTCAGGAAGAGGGGACGCAGAATGCATTTCTACTGCTTGGACACAAGGGCTGCGGGAAGAGCACAGAGCTAAATCGGCTTTCAGAGCAGTTGTCTGCACAGGGCTATAGAGTGAAGACGATTGTGTGCAGTACGGATTTGGATATGTTCAATATTGTATATTCTGATCTCTTTATTCTGATGGGAGAAGCACTGCTTGCCATAGCGAAAGAATGCGGTTGTAAAATCAGCAAAGCGTACCTCGATGATATTATGCATTTCTGGGACGAAGGTGTGGAGACATCTGTGTCAGGGAGAGAAGAGATGACAGACATAGAGGCGGGAATGTCGGCTGAAACACCGGGGTTATTGCATGTTTTAAAGGTGTTTACAAAGATTAAAGCAGACTTGAAATATAATGAGGAAGTACGAAAAGAGTATCGAAAGAAAATAAGCATCCGTTCCAGCGAATGGATAAAGCTGTTAGGAAATGTTGCGGAGGAGATTGCCGGGGAAACAGCAGGGAAATCGCCGATCATTATTTTTGAGGATTTGGATAAGTTGAATCCGGAAGATGCATGGAAAGTATTTTATAACTATGCGGCGGTTCTCTCCGGCATGTCGTTTCCTGTGATCTACACTTTCCCGATCGGGCTTTCTTACGATACGAGATTCGCCGCAATGGAGGGTTATTTTGTCACAAAAACATTGCCGATGATCAAGATTGAGACGATAGAAGGACAGCCGTATGAAGACGGCATCAATATTGTGCGTGAAATTGTTCGAAAGCGTGCAGATTTAAACTTATTTGAAGAGAGCGTGCTGGATAACCTTATCCGGTATTCGGGAGGTTCGCTGCGGGATCTGTTTCATACAATTAATGCGTCAGCGAAAAGAGCGGAGCGCAGGAACAGTGAAAGCATTTCCATGGAGGACGCGGAGCGGGCATTGGAGGAAGTGAAGACTTCTCTGACCAGGCGGATCGAGCAGAAAGATTACAAATTCCTGATCAATATATGCACAGGGAATAAAGAATTGATTGAAGATAAGCAGGCACTGTTAAAGATGCTGCAGGCATCAGTGGTTCTTGAATACAACGGGAAAAGGTGGCACAATCTGCATCCGTTGGTTGCGCGTTTTTTTGCTGAGCAGGGGTTGATGGAAGATGGCGGAAAGTAATCAGGAAGGGTATCAGACATTAGGGTGGATTCTTAACAAATCCGAGGACGGACTGTTTCTGGTGATTGCAGATGAGCCGATACAGCGGGAGATTGTGGAGGTCTATCGGGGCGGCATGATAGGTGTGTATGATTATAAGCACCGTCAGGGCGCGTTTTCTTTTCAGAAATTGAAGGATTGGATTGATTCGCAGGCGGATATCCGGACTTTCTTCCTTGTCAACTTTCAGCTTGCCGTGCAGAGCGGACAGGAGATTAGCCGTCTGAATTTCAGTAGGGATATGCTGACGGGACTGGGTAAAAACCTGGTTTTTTTTACGACAGCATATGGTGATGACCAGCTTGCAAAAGGCGCATATGACTTCTATTCTTTTCTGAAAATCAGGATTACATTTCATGATTATACGTCAGAAGTAAGTCGTGATTATTTAACATCGCTTCCAGACACAGGGAGGGAAGCGCAGGGGGAAACCTGGCGGAGTGAAGAAGGGGATCTTAAAGATGCAAAACATAGATTAAGAGAAGCGTATTCTTTAGTACAGCAGGCAGAAGAATGCAGTGATAAAGCGGACGATCATGAGATCATAAAATTATTGACGAAAGCCGGGAATATTTTCGAAGAGGTATTGGGAACAGAGCATTTGGAAACTGCTTCGGTATACTATGAATTGGCAGATGCGTACCGGAGATTATATGCGTATCAGCAGGCGGAGGAATTTTGTAATAAAGCGTTGAAGATACGTAGAGATATACTGGGAGAAAATCATCCGGATATAGCAGCATGTTATGATATTCTGGCACGAATATATAAAGGACAGGGAAAATACGGAGAAGCGGAAAAACTGTGCCAAAGGGCAACGTCCATGTGTGAAGGGATGTTAGGAGAGGTACATCCGAAGACAATAGAATATCAAAACAACTTGGCGGTTATATATGACGAGCAGGGTAAATATGCTGAGGTGGAGAAGCTGCAAGAGCAGGTGCTTGCGTCAACTTTAAAGGTGCTGGGAAAAAAGCACATTAATACCGCAGTCTGTCACCATAATTTAGCGATAACATATATAGAGATGAAGAGGTATGAAGAAGCAGATGAATTACTTCGGAAAGCACTTGCCATCTATGAAGAGATACTGGAGGAAAATGATCCGGATATAGCAAGAATCTATAATGCTCTGGCAGCATTATATGAAAGACAGGCAAGATACACGGAAGCGGAAGAACTGTATCAGAAATCCTTATCTATATATGAAAAAACGTCTGTGGAAAGTGACACGGGAACAGCGGGTGCTTATAATAATCTGGCTGGCTTATATTTCAGGCTGGGAAAATACACGAAAGCAGAGAAAATGTATAAGAATGCACGGTCTGTCTTTGAGAAACTGTTAGGCGAGAACCACCCGTATATAGCGGGAACTTATGGTAATATGGCATACTTATATGAAATGCAGGGTAATTATCGAGAAGCAAAAACATTGTATTTAAAAGAAATTTCAATATATGAAGCAGTATTTGGCGAGGAACACCCGAAAACAGTAGTCAGCTATTGCAATTTAGCTGAGTTATACGAAAAGCAGGGAGAGTATGCGGAGGCGGAAGAACTGTATAGAAAGGCATTGCCGATTGCCGGACGGGTGCTGGGTGAGAGTCATGGCCTTACAAGAAAAATTAACGACAGACTGGCGAACTGTTTGTAACGTTGACCTGCCGCGTCGCTTATTGCGTACAGGTTGGTTGTATGCTACAATATACAAGGATTCCGTGCGCTGTATGCGGGGCGCACATTCGGGGCAGGGAACGTGTTAAGCAGCGTTTCCGTGATCATACTATATTACAGCAACCATAAGGAGAAGGATATGGCGAGCATCAGTTTAACGAAAGTTATCGACAAATTTAAGTTGGAGAATCTTACGCCGGAAATTGACATTTCCAAGATCAATGTAACACAGCCGGATATCAACCGTCCTGCATTGCAGATCGCGGGTTATTTCGAGCATTTCGAGACTACGCGCCTGCAGGTGGTGGGATTCGTGGAGTACTCTTATATGAACGGGCTGGATGAGGAGAGGCAGATCGAGATCTATGAGAAGCTGCTCAACAATCCGATTCCCGGGATTATCTTCTGCAGAGAACTGCATCCGAACGATCTGTTCCGGAAGACGGCAGTGAAGTACGGCGTACCGCTGTTGATGACGAAGAAAGCGACGTCCGCATGTATGGCGGAGGTTATCAGATGGCTTAACGTAAAACTGGCGCCCTGTATTTCCGTCCACGGCGTTCTGGTGGACGTGTACGGCGAGGGTGTATTGATCACGGGTGAGAGCGGTATCGGTAAATCCGAGGCAGCGCTGGAACTGATCAAGAGGGGACATCGTCTTGTCACCGATGACGTGGTGGAACTGCGCAGGGTCAGCGAAGATACGCTGGTAGGTTCCGCGCCGGATATCACGAAACACTTTATCGAGCTGCGCGGTATCGGCATTGTGGATGTCAAAGCGCTGTTTGGTGCTTCCAGTGTAAGAGATACGCAGAATATAGATCTGGTTATCAGACTGGAAGACTGGGACAAGGAGAAGGAGTACGATCGTCTGGGACTGGAAGAGGAATATACGGAGTATCTGGGCAACAAGGTAGTCTGCCACAGCATACCGATCAGGCCGGGACGTAACCTGGCGATTATCTGTGAGTCGGCGGCGGTCAACCATCGTCAGAAGAAGATGGGCTACAATGCGGCGCAGGAACTGTATAAACGTGTACAGAACTCTCTGGCAGGCAAGCGGAACGAGGAAGAGTAGAGGAGGATAAGCAATATGGCAGAATATGTATTTGGGGTTGACGTAGGCGGTACGACGGTAAAGCTGGGACTTTTTGACATAAGCGGCAATGTGCTGGATAAGTGGGAGATTCCCACCAGGACAGAGAACGGAGGGATGAAGATCCTGCCGGATATCGCACAGAGCATTCAGGACAAGATGTCTGAGAAGAATATTGCCGCAGAAAATGTGGCGGGCGTGGGCGTAGGCGCGCCGGGACCGGTAGACGGTGACGGGATCATACATAAAGCTGTTAATCTGGGCTGGGAAGAGATGAATCTGAAGAAAGAGCTTACGGCGCTTCTTGGCGGTATGCGGGTAGAAGGCGGCAACGACGCGAATGTGGCGGCGCTCGGTGAGATGTGGAAGGGCGGCGGACAGGGCTATAAGAATCTGGTGGCGGTTACGCTGGGTACAGGTGTCGGCGGCGGCATTATCATCAACGGGAAGATCATGACGGGCGCGACGGGTTCCGGCGGTGAGATCGGTCATATCCATGTGGAGGATGATGAGACAGAGGCGTGCGGCTGCGGCAATTACGGCTGTCTTGAGGAGTACGCTTCCGCTACCGGCATCACCAGACTGGCCAACAGGATATTGCAGGCAAGCGAGATGGACAGTGTGCTCAGACAGGGCGAAGTGTCTGCGAAGACGGTGTTTGATGCCGTAAAGGCGGGAGATGAACTTGCTATTGAGGCTGCGAGGCAGTTCGGTGATTATCTCGGCAAGGGACTGGCAGTGATCGCGGGTGTTATTAACCCGGAGATCTTCGTGATCGGCGGCGGTGTATCCAAAGCAGGCGAAGTACTGTTTGACTATATCCGGCCTGCTTTTGACAAGACAGTGTTCCATGGCTGTAAGAATACAAAGTTTGCACTGGCTACATTGGGTAACGATGCCGGCATATATGGTGCGGCCAGGATGGTGTTAGCGTGATAAGGGATTAGATTAAATGATACATAATTTGTATGTGATTGGACTATTCTAAAATAGAATAATAGTGACTCTTCAGACTACGCCATGCACTCGCTGCATGGCGTCGGAATATAAATAAGTAAGAAGGAAAACTGTGAAACGGACGGTATAGAGATTGAGCGCATCAATGTATGATTATATGAAAACGATTATTCCGAGGGAACGTATCCTGTTTCAGGAGCCGATGAAGCCGCACACGACTTTTCGTGTGGGCGGCGAGGCGGAATGCTTCATCACCATACAGCAGGAAGAGGAACTGGTCAAACTGATCCCCTATCTGAACCAGATCGAGCAGGATTATTTTATCTTGGGAAACGGCAGTAATCTGCTGGTGGGTGACAAGGGTTACCGGGGGATCGTGTTTAAGTTTGACGGTCCGATGGAGGAGATCCGTGTGGAAGGTACGCGCATTACGGCAAAGGCGGGTGCGCTGCTCTCCAGAGTAGCGGTGACGGCTAAGGAGAACGGACTGACGGGGTTGGAATTTGCGGCGGGGATACCGGGCAGTATCGGCGGCGGCGTAGTGATGAATGCAGGCGCATATGACGGAGAAATGGAACAGGTGGTGGAGGCTGTCCGCGTGATCGACCGTGAGGGACAGATCACGACACTCGACCATGATACGATGGAGTTTGGCTACCGTACCAGCATTATCAAGAACAGACCGTATATTGTGCTGGAGGTTGTGCTGCAACTCGCGGCGGGTGATCCGGAACAGATCAGTGCGAAGATGGAGGAGCTTTCAGAACTTCGCAGGAGCAAGCAGCCGCTGGAGTATGCCAGCGCGGGCAGTACTTTTAAGAGACCTGAGGGATACTATGCCGGCAAGCTGATTATGGATGCCGGTATGCGGGGCTACCGGATCGGCGGTGCGCAGGTGTCGGATAAACATTGCGGGTTTATCATTAATACGGGTAAAGCCACGGCGGCAGACATCCGGGAAGTGATAGAGGAAGTGCAGGAGCGCGTCAAGGAAAGATTTCACGTTGCGCTGGAGCCGGAAGTGGTTTATCTGGGTGATTTCTAGGTAGATTCCGCAGAGCGGAATCGTGGAGGTTATTATGAGGTTTGTGGTGGTGACCGGCATGAGTGGCGCGGGAAAGAGAACGGCCATGAAGATGCTGGAGGACGTGGGATTTTATTGCGTGGATAATCTGCCTGTGCCGCTGATAGAGAAATTTGTAGAGCTGGTTGCGACGCCCAACGGAGAGATCAGTAAGGTCGCTCTGGGACTGGATGTGCGTGCAGACCAGCCTTTTGGCGAGGCGCAGAGTATACTGGACAAGCTGCGGGCAAACGGATATCTGTTCGAGATTCTTTTCATGGATGCGGGCGATTCTGTTCTGCTCAAACGCTATAAGGAGACCAGGCGTATGCATCCGCTGTCACCGGACGGGAGAGTGGAAGAAGGCGTCAATAAGGAGCGGGAGATCCTGCAGGAGATCAAACAGAAGGCGGATTATGTGATAGATACATCCAATCTGCTGACCAGAGAATTGAAAGAAGAAATTGATCATATATTCGTCCGCAATGAAGAGTATAGTTCTTTAATGATTACAATATTGTCATTCGGATTTAAGAATGGTATTCCGGCGGACGCGGATCTTGTATTTGATGTCAGGTTTCTTCCGAACCCGTTCTACATCGACGAACTAAAGCATAAAACAGGTAATGACACGGAGGTACAGGATTATGTGATGAATTTTCCCGAGGCTGCCGTATTCTTAGAGAGGCTGACAGGTATGCTTGACTTCCTGATTCCGAATTATATTAAGGAAGGAAAACATCAGCTGGTGATCGGCATCGGCTGTACCGGCGGCAAGCACAGAAGCGTCACGTTAGCGAACGAACTTTATGCAGGAATGAAAGATCACGGTAATTACGGTGTTAAGCTGTATCACAGAGATATCAGGCAGGGAGTATAGATGCAGCGGCTGCTCTGCTATGGAGGATTGGAATGTCTTTTTCCGGAACAGTGAAAGAAGAACTGGCAGAACAAATCGGCACGGCGAGACACTGTCAGCTGGCGGAACTGGCAGCGTTTTTTCATTTTGCCGGAAGTACCTGCGAGAATGGAGAACACTTAAGTTTTCATACGGAAAATGAAGCAGTTGCCAGAAAGGGCTTTACATTATTTAAAAAAGCATTTAATATAGATAATGTTGTGATGAAAGAAAGGGGCAGACTGCTGCCCGACGACGAGATGGAGAAGAAAGTGATACAAGCCTTGCACCTTGCGGGGACGGCGGAGCCGATCGAACTGGAAGCACCGGTCAGCTCTCTGCTGGTGAAGAACTCCTGCTGTGCAAGGGCGTATTTGCGGGGTGCATTCCTGTGTATCGGCTCCATGAGCGATCCGGCGAAAAGCTATCATCTGGAATATGTATGCAGTAAGAGCGCGCAGGCGAAGCAGCTGCGGGATATGATACAGGAATTTCAGATCGAGGCGAAAATCATCAGGCGCAAGAAATATGATGTGGTATATCTGAAGGAAGGCGCCGGGATCGTGGATCTTCTTAATGTTATGGGGGCGCATGTGTCATTGATGAATCTGGAGAATCTCAGAATCGTCAAAGAGATGCGCAATTCTATTAACAGGCGTGTCAACTGCGAGACGGCAAATATCTCCAAAACCGTTACCGCAGCGTCCAGGCAGATCGAGGACATATTGCTGATCAGAGATAAGTATGGATTTGAGAATCTGCCGGACAATTTAAGACAGATGGCGGAGGTTCGATTAGAGTATCCGGATGCGGCGCTCAAGGAATTGGGTGAATATCTGGAACCGCCTGTAGGTAAATCGGGTGTAAATCACAGGTTGCGCAGACTGAGTGAGATAGCTGATGGGATCAAACCGTAAAAGGAGGAGAATATTATGATACAAAAATCTATCCAGATTAAACTGGAGACGGGCTTGGAAGCCAGACCGGTCGCTATGCTTGTACAGGTAGCAAGTCAGTTTGAGAGTTCGGTGTACATCAATGCAGACGACAGAAAAGTCAATGCTAAGAGCATCATGGGTATGATGAGTCTCGGACTTGCCAGCGGTGAAGAAGTGGTAGTCGTTGCAGAAGGCAATGACGAAGGATCGGCGGTTGAGGAGATCGAGAAATTCCTGAGCGGCAGGTAAGAAGAGCAAATGATGTACATGACATTTAGATAAGGCAGAATATGAGGAGATTTCCTGAGGGAAGTCTCTTTTTATAGTATAGGAAATTTCTCAGAATGGATTGCCTACGGCATATCGGAATGTTAAAATGTTAAATATAAAAAGGGTAAACAGCTTCGTGCCGGCGGTAAGGCGGCAAATTACGGAAAGGAAGTGCAGACATGAGCCAGAAGATGCTTTTCATCTATAATCCGAGAGCCGGCAAGGCGCAGATTCGCAGCAACCTGCTTGACATTATTGACATATTCGTGAAGGCCGGCTACGAAGTGACTGCATATCCGACGCAGGCGGCGGGAGATGCGGTCAAGGCGGTCAGAACACGGCGTGACGGTTACGATATTGTGGTATGCAGCGGCGGAGACGGAACGCTGGACGAAGTAGTAAGCGGTATGATGCAGTGCGATGAGAAGCTTCCCATAGGGTATATTCCGGCAGGCAGCACCAATGATTTTGCCAATAGTCTGGGGATTCCCAAGAGTATGATCAAGGCGGCGGATGTTGTTGTGAAGGGCATAAATTTTCCATGTGACATCGGCGCATTTAATTACGACAGTTTTATCTATGTGGCCGCATTCGGTATTTTCACGGATGTGTCCTACGAGACAAAGCAGGATGTTAAGAACGTACTGGGCCATGCCGCATATCTGGTCGAGGGTGTGAAGCGGCTTCCTTCGGTACGCTCTTATCCTCTGAAGATCACAAACGGCGAACAGATGGTAGAGGGAGAATTTCTCTACGGCATGGTGACGAATTCTTATTCCGTCGGCGGCTTCCGCGGCATAACGGGGCAGGATATTCTGCTGGATGACGGACTCTTCGAGGTGACACTGATCCGCAAACCGTCCAATCCGCTGGATCTGAACAATATTATTCTGGCGCTGGTGGATAAACGGGTAAAATCCGAGCATATTCATACGTTTAAGACATCGCGGTTAATTGTGGAGAGCGAGACGCCGCTCTCGTGGACGCTGGACGGCGAGTTCGGAGGAGAACACTGCAGGGCAGTGATCGAGAACAGGCGGAAAGTGCTTGATATCAGAGTGCCCGGGGAATAATATTTTCCAGAATATGTTTGCGTAAGGCCATGCTTTGGGTTATAATAAAAACTGTAGTTAATATCCGGCATGACAGCCGGTCAAAATATTAATATTATTAAGAAAGGTGGTAATGACAATGCCATTAGTTACAACAAAGGAAATGTTTGAGAAGGCATACAATGGCGGTTATGCGGTTGGTGCATTCAACGTGAACAACATGGAGATCGTTCAGGGCATCACAGAAGCAGCCGGTGAGTTGAAGAGTCCTGTTATTCTTCAGGTTTCCAAGGGAGCCCGCGCTTATGCTAACCATACTTATCTGGTTAAGCTGGTAGAGGCAGCCGTAGCAGAGAATCCTGAGATCCCGATCGCGCTTCACCTGGATCACGGTGATACTTTTGAACTGTGTAAATCCTGTATCGACGGTGGTTTCACTTCCGTTATGATCGACGCATCTTCTAAGTCTTTTGAGGAGAACATCGCGCTGACAAAGCAGGTTGTAGAGTATGCTCATGATAAGGGCGTAGTAGTTGAGGCAGAGCTTGGAACATTAGCAGGTGTTGAGGACGAGGTAGTGGTTGAGGCCGGTAAAGAGTCTTATACCCGCCCTGAGGAAGTAGAAGAGTTTGTTTCCAGAACAGGATGTGACTCTCTTGCGATCGCAATCGGTACTTCTCACGGTGCGTACAAGTTCACGGCAGCACAGTGTACAAGAAATGCCGATGGTATTCTTGTTCCCCCGCCGCTTCGTTTTGACGTATTAGAGGAGTGCATTAAGCGCCTGCCCGGCTTCCCGATCGTTCTGCACGGTTCTTCTTCCGTTCCGCAGGAGTTCGTTAAGATGGTGAACCAGTATGGCGGAAACATGCCCGACGCAGTAGGTATTCCGGAAGAGCAGCTTCGTAAGGCAGCAGAGCTTGCCGTATGTAAGATCAATATCGACTCCGATATCCGTCTTGCTATGACAGGTAATATCCGTAAGTACTTCGCAGAGCATCCGGATCATTTCGATCCTCGTCAGTATCTGAAACCGGCTCGTCAGGCTGTTAAGGATATGGTTGCTCACAAGATTAAGAATGTGCTTGGTTCCGACGGTAAGGCGTAAGATACGCACGCTGATAGAAGCACGTAGTATTTTTTATAAATAAAAAGTGTCGCGACATAGCCCGGAAAGGTTATGAAGCGGCACTTCTTTTTTGCACCTATCTGCTAACATATTTTTGCAGGAAATCCGTAATTGCCCCGTAATACGCTTCCGGATCTTTATCCTGCGCCTGTGCGTGTCCCGCGCCGTCTATGACCAGCAGTTCTTTCGGGCAGGCGGCGGCTTCATAGAGATCCTCCGACATTTGAACGGATATCATGGCATCAGAAGCGCCATGGATAAAAAGCGTTGGTGTGTGGCTTGCGGATACGGCATCGACGGCGGAAGCGTCCAGCAGATCATAGCCGCCGCGCAGCCTGAGGGCAAGGCGGGCAGAGTCCACAAGCGGAAAAGCAGGCAGGCCAAACCATTCTGTTACCTTGTCGCCAAACATGGAATAAGCGTCTGTGTATGCACAATCTGAGATAACGGCGCGGACATGCTCTGACAGCGATGCTTCACCTGTCATAATAAGTGCCGTGGAAGCGCCCATAGACTGTCCGTGTACAATGATCTGTGCATCAGCATCCTGGGACAGAATATAGTCGATCCAGAGATTGCAGTCATAATGGTCGGTCCAGCCCATGCCGATAAAGTCGCCTTCACTTTCACCCTGGCATCTAAGGTCGGGCACAACGACGTGATATCCCTGCTCATAATACCAGCACGCGAAGGGGTACATTTCTTCTTTCCATCCTGTGTAACCGTGGAGAACAAGCGCCCACAAGTGTGTGCTTTCGCTGTCGTCCCGCAAGGCAGCGTCGCCTGTTGGAGACTGTCCTGCGTTCTCCGGCGTGCTATCCTCACTCTCCCGATAGAATACGGTTGCGATCAGCCTGTATCCGTCGCTGCTGACTGCGGAAATGCTGCGGGATGTCACGGTCTCCATCCACTCGTCAGTGTGATTCAGCGCGAGCTGCCGGTTCACCTGTATATCCGACGTCTGCACCTGCGCCGCATAACTCTCGTCAGTGATGCGCTGAAAAGCTTCCAGCTTCCGCATAAATGACGGTACAAGCGCGGCGCTAACAAGGAAATTTACCAGAATAAAATACAGCACGGCAAGCAGAAATATAATGATAAATAGAGTAATAAAGACTTTGTGTTTTCGCTTCACGTTGATTATTGTCCTTTGTAAAGTGTGGTATGTCTTTATTGTACTATAAATTCATATTTCATGCTACCGTGCTGCTGTTGTTTTCGCTGCCACATTCTGGGTGTGAACAGTCATCTGACTGTGTTCTGTCCGGGTCTCCACGGGATCATGACATGGTCCCGTGGAGACCCGCCGGAAAGTCAGGAATGTTATTCTGCATGTTCCTCATTGATATCCGGGAAGACGGAAAGCATCGGCTCCACATCTTTCTTGCGCAGTACGCGGTCCACGTAATTTCTGGTGATCTTCATAACAAGCGGGGACAGACAGAGCACACCGACCAGGTTCGGCATGGCCATCAGACCGTTGAAGGTGTCTGAAAGATCCCACGCAAGACTTAAGTTCATCGTAGCGCCGATAAAGATCATCAGAATAAATACGATCTTATAGGCAATCGTGGACTTCGTGCCGAATAAATATTCCCATGCTTTAGAACCGTAGTGGCTCCAGCCCAGCACAGTGGAGAATGCAAACAGCAGGACCGCAAGAGCGATAAACATAGGACCGAGGGAGCCGAATATTGTTGCAAATGCTTCGCCCACCAGTGCGGAACCGGCAGATTCGCTCAGGACAGCACCGGTATCCAGATCAACAAGACCGGAAGAGAGCACGGCAAATGCTGTCAGTGTGCAGACAACCATGGTGTCCGCGAAGACCTCAAAGATACCCCACATACCCTGACGGACAGGCTCTTTGACGTTAGAGTTGGAATGCACCATAACAGAAGAACCGAGACCGGCTTCGTTGGAGAATACGCCGCGCTTCATACCCCATGTCAGAGCCATCTTGACACCGGAACCGACGATGCCGCCGCCGACTGCTTTCAGCCCGAAAGCGCCCCTGAAAATAGCGGAGAAGATCGCGCCGACCTGGCCGATGTTTGCAAAGAAAATAACCAGAGCACCGATAATATATGCAATTGCCATAAAAGGAACCAGCTTCTCCGTAACGGCTGCAATTCGCTTAAGACCGCCGACAATAACGAGGGCAGCCAGAATCATCAGTGCGATACCCGTCACGATAGGAGAGATATTAAACGCCGCGTCCATATTGGCAGAAATAGAGTTGACCTGACTCATGTTGCCGATTCCGAAAGAAGCGAGCAGACAGAAAATGGAGAAAAGTGCTGCCAGTACCGCACCGATCTGCCTGCAGCCCTTATAGGAGCCGAGACCGTCTTTTAAATAGTACATAGCGCCGCCGCACCATTCGTTCCGGGAGTTCTTCCTGCGGTAGTAGATACCGAGTACGTTCTCGGAATAATTGGTCATCATGCCGAAGAATGCAACGATCCACATCCAGAAGATCGCGCCGGGACCGCCGGCAATCAGCGCACTTGCGACGCCTACGATATTTCCTGTGCCGATCGTAGCCGCCAGTGCCGTACATAGGGACTGGAACTGTGAGATTGCCTGATCGTCTTTGCCGGTATGCTTCGTAATGTGTTTGTCACTGAAGATACCGCCGATCGTGTTCTTAAACCAGTGTCTGATGTGGGACAGCTGGAAGAATCTGGTCAGCACAGTCATCAGGATTCCTGTACCAACGAGGAGTATCAGCATGGGGATACCCCATACGAAACTGTTGACAGCGCCGTTGACATTCGTAATCGTATCAACGAGGCCGGTTAAAAAATCGTTCATAATTATGAATCAAACCTCCTTCTCTTTTGCTTCCGTAAAAAAGCGCAGACATGATAAGTATGTCTACGCTGACATTTCGGAAATCATATTCTGGTTACAATATGTAAGTTTACACTTTATAAAGTATAGCATAGTCGGGCGGCTATCGCAAGGAAAAATTGTATACATGCATATCGGGGTCAGTGCTGCCATACAGAAGTGGGAAAAACAAAAAAACCCCTAGAAAGGGAGGATGCCAAGTAAAGAAGATCTTTACTTGGCATTTATTATGAAAAAGTTTTAATTAATCAGTTACTTTGATGTGTTCGTTGTTGTGTTGTTATCTTATGCTCTTAGTATACGCATGAGAAATGTCTAAAAAATGATTCGCGGGTGAAGTTTTTTTAAATTAAATATGAACAATTCATGAACGTGTGCTTATTTTACATAGACTTTACAATGCTATGATATTGGATTTGATATTTCTTCTGTATGATATATCTTAGAAAACTCAATACTTAATGATATAAGTACGTAAATGCGCCGGTATTGCATAATGCGGATCAGACCTGTGCAGAAAAGAGGAAACTATGGATTTTTTTGATATTTTGACAATGACAGGCGGTCTTGCGCTGTTTCTGTATGGTATGCATCTGCTGAGTGAGGGACTGGAGAAACTTTCCGGCGGAAGGCTTGAGAGAGTATTGGAAAATCTGACGAATAACAGGCTGGGCGCGGTACTTCTGGGCGCGGGCGTGACGGCGGTCATTCAGTCTTCATCTGCGACTACGGTTATGGTGGTCGGGTTTGTGAACTCGGGAATCATGAAGCTCTCCCAGGCGATCGGCGTGATCATGGGAGCCAATATCGGAACGACCATTACTTCATGGCTGCTCAGCCTGACCGGAATCGAAAGCAGCAATTTCTTCCTCCGGCTGGCCAAGCCGACTTCGTTTGCCCCTGTAATCGCGATGGTCGGGGTGATCTTTATTTTGTTTGTGAGAAACGGACGGAAGCGTGATGCCGGTACGATTTTAATCGGCTTTGCCATATTGATGACGGGCATGGATACCATGTCGCAGGCCATGAAACCGCTCAGTGAGGTGCCGCAGTTTAGAGAACTGCTTACGATGTTCGACAATCCTCTTCTGGGACTTATCGCCGGCGCGGTGATCACAGCAGTGATCCAGTCCTCCTCTGCATCTGTCGGTATTTTGCAGGCATTGTGCGCAACCGGAAGCATCCGTTATGCAGCGGCAGTGCCGATCATCCTCGGACAGAATATCGGCACCTGCGTTACGGCACTGATGTCCGGTGCCGGTGCGAGCAGGAATGCCAGACGTGCATCGATAATTCACCTTATGTTTAATCTTATCGGTGCCGGTGCCTTTATGGCCGTGTTCTATCTGCTCAATGCTGTATGGGGATTCGCCTTTATGCAGGAAGCGGCTGACAGCGCGGGGATTGCGCTGGTACACACGATTTTTAATCTTTCTGCGACCATACTTCTGCTGCCGTTTGCAGACCTGCTTGAGAAGCTGTCTTTCCGGATCATTAAACCCGATGCGGAAGAGGAACGTCAGGGACTGGAGCGGGAGCTTTTTTCCAGAATGGACGAGCGGTTTCTGGATGCGCCGGCTTTCGCGCTGGAACAGGTATATTCCTATGCGCGCAGAATGGCGGAACTGGTGCAGGAATCTCTGGTAACGGCATCACATACCCTTTTCGCATATGATAAGTGCAGCGCGGAGGAAGTGGAGCGGCTGGAACAGCTTGTGGACAGATACGACGATGAGATCAGCGGCTATCTGGTGAAGCTTTCTGCCAGAAACTTAAGCGAGACGGATTCTAAGAGGCTCAATATGCTGCTGCACAGCGTGGGCGATCTGGAACGGATATCGGATCATGCCATAAATCTGACAGATTGTGCCGGCATCATGGATGAGAAGAAGCTGGATTTTTCGGAGAAGGCGACAGAGGAACTGCGGATATTTTCACAGGCGGTCGGTGATCTTGTGCATGCTTCCGTGGATGTCTTCGGGACAGAGAACGTAGAGGCGGCAAGGTGCATCGAGCCGTTCGAGGAGACGATCGACGTGCTGCAAAAAGAGATGAAGCGGCGGCATATGAAGCGCCTTAAGAAAGGAAAATGTACGGCGGAGCTGGGATTTATCCTTTCAGATATTACGAACAATTATGAAAGAATCGCCGATCATTGTTCTAATCTTGCAATTAATGTTATGCAGCTGTACGAGGATGACACGCATGCACATGAATATATCGACAGTCTGGAAAAGGGAGCCGGCAGTGCATTTGACAATTTGCTGCAGGAGTATCTGCGGCATTATGAACTGCCCGGGAAGAAGACCGGGAAGCTTTAAAGCTTCTCCGGTTCCGGATATACCTACTTGTTCTTGCATTTCGCAGACAGCGGATATGGCAAGACGGAAGAGAGCAAGAAAAACTTGTACTTGACAAGTTCATGCAAAAAAGATAGTTTATTATCATATCAGATTTATTCTTATTTCATTTGTGCTTTTCGCACAGTCGGCGGTTTCTGCCGGAGATTCCAACTGCTTTGCGTTTGGAGAAACAAACTGTATCTAAAAGGAGGATAAGGTATAGTGGTAAAATTAAAAAAATTTTTCCCGATTATCAGAGAGCGGGAGGAAGTATTAGCGGAGATCGCGAAGAGCAGTCAGCTTCGCACAAAGTTTGACGGCTGGGAGCCGGAGCAGCAGGAAGAGCTCCTGAATATCTGTACAGGTGTAAAAGGGCTGAAACTTTTGTATGACGGCTTTTTCAAAGAAATTATGAACCCGGAGTATGTGCCAGAGCGGTTCAATGATTTCCTGTCCAATCTTCTGGATCAGAAGGTCAGGGTGGTAAAGGTTTTGCCGAATGATTCCGTCAGGATCGCAGATGAGAGTTCTCTTCTGATTATGGACATTGTAGTGGAACTGGAGGATGGGAGTATAGCCAATATTGAGATGCAGAAGATCGGCTATCTGTTCCCGGGGCAGAGGTGTGCCTGTTACTCGGCAGATTTATTACTGCGCCAGTATAAGCGGGTGAGAGGAGAGAAGAGAAAGAAATTCAGTTACCGGGATATCAAGAGTGTCTATACAATAGTTTTGTTTGAGAAGAGTCCGGTAGAATTTTATGAGTACCCTGATACGTATTATCATTTTTTCGAACAAAAGTCTAATACAGGACTGCAGATGGAGTTCCTGCAAAAATACCTGTTTATTCCGCTTGACATCTTCCGGAAAAGCAAGCACAATGGACATATAAAAGACAAGAGGGATGCGTGGCTGACCCTATTTTCATGTGATGAACCGGAGATGGTTATGGGGCTGATAGAAACATATCCTGAGTTTTGCGAGATATATGAGGAAGGCTATGAGATCTGCCGGAATATAGAAAGGGTGATCGAGATGTTCTCAAAAGAACTGTATGAACTTGACAGGAATACAGTGCAGTATATGATTGATGAGATGCAGGATACAATAGAAGAAATGCAGGATACGATAGGTGCACAGAAAGATGAACTCAATAAAAAGAAGGAGGAACTTACTGAGCGGGATCGGACAATCAGGGAACTACAGGAAGAACATGAAAAATCATTGGGCGGGGCGGTAAGTATCCTTCGAAGCCTGAGTATACCGGAACAGGAAATTATTACGCGAATCTGTGAGCAATATCAGATCGGCGAAGAACAGGTGAAGAAATATTTGTAGACAGGGAACCCAGAGAGCAAATGCCATCTGGGTTCTTATTTTGTGAATTGCCGGAGATGAATGAAGCTTTCTTACATCTTCTCCGGTTCCGGATATACCACGCCGAAAGTTTCGACGGTAACGGTCCTGATCCGCTGGTCTTCTAAAGGCCGGTCTGCATAATCTGTTGCCGTCTCGGCAATCTTATTGACATTCTCCAACCCTTCGATCACCTTTCCAAACGCCGCATAAGCGCCGTCCAAGTGCGGGCTTGTTTTATGCATGATGAAGAACTGGCTGCCGGCGGAATCGGGCTGCATACTTCTTGCCATGGAGAGTACGCCTTCCGTGTGCTTCAGGTCGTTTGTAAAGCCGTTCTGTGCAAATTCGCCGCGAATGGAGTAGCCCGGACCGCCCATGCCGGAACCTTCGGGATCGCCGCCCTGGATCATGAAGCCCTTGATGACTCTGTGGAAGATGAGGCCGTCATAGAAATTCTGATTGATCAGGCTGATAAAGTTGTTGACAGAGACGGGTGCGATTTCGGGATAAAGCTCTGCTTTGAAGACGTCTCCGTTTTCCATGGTAAATGTAACGATTGGATTTTGTGTATTTTGTGACATAGGTTTCCTCATTTCTGCGCTGTGCTATGCGCTTTTTCTCGTATCTGAAAGATAAATATGATAATATTATATATAGAATAAGACAGAGAATGCAAGTTAATTTATAAAGAGCAGGAGGGGGGTATCAGCTTTATTTGCACGATGACTCAGAGCAGGAGCAGGACGTAACAGGGAAAGAGGCCGGAACGGGAAAGAATAGATTATGCTTAAAAAAGTGATTTTACAGATAGAAGAAGATGTTTTGCAAAAAAAGCTTTTGTGCGGGGAAAGCATACTTCTCGATGACCTGCGGGAACACGGAGTGGAACTGGTCATCGGACAGAGACAGGGCGCGATCGGGGATATTGGCGCAGGAGAAGGCAGTGAAGAACAACTCCATATCACCGATTCTGATGAGGTATACCGCAGACTGTGCAGGCAGGGGAAATATGCGCTGCCTTATCGTCATGAAGAGAATCAGGAGGCGGATTTCGCAGGTGCGCCGTATGTGATCGAACAGATGGAGGAGGCAGATTATGAGACGTTTGATCTGGCATACCGGCGGCTGGCGGGACTGCCGTGGGAGATCCTGCGGACGAAGCGGTGCATCATCAGGGAAACGACGGAGGAGGATGTGGACAGTTTCTACCATATATATGCAGCGCCGGAGATCACCAGATATATGGAAGATTTGTATGCGGACCGGGAGGAAGAACTTGCCTATGTCAGGGAATATCGCGAGAAGATGTATGCGTTCTACGGGTATGGCATGTGGACGGTGTTAAAGCAGGACGGGACGGTGATCGGACGGGCAGGCATAAGCTGGAGGGAAGGTTATGATCAGCCGGAGCTGGGGTTCGTGATCGGCGTGCCGTGGCAGCGGCAGGGATATGCCTGCGAGGTGTGCAGTGCGATCCTTCATTACGCGCAAAAGGAGCTGGGCTTTATGCGGGTACAGGCGCTGGTGATGGAGGGGAATGAGCAGTCGGCTGCGCTGTGCCGGAAGCTGGGATTTACGAGGACGGGAATTGTGGCGGAGGACGGCGGCAGTTATGCTGTTTATGAATGGGAATGGGGAGGAAATTTACTGTAATTATGAATACGTGACCGTAAGGATGCCAGAGTCAGGAATAGCGGCTTTGGCTTTTTTGCTGTCAAATTTTATGATGCAGATTTGTTGCAAATCTGATGGTGTTTTGATGCAAAAAATATGCTTTTATGTTGCAAATCTGATGCAGAAATGATGCTGCAATACAGTAGCATAAATACAAGAACCGCGGGGAACATGCAAGTGTTCCTTCGGGAGAAGCCCGGGAGCAGGAACGAGTCTGCGGACGGTAAAGTGTGCGAGCAAAATGTGTCGAGGAAGGATGTGCAGCATGAAAAAATACGGAAGACTATGGAGTATTCTGACTGTACTGTTACTGGTGACGGGCTATGCGCCCGCAGTACACGCAGAGGAGGAAACGAAAGAGGACAAAACGTTTTCACCTTATTTCTATGTGGAGACCGAGGAGACGGGGGTGGACTGTCTGCCGCTAAAAAGTACGGATGTAAACACGACGATAGAGGGTATCATCGCGGATACTTATGTGGTGCAGACATATGCCAATCAGGGGACGAAACCGATCAACGCCAGCTATATTTTTCCGGCGTCAACGAAGGTCACGATTCACGGCATGAAGATGCAGATCGGAAACCAGACCGTGACGGCGGTCATTAAGGAGAAGGAAGAGGCCAAACAGGAATTTGAGGAGGCAAAGAGCGAGGGCAAGAGCGCTTCCATGATGTCCGAGGAACGGGCAAATGTGTTTACGATGGATGTGGCAAACATCATGCCCGGAGACGAGGTGCGGATCGAACTGCATTACACGGAACTGATCACGCCCACGGACGGGACATACCAGTTTGTCTATCCGACCGTGGCAGGTCCCCGCTATGTTGGTCCTGTGCTGGACGACACAGGAAATCGTGAGGAATGGACAAGTACGCCGTATCTGCCGGAGGGAACTGCGCCGTCGGATCAGTACCATATCAATGTGACTGTGTCTGCGGGTGTGCCGATCGCGTCACTCACGAGCAGTTCCCATGACGTCAAGATCGACTGGGAGGAAAATACGACTGCACGCGTCAGTCTGGCCGATCCTGCGGACTATGCCGGCAACCGGGATTTCATTCTGGATTATAAGCTGTCGGGCGAGCAGATCAAGACGGGCCTGATCACGAGTCAGGGAGAAAAAGAGAATTATTTTATGCTGATGATACAGCCGCCGGAGCGCTTTGAAACAGAAGAGATTCCGCCCAGAGAGTATATTTTCGTGCTGGATGTGTCCGGATCTATGTCTGGCTTCCCGCTGAACACGGCGAAGAAGCTGATCAACAATCTGGTGTCCGGTCTGCGGGAGACGGATACGTTTAACCTGATCTTATTTTCCGGAGATTCTTTGCAGATGGCGGACAGTTCTCTTCCTGCCACAGAGGAAAATGTGCAGAAGGCTCTGCGGCTGATTAACGAGCAGAAGGGAGCCGGGGGCACCGAACTGGCGTCCGCGCTTGAGGATGCGCTGCGGATTCCGGCGGCGGAAGATACGTCGCGCAATATTGTAATCATAAGTGACGGATACATATACGGAGAATCGGAAGTGTTCGATATGGTTCGGGACAATATGGGGCAGGCGGATTTCTTTTCCTTCGGTATCGGCTCCGCCGTAAACCGTTATCTGATCGAGGGAATCGCGTCGATCGGGCAGGGAGAGCCTTTTATCGTAACCGACGAGACTGAAGCGTCTGCGGTAGCGGACAAGTTCCGCACATACATACAGTCGCCGGTGCTGACGGATATCAAAGTGATTTTCGAGGGCATGGATACTTATGATTTTGAGCCGGCGGTTCTGCCGACGCTCTATGCGCAAAAGCCGATCGTTCTGCTCGGCAAATGGCGGGGTGAGGCGGCCGGCACGATTCACGTCAGCGGTATGACCGGAGAGGGAAAATACACGGAGAACATTGATGTGGCGGAGGCCATAAACGGTCAAAATGACGCAGTCGGATACCTGTGGGCGCGTAAAAGAGTGGAGCGTCTGACCGATTACGGCAGGAGCGGTGACGACCCGAAGGTGAAAGTGGAAGTAACGCAGATTGGACTGGATCACCATATGATTACGCCATATACATCTTTTATCGCGGTGCTGGATGTCGTCCGCAATCCCGAAGGCGACGGCACGGATGTGGATCAGCCGCTGCCACTGCCGTTGGAGGTGTCTAACCTGGCGGTGGGCTACCGGATCGGATCGGAACCGGAGGATGTGATGTTCATCGGTATGCTGGTGGTGCTGCTGTTGTTGTCGGCGTTGGTGAAGCGGCGTATGCGGCGTGCGGATCGCGGTTTGTCCGCATGAATGTAAACGAGGAAAATGTGGTAATGGTCTGCGCGTATGCGAAATATGTATTGATGAGGAAATAGATGCAATGAGAATATATAGACGAAGGAAATACGACAGGATATATCAGAACGCAATATGTATCACGGCCGCCGCTGCCGTCGCGCTGACTATGTATTATTTCTGCCGGGTCAATGACAGCGACGCGCTGAAATGGATACTGGCGCCCACCGCATGGTGGGTCAGTATCCTTGGCGGCATTCCTTTCGAATACATGCCCCACCAGGGATATGTCAATCATCTCTGGGAGTTCGTGATCGCGCCCTCCTGCGCGGGCTGCAGATTTATGCTGATATCGTTTCTGATGATGGTGTTTCTGCCGGGGTGTGACGGTTCGGTGAATGACTGTAAAGAAGATACGGAAGAACACGGTGCGGCGATAAAAAGTGCAGTGGCGCGGAATGCCGGGAAGAATGATAGACGAGAGAATAGCACGGAGACGAAACGGCGCAATATCGGAGGAAAATGGATATGGTTCGGGTGCAGTATGCTGCTGGCCTATGTATCCACGATCTTTGTCAACGGCATTCGGATCGCTGCCTCCATCTATCTGCCCTTTTATCTGGAACGAAGGGGGCTTATGGGCGGATGGATGACACCTGACAGGCTGCATACGCTGATCGGCACTGTGACATACTTTATCTCCCTATGCGTGATGTATCCGGCGGTATTGGCGGTTCATGACCGTATTGCCGGAGGGTTCAGGGAGAGGCGGATGACGACGCAGCGGGAAGACATGGAAGCCGGTGCGCAGTCTGCGGCAGGTTCTGCTGTACGGTCGGTACATCGCGGCGGATTGCTTGTACCTGCGTTCTGGTATCTGTTGTTCGTCCTGGCGCTTCCTTTTGTGAAAAGGGTATATCATCACGATCTGGCGGGATTCGGGTCATATGCGGCGGTGATTGCCGGAGTGTGCGGCAGTGTGTGCGTTGTGATGGCGGTTGCAAAGCGGATCAGAAACAATTCCCCGTCCCATACAAAGGGATTCCGGCATATTCTTATATTCCCCGTAGTTTTCGATCTGTGTAAAACCGTAACGCTGATACAGGCGGACGGATGCAGCCAGAAACGCGCCGGTCTCTAACAGCATACGTTGATAGCCGGATTCCTGTGCGTGTTCGATTAAATGTGCCAGCATCTGCCCGCCGATATTCTGCCCGCGGTAAGATTCCTGCACGAAAACCCGCTTGACTTCCACTTCGGTATCCGAGTATTTCCGCAGCGCCGCGCAGCCCGCGGCGTGCTGTCCGTCGTAGGCAACGATCACATAGTCCATAGTGTCTAAGTGATTGTATTTCTTATATTTCTCCCGTTTGTCTTCCCCGCCGATGGCACGATTGAGAAACTGGTCCAGTTCGGCACAAAGTGCGAGAAAATCGGGATGACTGCAGGGTACTTGCTGTAAGTTCTTCTTCGAAAAGTTTTTGGAATCTGTGTATGTGATATTCATTGCATATACCTCCACATCATGTGTATAAGTTGTTTTTGCTTGTCTTTAGTATATCTGCATGTTATATTATTTGTAAATACGATTAATTAGATATGACTAATTTGAAATTTGAATAAATATATCAATAAACGTTGTATATGCAGAATCTTTGATGGAATCGTTAAATGATTAGAGAGGAGCCCACACATGGACACGCAATCTCTACAGACGTTTGTCACGCTGGCGGAGTACCGCAATTTTACCAGAACCGCGGATGCGCTGTTTATCGCGCAGTCCACGGTGACCAACCGGATTGCCGAACTGGAGCGGGAGATCGGCAAGCAGTTATTTGACAGAAATAAGAGAAAAGTCACCCTGAGCAGAGAAGGAGAGGCTTTTCTTTTCTATGCAAAAAGAATGCTGGAATTACAGACAGCGGGAATTCAGGAAGTCAATTCGCTAAAAAAGTATCAGGAAACCTTCCGGATCGGGACGACGAATACGATCTATGAGTGTTATCTGTTTCCGCTGATCAGAGGATATATGGAGACGCACCCTGATCACGCCGTGAAGATCACGATCGGCCATTCGGGTGATCTGCTGCAGGCGCTGCAGGACAATCTGCTGGATGTGGCGTACTCCTATCTGCCGTTCTACCACGCTGGATTCCGGTGCGATGTGTTTGCGACAGATGAGCTTGTGCTTGTCACGGGCTGCGGGAATCCGGCATATCAGGGCGGTATCACGAAGGAAGAGCTGCTGCACTCGAATTACCTGTACTGTAATTTTGCTTTGCAGGAGGTTGGCGTGTTTATCAGGGAGCTTTTTCCGCCGCACTATCAGTTCGGATTTGAGATCGACAACAGTACGAAGCTGATCCCGTATCTGATTACATTTGATGGGATTAGCTTCGTACCGGAGAGTCTGGCGGCACCGTATATCGAACAGGAGGAATTACGGCGGATTGCTCTTATGGATTTCAAGGCGCCGCGGATCAATAGTTATAAGGTGGTGAGGGAGTAATGAGCAAACAGCACTTCTTTGGATCTGTTGCGCAATGCGGCATATATAGCGATGGCGGTTCTCATCATTTTTTGATTGCTGCTGCGGTGTTATTTATTACGTAATATGGTATTGTTTGTATAAAATATTCTTCCCTTAGATTTCGCGAAAAGGAAGAATATTTTTATTGGGAAGATTAAACTATTGACATATGAAAAAAATAATTATACAATTTAGTAAAATACATATTTTACTAAATTGTATTAAAAATGATTTATAAATCATACGTAGCCCGTAAAATGAAACAATTAACTGGTAAACTAAGAAAGAGAGGTATTTTATGTTTAAGAAAATAATGTGTTTATGCTTGAGTGCATTGTTGCTTTTGGGAAATAGTATGAATACTTATGCAGCGGAACAAAGTCATATAGAGTCAAATGCTGCTGAAACAGTGTGTCTCATAGATTGTACTGATGGAAAAACAATAGAGGTGCCGGTTACTAATGTCAATAGGACGATGGAACAGGAAGGAGATCAACTGAAAGTGTCTTCGACAATAGAGATTACGATTCCTGTTGAACAAGAACTGGGTATACAACCGCAGGCAGTCGTGACAGACGGCGGTGTGACAACAAGAATACGTTTAGATATGATATATACGCAGTCTGGAACCAGATATAGATTAGATAGGGTTGAAGGAGCGTTTGAACAGCTTGATAAGGCTTTTACCATATCAGATCGAATTGTCAAATATATAGCTGAGGAGGATCATAGAGGGGAGCCAAAAACGTATAGTGTACAGTCAAATACATCTTTTTCATTCCCTGGACATGGTACATGGGTTGAGACAAATGGTACGGTTCAGTATTGGATTTATGGCTATGCTAAATGTAAAATATCTCGAGGAGGGAGTACGTGGGAACTGCGTTGCAACAATACGATCATCGAGAGGAATCCGGGTAATTTGGTTTAGGTAATTTAGGACAGGACTGAGTTCTCTAATGTGGGAAATAAGAGTTTAACTTTTATTTCCCACATGTTAATATTGCATTGAAAGAATACTAAGGTTTGTAAACAATTTCGCGAAAAGCAAATAAAATAGTATAACGATGATATATGACTGTTAATAGGAGGGAGATAATGAAGAAAGGGAAATTAATGATTGAGACGCTTGCTGTGATCTGTATTACTACGGTCGGATATCTGTATTGCCGGGGGAGGATGGAAAGCTACTATAACCTTGAGGGAAATTACCCCACGCTTCCGATGGTTATTTTACCGTTTCTGTTTTTCCTGCCGGCGTATATGGCTGGAAGATGGATATTCCACTATGTGGTGTGTTCCGTACATACAAAAGCGCTGCGTGTACTTTTTGTGATACAGGTTTTTATTTTGTGCATTTATCTTGTGGCTGGGATATTTTGGATGGTTATGACAGTTACGGGACTGGGGATGGCAAATAGGTTTTTGCAGAAAGGCTATGCGTATTTTATCATGTTTGGCGGATCGAAAATCTGCAGCGCAATATTTGCAGCTTTAGGGATTTTATTTGCATTTAGTATTTGCAGTGTCCGTGAAAATTAAAATATTAATACTGGAATTTCCAGTTGACATCCCGAATATGCTAAAGTACAATAAAACTGTGTTACAAACGTAACACGAGAAAGCGGAACAAAACAATGAATACAGTAAACTGTAAGATTTCTGATGCGGAACTGGAAGTGATGAAGATACTCTGGCGGGAGGAACAGCCTGTGACGTTCAGTGACATCCGCACGGAACTGAATCGCAAAAAGGGCTGGGAAAAATCAACGATCGCGACGCTGCTGCGGAGGCTGGCGGGAAAGGGAGCGGTTTCGGTGCAGGAGAAAGAGGTGCGTTATTATACACCCAATATCCTGAAGGAAGATTACATTATGGCAAGGGAAAAGAGCCTGATCAATAAGCTCTACGAAGGCAGTGCCAGGAACTTCGTTGCGGCGCTCTGCCAGAGCGGGGATCTCACAGAAGCCGATATCGATGAATTGAAGGCGTATTTTCGGATGGGGGACAAGAAGTAATGAGCGGTATGGAAGCACATACAATAGATGTTATTACGCTTATTCTTACGATGACAATTACCGGCAGTATCGTGTCGGTTTTTCTGTTTGCAATCAAGCCGGTGATCAAGGACAGGCTGCCGAAGACATTTCAATATTACATGTGGTTTCCGGTGATTATCGCTTTGATACTGCCTTTATCTGAGGCTGCCGTGCCGCCCGTATGGAGCCGTCCGGCCGCGCCGGTGGGCGCAGCGCATGATCTGGCGCAGTGGATTGCCGATACGGCACTGGAAAAGCCGGTAAATACCGTATTAGCGCCACAGCCGGAAAGCGGACAGGAAACCATGCAGACTGCGGTACATGCGCCGGCTGCAGCGGCGATACTGGTTGGCATCTGGCAGTCCGGAATGCTTTTGACGCTTGGTTACCATGTGGCAGGCTATGTGCGGTACGTCCGGAAGATCAGGAGGTATAACAAATGTGCAGGCCGGCAGGAAGCGGAACTGCTGTGTGTGTTGTCAGGCGGCGGCCATACGCCGCGGCTGTATCAGAACGCGTTTGTCGCGACTCCTGTTTTGATCGGCGTGCTGCATCCCGAGATGATTCTGCCGGATAAAAAGTATGAGGAAACGGAACTCCAAAGTATTTTTTTACATGAAATGACACACATGAGACGGCATGATATTGCAGTGAAATGGCTGCTGGTATTTGCCGGTGCACTGCATTGGTTTAATCCGGTTATCCACTGTGTATGCCGGGAGATCAACAGGGCGTGTGAGCTGGCATGCGATGAAGCCGTTATAAAGAAATATGACAATGACCAGAAACAGCATTACGGCGATGCATTGATTACAGTTGCGGCTGATACGGTGAGAGGGATTCCCGCTTCGATCACGATGTTTGAGGACAAGAAGAACCTGAAAGAAAGACTGGAGGCTATTATGAGACACAGAGATTTTTCTAAAAAAACAGTTTTTATATCCGGTATATTGCTCGGGATCGTTATATGCGCTACCCTTTGCATTGGTACGGCAAGAGCCTCCGCGAACCGGGAGAGCGGAGGCGTCATCACATATGCGGACGAAAGCCCTATGCAGAGACAGCGGCATAAGAAAGAAATAGAACTGAAACAGGTGATAAGTGATTATGATCCGGATAATATCGCCGGAGTGTGGGTTTATCTGGACGGTTCCGATCAGGAGATTACATCCGCCAATATTATGGTTGCGTGTAGGGATGAGATTGCGGATGCAGACGAACTGGATCAGCTCAAGGCGGTTGCGGCGGAGTACCTTAAGCTGGAGGAAGAGAATATCAATCTGGAATGTATGGACATGGAAGCATTTACCACAAAGGATTACTATATCGATAATGTGGATACAAACACAAACACCGACAAGGAGCAGGCATATCTTGATTACCTTAGAAAAACATTGGCCGAAACGATCAAAGAGGAGATGGGGGTCACGGATTGTGAGATTGATCTAAGCTATGCAGATGGGGAAATTATTTCTGCCAGGGTGAGTATAGCTGTCGAAGACGGCGGGGCTGATATGCCGGAAGCAGACATAGTAGATTATATTTCTCATGCTCTGGGGATTCCTGTGGAGGATATTGTATTGACGTTTGCTTAAATGCTGCTATGTATGTATCATATATAATCCGATTCGTCACAGGAAATGTCCGGAAAGCGGGCATTTCCTGTACGGTTTCAGAATTCTCCGAACAGAGTCTTACTCTATTTCTTCCGATTCCTTTCTCGTAGCAGTTTGCGCAGTTCCCTGGTGTCCTCCTCGGAGATACTGTCTCCGCCGGAAAGAGCCAGCATAAATGTCTTCAGGGAACCGTCAAACAACTGGTTCCCTGACAAATTGTAAGCCTGTGATTCTTCATGCCAGAACGCAGTACATCAATTATTATGGAGGACATGCTTCAGGACATTATTTAAGTTTGGATTATATTAATAGATCTACAGATACAGTTCGGATTGTTGACTGCAATAATAATGATGCATATTATGGTATTCATAATGTGACATTATCAGAAGCTTTCAACAGCATTAATAAGGAATCAGAAAGATATTTAATTTATTAAAAGAAAGTAGCAGATTTATGGGAAAACGGTGTATAGCGCTGATATGTATGATCATAGTCAGTATTACAGGCTGTGGCGGCAGGGACGACAGTGTTTTAGATTTTCGGGAACAGAAAAAAGAAATGACAGTCTATACAGAAGCGGACTATCTTAAAGAACGGGTCCGTTTAGAGATTATAGATGTTCCGAAACCAGAATACGCATATGTATCTGCATGGACTGTATATGATGAAATGATCTATTATGAAGCAGACTATATTGATTATCTGACAGACCATGAAGGGAAAGGCGCCATAGAACCGACATCAGAGCATTATACGAAGGTGATGTCATACGATATACAGTCCGGAGATACAAAAATATTGTATCAGGCGGAAGACATTATCGCAATTACGGATCTATGTACAGATGGGAAGATACTGATCTGGGAGGAGTATCCGAGACGAGAAAATATGTCATGGCGTATAAAAATGCTGTCATTGACAGAGAAGGACAGCGTGGCGGAGACAATCTTTTCAGATGGCGATACAGAAGGAGAACTCTGGGACATCATACCAAATCTTGCGGACCAGAAAATATATTGGTATGATCAGGACGATCTGGAAAAGAATGGACATCCGATTAAACTTTATAGCTATGATATCATAAGGAAAGAAATAAAACTCGAAAAAGAGGGACTGGATCTGGCATCACCGTATGAACAGATATCCATTATTGACGGCAAAAAATGTACTTATGAAATGCACACTCCTGATGGTGCAAAACAAAAATATTTTAAAACCGGCAGTATCTACATTGAAGACAGGGAAAAAGATGGAATGATTACGTTATTGACGCCATCAAAAATAATGCATCCGGTCGCAAATGATAAATTCTGTATCTGGGGAGAATCCTATGAGTCAGATGATGAATTGTGGCTATATGATTACCAGTCAGGGCAATTGGAATGTATTTCCCTCGAGGAGATGGGCGGAAAATTTGCTTACATGCTATTGGATGATCTGATTATCGTATCTACGAGAAACGGAATATGGTGTATTGAACCGGAGACACAGACGTACGCAAATCTGCTTTTGTTTGGTGAAGAATATTCCTATGGCAATATCTGGCATACTTTGGATGGCAGTGCATGTATGCAGATTGATTCATCTGAGGAAAAGATCAGTATTGCGAAAATTAATATGATGGAATAATGCCGTCAGTGTCCATAAGCAGCATGTTATCCAAAACCATACGGGCCTGGAATGTATGTGTAACGTATTAATTTGATTCATCACGGGGAATGTCCGGAAAACAGACATTTCCCGTGCAGTTTTAGGATTATGTAAGATAAAACTCCTGAGGTTAGACCACAGCAGCCTGCTCTGACATGAAAGCTAGTGCGGGCACTTTACCAGAGTATTCTGGCCGACCAGATTTTCCTGCAGGCAGTCATGGCACTTCTTACAGTACGTGCCCTCATATATATATGTGGTGCAGCCGCTGCCGTTTTGCATATGGTATCTGCGTTGAGCGGCTATGTATTCATGGGAGCAGGAGAGAGCGGCTTGTGCGTCATCACCGGTAATGATGTATTGATTGCCGGATTCATCGATCATGATATTATCTGATAAGGAGAAATCGATATTCATTTCATATGGATCGTCAAGCGGGCATGGCTGGCTTTCGAAGATAATATACATGACATCTGCCTCCGGTTTATAGTCCTGCCTGTCATGATAGACGGACAGGGGCTGGTACGCCAGCACAGATACCGGCATGGACAGAGCGATGATGCCGATCAGCAGGGCAGTGATGACTTTAGAATAGACTGCATTACATTTCGGACGGGTCATAAACAGTATCCTTTCTTTCGTCTGGCTCTGACCGGTAGAAAAAGTACCGGTCAGGAGCGCTTTTGAATCGGTGTGGCTCCGGGCGGATTCGATGATCAGGTCTGCGTAGTGCGCCTTTTGTGTCTCGTCTAAAGAAGCAGTTACCATTTCATCACAGTGCTTCTCGCTTACTGTGCATATTTCACGGAAAAGAATATAGGAGAACGGATTATACCAGTGCAGTAACAGGGTGAGAAATGCAAGCAGCTTCCATAACGCATCGTGGCTGCTGATATGAACGGTTTCATGTGACAGATACAAAGCCAGATCTTCTGTGCGGTACTGGGTTGGTAATATGATGACCGGATGGAACAGCCCAATGGTAAGCGGGCTTTTGATGAGGGGACAGAATATGATTTTCGCCGATTTACCCGAAACGGCAGGCGGAATATCGCCTGACGCCTGCTGCGTACAAATCTCCGGATCGGAGACTTCCGAAAAAAGCATCCACTTACTCCGGCAGGAACGGTACTCTCTTATCTGGCGGTATAATATAACGGAGACACTGGCGAGCCATATGACAGCGACGATTAGCAGCGGCAGTCCATAGGCATAGTGCATTTTTCCGTCGGTGGTTATGTATATGGTATTCCAGTTTTTATAGGTAAACAGATTTTCTTTTGCAGGATTCCGGTATCCGAACAGCGTCTTACATAGTATGTAAAACTGATCTTTAAGGCACTGGTATGGGATCAGATAGAGAAGAATGCAGATTCTTAGCACACGATACTGCCAACGGGCGGTACAGCAGCGGTTAAAGACAGGTTTCATAAGCAGGTATACTGTGAAAATAATACTGCCGCTGAGGGACATGGTCAAAAGAAGATTCATTTCTTCCGATTCCTTTCTCGTAGTAGTTTACGCAGTTCCCTGGCATCCTCCTCGGAGATTCTGTCTCCGCCGGAAAGAGCCAGCATAAATGTCTTCAGAGAACCGTCAAACAACTGGTCCAGTAGTTTATTCGCAAGCATCTGATCATACTCCTGCTTCGGGAGTGTGGGGGAGTAGATCTTGTGTCTGTCTTCTCCATCGGCGGTCAGGATTCCCTTATTAAGCAGTGACTGGATAAAGCAGTTGACTCTCTGCCGGGATTCTTGCTTACCAAGACTGTTCACGTGGTCATGAATCTCGCCGAAAGTGACACCGTCAGGGGCGTTCGCCCATATATATTTCATAATTTCATATTCTTTGGGTTTCAGGTCGTAATTCATTTTGGTTTTCCTTGCAGTTTGTATTTTTTTATATAGTAAAATATTTTTTATACAAAGTCAAGCAGAGGTATTGACGTGATAGTGTAAGTTTATTGTAGGAACAGGACAGACAGAATAGCCCCTTGATCCGG
>CALGVA010000070.1 GCA_937920345.1 uncultured Lachnospiraceae bacterium
TGCACGGTGGTGTGAGAGGACGGCTAATCAATTAATGGTTAGCCTCCTACTCAATCCTCTGCAATCTTCTTTGCAGAGAACCTTCGTACTTCCTGACTACAATGTTTGATCCTGACTCAAGAAGTCCGTATGACTAAAATGGGCTTACCCATAACGTCCTGTATATTATATGCAAATTCGTGCTGTCTAGTTATTATATCAGAATATATATATATTTCGCAAGAGTTATGTAAAACAAATTACAAATATTTATAGATTAAAAGCGAAATATGTCGTATAATGTATATATGTCTTTGGAACGTCTTTAGAAGTGGGGATTATTATGAAAGAAAAGTTGGAAGTACGTAAGAAAAATGCGAAAGATGAATTTGAAGAAATTATAAGGACATATATGCTTCCGTTGCTGGATACACGGGGAAACTTGAAATTGAAAGATAGATCCGGCACAAATTTATGCCGGTGCAGATATCAGGCCAAAGACGCTCTTTTGGTGGTAAATAAAACAAACCGGTTGTTCCTCCTGCAAAGATTGGATATAATATAAATACGAGCGGAGGCGGATATTATGGAAGCATTGAAAAAAGAAGAAATTTACACGATAAATGATATTTATGCTTTGCCGGATGGAGAACGGGCGGAATTAATCGACGGGAGGATCTATTATATGGCGCCGCCAAACAGGAGACATCAGGATATTATCTTCTCATTATCACGTAGAATAGCTGATTACATTGATTCCAATGACGGCAACTGTAAAGTTTACTTGGCTCCGTTTGCAGTCTTCCTTAACGCAAATGACACAAATTATGTAGAACCTGATATCAGCGTGATCTGTGATAGCAGTAAGCTTACTGACAAGGGTTGCAACGGCGCACCGGACTGGATCATTGAGATCGTTTCACCGGGCAGCAGGCAGATGGATTATTTTACAAAGCTTTTTAAATATCAGACCGCTGGTGTCAGAGAGTATTGGATCGTCGATCCGGAGAAGAATTCTGCTATGGTATATCGATTTGAAGAAGAAACGATGGAGCAGTATTCTTTCGGGGACGATGTGCCGGTTGGAGTCTATGAGGGATTTTCTGTTAAAGTGCAGTGAAGAATAATTGAGCAGCAAAGAACACCTGCCGGGGTTGATTCCTTGACAGGTGTTTTTGGGCTATAAAAATGTCTCCGGTTATCCGAGTTTGCAGCAGGCAAATCTCGCAATCGAACTTGTTCGATTTTTTATATCTGATTATCTGAAACCACAGAGCGAAATCCAAAACCGGAATTGCCTGACTTGGCAGTTGGCGGGATAAATCTGCTCCTTCTACAGTTTCGTCCCGGTCAGCAGTTCATATCCCTGCAGATACTTATCGATGGTCTTCTGCACGATCTCATCGGGCAGCGTCCAGTCATGCCCCTCATGGCTCTTCAGCCAGTCTCTTGCGAACTGCTTGTCGAAGGAAGGCTGTGCATGTCCCGGCTCGTATCCTTCCGCGGGCCAGAAACGGGAACTGTCGGGCGTAAGCATTTCATCACCGAGAACAATATTGCCGTTTTCATCCAGACCGAACTCAAACTTGGTATCTGCGATGATAATACCGCGGGTGAGCGCGTAGTCCGCGCATTTTTTGTAGAGCATGAGAGTGTAATCGCGGAGTTTGGAGGCATATTCTTCGCCTTTGCCGGGGAATCTTTTTTCCAGATAATCCACGCTCTGCTCGTAGGAGATATTTTCATCATGGTCGCCGATCTCCGCTTTAGTGGAAGGGGTGTAGATCGGTTCCGGGAGCTTGTCTGACTCCTGCAGGCCTTCCGGCAGTTTTATGCCGCATACGGTACCGCTCTTCACATAGCTTGCCCAGCCGCTGCCGGTGATGTAGCCGCGCACGATGCACTCGACGGGCAGCATTTCCAGCTTGCGGCACAGCATACTGTTGCCGTCGAACTGCTCCTGTCTGAAAAATTCGGGCATATCGTTTACGTCCACGGAGATCATGTGGTTAGGCAGGATATCCTGTGTCATGTCAAACCAGAATCTGGACATTTGTGTCAGTACGGCGCCTTTTTTCGTCACCTGATTGTTCAGAATCACGTCGAAGCAGCTGATGCGGTCTGTGGCAACCATGATCAGTGTGTCGCCGTTGTCGTAGATCTCACGTACTTTACCTTCTTTGATGGGTTTTAATTCGGTCATGATTTTATGTTCCTTTCTTATGCGCAGTCTGAGTTCTGCGGATTATGGACCGGACAGACAGGAGATATGCCTGTCCCCGAGACTGCATGAATAGATTACTATTATACACGAAAAAGATACGGCTTTACAAGTGTGCGGCGTAAGGTTTTTTATGAACCATTTTAAGGGCAGGAGATTTCAGACGGAATCATTTTATGGAAATCAAATAAACAATCTTATGTGCAGACCGCTCATATTGTCAGAAATTACAAGACGTGACACAAATCTGAAATCTTTTCTTGTAAAAACTTTACAATTCCAGTATAATTCTAACTGTATTGAAAACTTTGCAGTCAGGGAAGTTTTCGATTTTACTGTTACAAAACATTATAAAGGAGAGGGAAAGATGAACGACAACAAAGAGTTCAAACCGTATATCCCGGCGGAGAAGATTACGCCGGAATTTACGGTGACATCGATCATCATGGGAATTATCCTTGCCATCGTATTCGGCGCAGCGAATGCGTATCTGGGACTGCGTGTCGGCATGACCGTGTCCGCGTCGATTCCGGCGGCGGTTATTTCTATGGGTGTGATTCGTGTCATTATGAAGAAAAACTCCATTTTGGAGAGCAACATGGTGCAAACCATCGGTTCTGCCGGTGAGTCTCTGGCGGCGGGTGCAATTTTTACGATGCCGGCGCTGTTCTTATGGGCAAAAGACGGCTTGTGTGATATGCCGAGTCTTGTGGAGATCACGCTGATCGCGCTCTGCGGCGGTATACTGGGCGTATTGTTTATGATTCCCCTGCGCAATGCACTGATTGTGAAGGAACATGCGACGCTTCTGTATCCGGAAGGAACGGCATGTGCGGAGGTGCTTCTGGCAGGTGAGGAAGGCGGTTCCAATGCTTCTACTGTATTCAGTGGTATGGGACTGGCGGCGGTCTTTAAGTTCCTTGTGGACGGCATTAAGGTCATTCCGGCGGATATTTCGGCGCAGTTCCGTGCTTTTAAGGGCGAACTGGGTATGGAAGTCTATCCGGCGCTTCTCGGTGTAGGTTATATTGTCGGACCGAAGATTGCTTCCTATATGTTTGTAGGTTCCTTATTTGGCTGGATGGTGATCATTCCGATGATTTGTCTGTTCGGTGCAAACACATGGATGTATCCGGCGGACGCGGGCACCACGATCGGACAGCTTTATGAGGCAGGCGGCGCCTCCAGTATCTGGGGTTCTTATGTGAGATATATCGGTGCCGGCGCGATCGCTACCGGCGGTATTATTTCGCTGATCAAATCTCTGCCGCTTATTGTCACTACGTTCAGGGATTCCATCAAGAGTATGAAGGGCAGTAAGAATACAAGCGGTGCAAGAACGGCACAGGATATGCCCATGCACATTGTGCTGACCGGTATCGTGGCAATGATTCTGATCATCTGGCTTGTTCCGGCAATTCCGGTTAACATTCTGGGTGCATTGCTTATTGTTGTATTCGGTTTCTTCTTTGCGACAGTATCCTCCCGTATGGTAGGACTGATCGGAAGTTCCAATAACCCGGTGTCCGGAATGGCGATTGCTACGCTTCTGATCGCAACAATTGCGATTAAGGCAACAGGTGACAGCGGCATTACCGGTATGACGGGTGCCATCGCCATCGGTTCCGTTATCTGTATCATCGCGGCGATTGCGGGCGATACGTCACAGGATTTAAAGACAGGCTATCTGCTCGGTGCAACACCAAAGAAACAGCAGATTGGTGAACTGGTAGGCGTGGTTGCCTCGGGACTTGCCATCGGCGGCGTGCTGTACCTCTTAAACGCGGCATGGGGCTACGGCGGTGCAGAGGTTCCGGCGCCTCAGGCGACTTTGATGAAGATGATCGTAGAGGGTATCATGGGTGGTGAACTGCCCTGGAACCTTGTATTTATCGGCGTATTCCTTGCACTTGGTCTGGAGATCTTACGGATTCCGGTTATGCCTTTTGCAATCGGTCTGTATCTGCCGATCTACTTAAATGCAAGTATCATGATCGGCGGCGTTGTCCGCATGTTCATGGATGGCAGAAAGAAAGTGGATGCCAAGACGAAAGAGCGTCAGTCTACAGACGGCACGCTGTACTGCGCGGGTATGATCGCGGGAGAAGGCCTGGTAGGTATCATGCTGGCCATTCTGGCAGTCTGCGGCATCAGCATGGATCTGTCCGGTTCGTTGAATCTCGGCAATATCGGCGGTGTTGTACTGATGGCGGTTATGATTCTGTGTCTGCTTAAGTTCTCCCTGTGGAAGAAGAGTAAGAACTGATGAGGAAGAAAAAGCAGCAGAAGAATTATCTTGATCTGATTCCGGAGCGTGCGGCGGAACTTACGTGGAGTACCGACGACGAGGGAATTATCGTTCTGGAAGTGAAGAATACGGGCGTATACAATTGGATTGCCCAGAAGCTTTTCAAGCGGCCTGAGGTTACGAAGGTCCATATGGAGAAGTACGGCAGTTTCTTATGGCCGTTGATCGATGGTGAGCGGAGCGTGATGGAACTGGCTGATCTGCAGAAAGCGGAGTTTGGCGAGGAAGTGGAGCCGTTGTATCCGCGGGTCGTGAAATATATGCAGATCATGGAGAGCTATCATTTTATTCATTTTAAGAACAGGGAATAAATAATCAGAAACATATAATTATATATGTGCTGGTAAAAGCAGGGCTTCAACCGGTTCCGGCGGCGGATCATCCGCTCACGGGTCGGGAAGGAAGCCCCGTTTTTGTGTGCACAATAAAGATATTTATGTGGACATGAGTAGAAGAAAAGGATATTTTCGTAAAAAATAAAGAAGAAAACATTCAAAACACTTGAATCTCAGAACCACAGTGGTATTATTAAAGTAAGCATGTTGCAATGGAGAGTTTGGGAATGATCAATTTTTTGTACAAGGGAAAGGTTCACCTATGCCACATATAAGAAATTAGGAAAACTGCAAATCATATTCCGGGGAAGCAGCGGCAAATATAATATCAGAGGAGGGTTACATAGTGATTCAAAAACTTAACAAAATGAGGATAGGTGTCCGGCTGAAAAAGTCATTCTCACAGATTATCGGGATCTTCGGCGTATTATCGGTATTGATCCTGGCGGCTATGTTCTATATGGTCATAGAGTTTGAGCACGTTCTGGACAATTATGCATATCCGCAGGGGGATATTGCGCTAGTCATGAATGAATCGGCGGAGGTACGTGCCGCCACAAGAGGAATCATCGGGTATGATAGTGATGAGCAGATTGCGAACATGTTAGAACAGCATGAGGAGGCTGTTTCCGAATTTGAGAGGCTGTTGGAGGTTGTCCGTCCTACGATGGTCACAGAGGAAGGACACGCCTGCATGGAAGCTATAGATAAAGCATGGGCAGAATATAAGCAGATTGATGCACAGGTGGCTGAGCTTGGGGCGACAACAGATACGGAGCAATGCATGCAGGCGCAGGATCTGATGGCCGTGGAGGCGGCGCCAAAGTATCAGGCATTGGATGACGCACTGGAAAACCTGATGGAGGTAAACTCTTCTGTGGGTCACAAGAAGAGAGCATTTCTGGGATCGCTATTTTACATATTATTAGCGGTGATAGCAGTTGTAATAGCCTGTGTTATTTTCTATGCTATGAAACTTTCAGGAAACATTTCAACAGGGATCGAGAAGCCGCTGAACGAATTAAAGGATAGATTTGCCACCTTTGCAGACGGGGATATTCATTCGGCGCTTCCGGTAGTTGAGTCGGAGGATGAGATTGCAGACCTCGTCGGAAGTGTTCAGGTCATGGCGGACCGGGTCGAGGCGATTATCGTTGACATGGGCAGGGTGTTAAATGAGATGGCTGAAGGAAACTTTGCCGTCACAACAGAATGTGAAGACCAATATGTAGGTGAGTACAGTTCTTTATTGATGGAAATGAGAAAACTGGATCATCAGATAAATGCAACACTCAAAGGCGTCAATTCTGCAACCGAACAGGTGCTGGCGGGCGCTACAAACCTTGCAGAGGCTGCACAGTCGGTAGCGGAAGGCGCTACGGATCAGGCCGCTTCGGTAGAGGAAATGCAGGCAACGATCAATGAACTGAGCAATGGAATCAAGACAACTGCAGATGAGCTCGGAACGGCTTATAATGAGGCACATAAGTATGCGAGTGTGGCGGAGAACAGCCGTGGCGATATGGAAGCGATGATGGGGGCGATGAACCGCATCAGCGAGGCTTCTGAAAAGATCGGCGAGATTATTGTTCAGATTGAGGATATTGCAAGTCAGACCAATCTTCTGTCCTTAAATGCCTCGATTGAAGCGGCAAGGGCGGGAGAAGCAGGAAGAGGATTTGCGGTGGTGGCAGACCAGATCCGCAATCTGGCAGAGCAGAGCGCGAAATCCGCTGTAAATTCCAAAGCATTGATTGAAACGGCGATGCATGAGGTGGAAGAAGGAAACAGATACGCAAGCAAAGCCTCCGAGTCACTGAAAGAAGTGGTAGAAGGCATACAGACGGTTGCAAACAGCGCAAAGAAAATGAAAGAAATATCCGTTGAACAGGCAGGCAGCATGGAACAGGCGGACGTAGCGGTAGAGAGAATTGCGGAAGTAGTTCAGAATAACTCGGCGGCAGCGCAGGAGACGTCTGCGACGAGCGAAGAACTGAATGCACAGGCGACCGAGTTGAGCGGTCTGGTTTCGGCATTTACGCTCAGAGTTTAGAAAATAGGTAAAAGCACGAAGCATGATTAAGGGGTGCGCCGGAAAGCGGTGCGCCCCTTAATGTCGCTACAATGGATTGCTTCTTTAAAAAAACATTGTCAATAAAATATCAATGTGGTATGATGACACCGTATTGTATCTCGTATGAGAATAATAACAGGAGGATTTGTACCATGAAAAATGAAAAAACCTATGAACTTGTGCTTACGGCACTGTTCACCGCCATAATCGTGATTATGGCATTCACACCGCTGGGATACATCCCGCTTGTAGTCATCAACGCGACGATCATTCATATCCCGGTTATCCTTGGAGCGCTATTTCTCGGACCGAAGAAAGGTGCATTCTTGGGATTCGTATTTGGTCTGACCAGTTTCATCAACAACACATTTAAGGCAGCTACGGCATCGGCGTTCGTGTTTTCGCCGGTTCTGGCATACAACGTAGTCGGCGTGTCCGGTATCTTTAAGAGCTTATATATCTGTTTTGTACCGAGAATTCTGGTCGGCGTGGTGCCTTATTTCATCTATCTCCTGATCCGCAGGGCGCTTAAGGGCGAGGGGCAGACAGGTAAGATTGTTGTAAATTTACTGGCGTCTCTGATTCTGTTTATCTCCGTCAGGGCTTTTCTGATCAGGCTGCTGCCTGATACATTCAGTGCGATCGTATGCACGATCATCGGTATCGCTGCGGGCAGTGTACTGATGGCAGTTCTCACGGTGAGCGGCAATAAGAAAGAGTCTGCCAATATCGCGCTCGCATATGCGGGACTGGCAGGTGCGTTTACCAATACGCTGTTTGTTATGAGCGGTATTTTTATCTTATATAAAGAAGCCTATGCGCAGGCAGTGGGCGTAGCCGGGGAGGCTGTGCTCGACGTGATCATGGGCGTCGTGACGTTTAACGGTATTGTCGAGGCGGTTGTAGCGGCAATCATCGTGGCGGGTGTCGGCTTTGCGCTGACGAGAGTAAAACCGGTCTATGAGAAGCCGGAGCATGTGGCGGAGGCACGGCAGGCAGCTGCCAGAATGCAGTAAAAGCAGAAATATGGTAACGATTTAACATTGCACTATTAGCGGGTAAAATCGCTCTGTATGCGATGTTGCGAGTTGTGCAGGCACCCAAATACGACTTTGGAGCATTTTGTGTGCAGCAGATGTGACAGGGAAGCCGAATGCTGAACTGTTACGAAATTTATAAATAGAGAGAACAATACACTATGGCGCATAAGCGCAGACCGGCCGCTGACGAGGTGCGGCCGGCCGGTCTGATAATCAGAGAAAATCACAAATAAGTTCAGTCAGTGGAAGAACTTATAAACAGAAATAGTATAGAAAGCAGGGAGCAGGCATGATCTTAGCGATTGACATCGGAAATACCAATATTGTGATCGGCTGTATCGAGGGAGAAAAGATCCGTTTTGTGGAGCGTGTGTCCACGAATCTGTCCAATACGGAACTGGAGTACGTGGTGGAGTTTCGCACGTTGTTTGAACTGTACCATATCAGCATGGAAGAGATCACGGGCAGTATTATTTCTTCGGTAGTGCCGCCCGTCAATAATATCATCAAAGCGGCATTGGAGAAACTGTTCCAGAGAACGCCTCTCGTGGTGGGACCGGGACTGAAGACGGGATTGAATATCCTCATGGATAATCCGGGGCAGCTCGGCTCGGATCTGGTAGTCAATGCGGTGGCGGGACTGCAGTACTACGGTGCGCCGATTATCATGATCGACATGGGGACGGCGACGACGATCAGCGTGGTGGACGATAAGAAGAACTACATCGGCGGCATGATCCTGCCGGGTGTTAAGGTTTCGCTGGACTCTCTTGTCAATCGCACGTCCCAGCTTCCGCGGATCAGTCTGGAGGCGCCGAAGAAGGTAATCGGCAGGAATACCATCGACTGTATGAAGAGCGGTATCGTGATGGGACAGGCAGCCTGCCTGGACGGCATGATCGAGAGAATTTTTGATGAACTCGGCTATGAAGCGCCGGTAGTGGCGACAGGCGGGCTGGCAGGAAGCATAGTTCCTTATTGTAAGAGAAAGATCGTATACGACAATGAATTGACCTTGAAAGGGCTGGGTATCATATATAACAAGAATACGGAGGGATAAAAATGCTGGCAGGAAAACATATTTTACTCGGTGTCACGGGCAGCATAGCAGCATATAAGGCCGCCTCACTGGCCAGCATGCTGGTGAAGCAGAAGGCGGATGTGACCGTGATCATGACGCCAAACGCCACAAATTTTATCAATCCGATCACTTTTGAGTCGCTGACCGGCAACAAATGTCTGGTGGACACTTTTGACCGTAATTTCGAGTTTCAGGTGGAGCATGTGTCGCTGGCAAAGCAGACGGATGTAGTGCTCGTGGCGCCTGCATCGGCGAACGTGATCGCGAAGGCGGCCCACGGTATCGCGGATGATATGCTGACAACGACGCTGCTTGCGTGTACTTGTCCGAAACTCTTTGCGCCGGCGATGAATACGAGGATGTATCAGAATCCTGTTGTGCAGGATAATATGGAGACGCTTGCACGGTACGGCATGGAAGTGATCACCCCCGCCAGCGGTTATCTGGCTTGCGGCGATACGGGCGAGGGCAAGATGCCGGAACCGGAAGTGCTCTACGAGCATATTATTAAAGCGCTGGCGCCCAAGGATCTGCAAGGCAGGAAGGTCCTGGTTACTGCGGGGCCTACGCGGGAGAAAATGGATCCGGTACGCTATATCAGCAATCATTCCACCGGCAAGATGGGATATGCTGTTGCCAGAGCGGCAATGATGCGGGGAGCGGATGTGACACTTGTGTCAGGAAAAGTAAATATCGAACCGCCTATAGATGTAAAAGTAGTCCCTGTCGTATCTGCTGCGGATATGGAACAGGCTGTAAAAGAGGCTGCGCCGGCACAGGATATCATCATTAAGGCGGCGGCGGTGGCGGATTATCGTCCGAGGGTGACTGCGGATGAGAAACTCAAGAAAAAAGATGAGGAGCTTTCCATAGAACTGGAACGCACGGAAGATATCCTGGCCTATCTCGGCGCCCACCGCAGGGAAGGGCAGTTTCTGTGCGGCTTTTCCATGGAGACGGAGCATATGCTGGAGAACTCCCGTGCCAAGCTTGCAAAGAAGAATATTGATATGATTGTTGCCAATAATCTGAAACAGGCGGGCGCAGGTTTCGGCACCGACACAAATGTAGTGACGATTTTGACGAAAGAAGAGACGGTGGAACTGCCCATCATGAGTAAGGAAGAAGTGGCGGACAGGCTGCTGGATCATATTGTGAAGGCGTTGTAAAACTGTCATGCAGATATGGATGATCAAAAGGAGCAAAAAAGTTTATGCGCAACAAGCGGCGCAGAAATGGAGAAAAATATGAGAATCGGAATGGGTTACGATGTACATCGCCTGGTGGAAGGGCGCAGGCTGATTATGGGCGGTGTGGAAATACCTTATGATCAAGGACTCCTTGGACATTCGGATGCGGATGTGCTTCTGCATGCCATCATGGATGCACTGCTCGGAGCGGCGGCGCTGGGAGATATCGGGAAGCATTTTCCGGATACCGATCCTGCATATAAAGGAATCTCCTCCATAGAGCTGCTGAAGCGCGTGGGGGAGCTTCTTGTGGAGAACCGCTTCCTGATCGAAAATATCGATGCGACCATTATCGCCCAGGCGCCGAAGATGCGCCCGTATATTGACCGGATGCGGCAGAATATTGCGACGGCGCTTGAGATCGAGCCAGGGCAGGTAAATGTAAAAGCCACGACCGAAGAAGGGCTTGGTTTTACCGGTACGGGCGAAGGCATCTCCGCTCAGGCGATCTGTATGCTGACCAGTCCCAGAGAACTGTACAGCGAGGACGTCAGCGAGAAGAAATGTGGAGGGTGCGGCGGCTGTCCGAGGCAGTCTGCGCAGTGATCTTTTCCGCAGACAGATTAGGATTGACAAAATCCGTTTTTTTGCATATTCTAATAGCAGAAACTTATCAGATGTAATGCAATGGATGAATGGATGCTGAAAGGGAAGAGTACCTTTGTCAGAAGCAGCAGAGAGGAACCGCCGCCGGCTGAAAACGGTTCTTGCGAAGAGAATGGGAAGTGCGCCCCGGAGTCCGGTCTTTGACCCGGCTGACCCCGTTACAGGTCTTGAGTGAAAGAGTGCAGACGCATTCTTTAAGTAGAGTGGAACCGCGGATCATTTCGTCTCTATTTCCGAACCGGAATAGGGCGGGAACCGCGGATTTTTATTTCATAGGAAAGTGCTCCGAATTTACGAGGCTGCGAAGCAGATCTCGCAAACGAGCTTTGCTCGTTTTGTTCTCCATTGCAGGAAAAGGAAAAAACATGGGTTTGATACAAAATATCAGGGAGGAGATCAGGATCATACGCGAACGTGACCCGGCGATCCACTCCAATATGGAAGTGTTCCTGTATCCCAGTTTCAAGGTGATGATCTATTACCGCATGGCGCATAAGATGTATCTGAAAGGACATTACTTTCTGGCAAGATGGATCTCGCAGAAAGGTGTGCGGAAGACAGGGATCGAGATTCATCCCGGGGCGCAGATCGGGAAAGGATTTTTCATAGATCACGGCAATGGCGTGATCATCGGGGAGACTACGGTCATCGGTGACAACGTGACGCTGTATCAGGGCGTGACGCTGGGCGGTACCGGCAAGGAGCAGGGCAAACGTCACCCCACGGTCGGGAACAATGTCATGATCAGTACAGGCGCTAAAGTGCTGGGGTCCTTTAAGATTGGTGACAACAGCAAGATCGGAGCAGGCAGCGTGGTATTAGAGGAAGTACCACCCAACTCCACGGTAGTTGGTGTGCCGGGACGGGTGGTGAAGCGCAATAACAGGTTGCTGCCACAGGAAGAATTGGATCAGATCAACCTGCCCGATCCTGTCAGGGAGGATATAGCGGGATTACAGCGAGCCAATACGGAACTGACGAACAGACTGCTTGATCTGGAGAGAGAAGTCAGAAGCCGGAACAAGCAGGCAGAATTATGAATGTTAGTATATCAGATTGAAAGTTACAATTTGGAATTGCGGGATTTGTGCCTGTGCGCACTAGACACAAACTCGTCAGAGGTACTGTTATAACAAAGTGAAACTAAGACGTGCGCAGAAACGGGGATCAATATGAAGGTTTTTAACACACTGTCAAGACAAAAGGAAGAGTTCGTGCCGCTGCAGGAGGGAAAGGTCAGCATGTACGTATGCGGTCCTACCGTGTACAATCTGATTCATATCGGAAATGCCAGACCGATGATCATCTTTGACACGGCGAGACGGTATATGGAGCATAAGGGATATGAGGTCAATTACGTCTCTAATTTTACCGATGTGGACGATAAGATCATTAAGAAGGCAAATGAGGAAGGCGTGGACCCTTCCGTGATTTCAGAACGCTATATTGCGGAGTGCCGTAAAGATATGGAGGCGCTTAACGTGAAGGAAGCGACCACGCACCCGAAGGCGACGCAGGAGATCGGCGGCATGATTGAGATGATACAGACGCTGATCGATAAAGGGCACGCATATGTGGCGCAGGACGGCACGGTATATTACAGGACGAGAAGTTTTCAGGGATACGGTAAGCTGTCGCACAAGAACCTCGATGATCTTCGAAGCGGCGGCCGTTCCCTGTTGGTGTCCGGTGAAGACCAGAAGCAGGACCCGCTTGATTTCGTGCTCTGGAAGCCTAAGAAGGAGGGCGAGCCGTACTGGGAGTCACCCTGGTGCGACGGCCGTCCGGGCTGGCACATCGAGTGCTCCGTGATGAGTAAAAAGTATCTCGGTGATCAGATCGATATCCATGCGGGCGGCGAGGATCTGATCTTCCCGCATCATGAGAACGAGATCGCGCAGTCTGAGGCGGCCAATGATAAAGCGTTTGCGAAATACTGGCTGCACAACGGGTTTTTGAATATTGATAATAAGAAAATGTCCAAGTCTGCGGGAAACTTCTTTACCGTCAGGGACATCAGTGAGAAATACGATCTGCAGGTACTGCGGTTCTTTATGCTCTCGGCGCACTACCGGAGTCCGCTTAACTTCAGCGCGGATCTGATGGAAGCGGCCAGGAACGGACTGGACCGTATTGTAACCAGTGTATCGAATCTGAATTATCTGATGGATAAAGTGCAGGATACGGGGATGAGTGCGCAGGAAAAAGCTTTGGCTGAGGAGGCGCAGGGCTTTATCAAGAAGTTTGACGAGGCGATGGACGACGATTTTAACACGGCGGATGCCGTTTCGGCCATTTTTGAACTGGTAAAATTCGCGAATACGCATGTGACGGAGCAGTCCGGCAAGGCTTTTATACAGGCGATGAAGGATGAGATTGTGATGCTGTCCGATATCTGTGGTCTGATCGTAGAGAAAAAAGAGGAGATTCTGGATACGGAGATCGAGGCGCTGATTCAGGAAAGACAGGATGCAAGAAAAGCGAAGAACTTTGCCAGAGCAGACGAGATTCGTGATGCGTTAGCGGCACAGGGCATTATTCTGGAAGATACACGAGAGGGCGTCAAATGGAAGAGAGCATGACGATCTTAGAGGCGATCAAGAGAGATTTCGGATGCGGGCAGGTCGATATCCGGACCTATTCCCCTTTGACGTTAGCGTATATCGGTGACGCCATCTATGATCTGGTGATCCGGACGATCGTGGTGGAGCGGGGCAACCGCTCTGCCGATAAGCTGCATAAGAAGACGGTGACCTATGTGAATGCCCGTGTGCAGGCGAGGATGATCGAGGCGCTGGAAAATGATCTGACGGAGGAGGAGACTGCAGTCTATCACCGCGGGCGCAATGCCAAATCCTACTCGTCGGCCAAGAACGCATCCGTGATAGAGTACCGTAAGGCGACGGGATTAGAGGCACTTTGCGGTTATCTGTATCTGCAGGGGCAGCAGGAACGGCTGTTGTATCTGATCCGTACGGCGATCGAGAAAATAAATATGACGATATAAGCCGACAGCATTTGCATTATGTATGACCGCCAGACAGCATATGACCTGGTAGTGGAATGCAGCGGCACAGGCTGGACAGAATACATCGTTAGAAGGGAACAAAATACTATTATGGCATATTCAGAATATACAATAGAGGGGCGAAACGCCGTCTTAGAGGCATTTCGTGCCGGCAGAACGATAGACAAGCTGTTCGTACAGGACGGCTGCCAGGACGGACCGGTTCTGACCATCAAGCGGGAAGCGTCGAAGCAGGGCACGCTGATTAAATATGTGGCGAAGGAGCGGCTGGACCAGATGTCAGAGACAGGCAGACATCAGGGAGTCATTGCCTATGCGGCGGCATATGCCTATGCGGAGGTAGAAGATATTTTACAAAAAGCAAGAGATCAGGGAGAAGCGCCTTTTATTTTTCTGCTGGATAATATTGAAGACCCGCATAACCTGGGCGCGATCATCCGTACCGCGAATCTGGCAGGTGCGCACGGCGTCATTATACCGAAAAACCGGGCGGTCGGGTTGACGGCGACAGTGGCGAAAGCTTCCGCAGGCGCGATCAACTATACGCCAGTCGCCAAAGTGACGAACCTGGGACAGACGATAGAAGAGTTGAAGAAAGAAGGCTTATGGTTCGTATGTGCGGATATGGACGGCACCTGTATGTACGATCTGGACTTAAAAGGCGCGATCGGGCTGGTGATCGGCAGTGAGGGAAACGGTGTAGGCCGTCTGGTAAAGGAAAAGTGTGACTTCACAGCGTCGATTCCGATGAAGGGTGACATTGACTCGCTGAACGCTTCTGTGGCGGCGGGCGTGCTGGCTTATGAGATCGTGCGGCAGAGGCGGGGATGACAGGCACAACGGGTCGGATAGAAAGTCAGCTGATGGGAAATGAAAAAAATAAATGAAATATTACTGGTCTTGATCTTCATATTGACAGCGGTTCTGGCGGCGGCGGTCGGTTTAAAAGCGTACGAGATCTATGACACAAAAAGGCAGCTTGCGAAGGAGCAGGAAGAACTGGAAATGGCGCAGGTGTTTGAGCGGAATCGCGAGGCACAGAGCCGTGTGCGCAAGATGCAGGCGGAGATCATGGAGCGGGCGGAAAACAGAGAGGAACTGGAACTCTTTATCACACAAATCCAGAGCGGCGGCGGACAGGGAGCGGCCGAACGATTGTCGGACAGCAGTGTATCCGTGAACGGGTCGGTATCCGGTAACAGGACCGTATCCGGAAACACAGGGGCATTCGGCTGCGGTACGGTGTCCGGGAATATAGCGGGGTCCGGTTATGGCACGGTGTCCGGGAATATAGCGGGGCCCGGTTGTAGTACGGTATCCGGGAATATAGCGGAGCCCGGTTGTGGTACGGTATCCGGGAATATAGCGGGGCCCGGTTATGGCACGGTATCCGGAAACGCGGCGGTACCGGGCGGTGAGACAGTGTCGGGCAATGACACGGTATCGGGTAACATGACGGTGTCCGGTAATATAACTGCATGGAATAGCGGGCCGGTGTCTGGTAATGGGACAGTATCAGCGAATGCGTCGGTTTCAGATAATCGTTCCGTGTCGGAGAACACTATTTTCGATGCATGGCGCGGGATCTATGAACAGCCGGGCGGCATGACACTGGCACAGCGCAGAGAACTGCGGACCTCTTTGCAGGAGACGCTGGAGGTGAATCAGTCTGACAGGGAACGGATCGCGGAGAACCGATATGATTTTTCAGGACTGAAGATTGCCTGTCTGGGTGACAGCATCACAGCGGCTTCTAATCTGGAAAGCGAGGAAGGATATCAGCAGTATTCCTATCCGGCCAGACTGAAAGAACTGCTTGGTGCAAAAGAGGTTTATAATCTGGGAATCGGCGGTTCCTCCATCGGCCGGTACTGGTCGGACCCTTACGTGGAGCGCTATCGGGAGATACCGGAAGATACGGATGTGATCATCGTGATGGGTGGCACAAATGACGGATTCTGCGTGTCAAACAAGGAGTTCGGCAATCTGGAGGACCGGGCGCAGCGTACATTCTGCGGCGATCTGGATGAGTTGATGCGCGGACTGCGGGAACATTATCCGGATGCGGAGATTTTCTTTGCGACGCCGCTTCCGAACGTGCTGCAGGATTATCTGATGAGCGAGCGGGAGTATCTGCTGCCGCAGCAGAGATTTGCGGAGACCATCACGACATTGGCACAGGAATATGATTATGAAGTGATCGACCTGTATAATTCCAACATTCTCGATTCCCACGATGCGAACGTCGTGGCAGAGTATATACCGGACGGCGTGCACGGCAGCCATGCGGGATATCAGGTCATGGCGGAGCATTTTGCGGCGGAAATCATAGAACATTATGATGAAAGTGCGGAGGAGGATCAGGATTCGGAAGAGGAGGCGGCAGCGGGGGAAGGTATGGAACCGGAAGAGACCGGTAATGCGGAGAAAGATATGAAACCGGGAGAGGATGCTGCGTCAGGGGAAGGTATGGAACCGGAAGAGACCGGTAATGCGGAGAAAGATATGAAACCGGAAGAGGATGCTGCGTCAGGAGACGGTATGGAACCGGAAGAGAACGGTAATGCCGGGGAGCAAGATACAGAAACGGAAGCGGCAGACGCGGCGCAGACAACGGAATCGAAAGAGACGGATGACGGGGAAGACAGAATGGAAACAGATTCGGAAGCTGCAGACGGCGGAACATGAGATTCCGGCAGCGTGAAGGGAAACGGAGATTTTCATGGAACAGGAATATGAACAGTACAGTGACGAGGAACTCATCGTACGGCTGCGGGACGGAGAGGACGGCATCACAGAATATCTTATGAACAAATATAAGAATCTGGTTCGCAGTAAGGCCAGATCCATGTATATTCTCGGCGCGGATAACGACGATCTGATTCAGGAGGGGATGATCGGTCTGTTTAAGGCACTGCGGGATTATGATATCGGCAGGGACGCCAGTTTTCTGACTTTCGCCGATCTGTGTGTATCCAGACAGATGTACACGGCGGTGCAGGCGTCCAGACGGCAGAAGCATATTCCGCTCAACACTTATGTGTCGCTGTACGGCAGTGCAGGTGTAAACCGGGACGGGGAGGAAGAAGAACTGGTCAATGTGCTGGCTTCCCGCACAGGGCAGAATCCCGAGGACCTGGTGATCGACAGGGAGAATGTAGTGCGTCTGGAGGAGACAATCGAGCGGGAACTCAGCAGCTTTGAGAAACAGGTGCTTGACCTGTATCTGACCGGCATGGGATACCAGCAGATCGCCAGGGTGCTCGGCAGAGATGAGAAATCCACCGACAATGCACTGCAGAGAATCAAAACAAAGCTGAAGAAAGCAATACGCTGTTGACAAATCTGAAAAAAATATGATATACTACGACTTGGTGATCAGATATATCACAGTCACCGGAATGCTGCTGTGGCTCAGTCGGTAGAGCGTCGCATTGGTAGTGCGGAGGTCACGGGTCCGATTCCCGTCAGCAGCTTATAAAATCCTCAGTGTTTACTGGGGATTTTGTTATATTATGGAAAAGTATATTTTGTAACATGAGACGGAAACGCTGTGTTGCGTTTGATACAGGAGGACAGGAGATGAAACAATACCGCAATTATATTTTTGACTTATACGGCACTCTGGTGGATATCCGCACTGATGAGACGGAGCGGAAGGTGTGGGAGCACTTGAGCCTGTTCTATGGCTATTACGGCGCGCGCTATGAGGCACAGGAGCTACAGCAGGCATATCTTGCTTCTGTGCAGGGCAGGGAGAAAGCGCTCAGTCAGGAACACGCCGTACAGTATTCGCATGAGGCATATCCGGAGATTCCGCTCGAGGAAGTGTTTCAGGAATTGTATGAAGCGAAGGGTGTCAGAGCGGCACAGCTGCTTGCCATCCATACGGGGCAGATGTTCCGTGCATGTTCCACGAAATATATCCGGCTTTACGACTATGCGCAGGAACTGCTGATGGCGCTTCGGGAGGCGGGCAGGAGCGTTTATCTGCTCTCTAATGCCCAGCGCATTTTTACGGAGAAGGAGCTGTTTTATTTGGGGATTCACGGTCTCTTTGACGGGATTCTGATTTCTTCCGATCATGGGTGCAGGAAGCCTGACGAGCGGTTTTACCGGATCCTTTTGGATCGGTATGGGCTGAAACCGGAGGAGTCGTTGATGATCGGTAATGATATGGCGACTGATATTGCAGGAGCGAAACAAGTCGGCATGGACAGCTTCTATATTCATTCCGCTATATCGCCGAAGCAGCACAGCGGCACAGGACAGCAGATTACAGCGGACTATGTTATGCGGCATATGAATTTGCGCGCGTTGTGCAGAAGGCTTCTTGCCACTGACTGACGGATGGTGTAGAATAATAACAGATTCAAACACCTGCTGTTTGGGACGTAAGAATGTGATCCGGGAGTGGGCAGTAACATATAATAACTGTAACAGGATGCGGGGTATTTGTTCCGGCGGAACGGAAACGGAGGGTATGATGGATTTTTTTGAAAGAATAGGCGAGACGATCACTGTGAAGGGCAGAGAAGTAACGGATAAGGCGAAGGAAATGGCGGAGGTGGTGAATCTGAAGGGTCAGATCCACACTTGTGAAGACATTATCCGTAAACGCTATACGGAGATCGGTAAGGCCTATTATGACAAATACGGTTCTACACCGGAAGAAGAGTATGAGGATGCTTGCAGAGATATTGAGAACGCACAGAATACGATTATGGATCTGGAAGCAAAGATCAGGGAAATCAAAGGCATATAGAAAGACAACAGAAACGGCGCATGGAACAGAAAACCATGCGCCGCTTTTTATATATTAGGAAATTCCTTCAGCTATTCGAGTTTGCCGCAGGCAAATCTCGCAATCGAACGCAGTTCGATTTGCTATTGTGGTGGTGGTGCAGCCTGCTGTTGTTGTGCGGCTTCCTGCGCTGCTGCCGCTGCTGCAGCTGCTGCCGCGGCGTTACGCTGCTCGATCTCAGCCCGCTGCCCGTTTATGACAGCCTCCCAGTCGGGATTTGCGAAGAATTCAGCATTGTGCGGACACATATTGGTCTGCGGCGCTGCCGGCGGTGCAGGAATGACAGACCCGTCTTCACCGATGACAGGCTCTGCCGGTGTCTCCGGCTGTGGCTGTGCTGTGCCGGATCCGCTCTGCAGAGAGACATCTTCAATCGGGGTAAGCTCCAGTATGCCTTCCACCTTGAACGGACATCCCTCACATGCCGGCAGACTGCTGTATGTGCAGATCTGACCGGCGTAGTGCACATCGCAGGTCTCCGCAGGTACGGTGCCGTCAGCAAAGTATTCTGAGCGGAGCGTGCCACTGCACAATCCCTCAATCGGGAGTTTACCGGAACGGGAACATACCGTGGCAGTAACGATACCCGAAGGAACATTAAAAGGTTCGTTCTCCAGCCCTTCATGGATCTTGGACATGACGGAACGCCACAGTTTCTTGGCAAGATTCTTCTCATCGCCGGTCAGTTTGACGTTGTTGTCGAATCCGGTCCAGGTGGTTGCCGTGTAGTAAGGTGTATAACCGGAGAACCACACATCGTTATAATCGGAGGTTGTACCTGTCTTACCGGCAATCGCCATTCCGCCGAAATTAACGGAGCCGCCGGTGCCGACTGTCACTACGTCCACCATGGCGTTGGTCAGCAGGAATGCGGTTGACTCCTTGATAACCTGTCTGGACTGCGGCGTTGTATTGTCTAAGATGATATTCCCGTCGTGATCCAGTACCTTCGTGTACAGCTTCGGTTTGATATATGTGCCGCTGTTGGCAATACATGCGTAGGCGGCGTTTAACTCTTCATTGGTGACACCGTTGGTGATACCGCCCAGCGCCAATGCCTGCTGGATATCCGAGTATATTTTACCGTTGATTTCCTTGCGTTCTTCCAGCGTGGTAAAGCCGAAGTTCCTCAGATAATCAAAGCCGAGCTGCGGCGTGATCTGCGTCAGCGTCTTGACGGCGACGATATTCATGGACTGTGCGATGCCTTCTCTGAGGGAGGACAGACCGCGGTAATTCTCGCCGTACCAGTTGGCTACAGGGCGTCCGTCAGCATAGTTAAAAGGCGCGTCGTTCATCACGGTTGCAAGCGTCAGTCCCGCGCTGTCAAAAGCGGGCGCGTAGGTGGATACGACCTTAAAGGTGGAGCCAGGCTGTCTTGTCGTATCTGTTGCACGGTTCAGCGTCCGGCTGCCGGATTTGGCGCCGCGTCCGCCTTCCATGGCAACGATATAACCCGTGCTCTGGTCTTCGACCACGATAGAAACCTGGGGCTGCGGCGTTAAGTTAATCGTCTCGCCCAGCACTTCATCGCCCGATCCCATAACGGCTTCTTTATACAGTTCTATATCCTGATAAGCCTCCTCCTGAGAGGCGTAGATCAGATTATAGGATTTGGAGCGGTTCTCTTTCCAGAAGGTGCGGAACATTTCCTTGCTGTGATTTTCTTTATCTCCGTTGCTTTTTTCTATGGTCAGTTCATAATTCAGATACCATTTCGTATTGGCGGGAAAAAGGCTTTCATCCGCAAAAGTCTCGTCACAGATTCGCTGGATCTTCGGGTCCTGCGTGGAATAAATCTTGAGACCGCCGCTGTAGAGCAGTGTAAATGCCTGCGTTTCATTATAGCCGGCAGCGATCAGATCTTCCAGAACATCATCCGTCAGTGCATCCACGAAGTATGTATTGACGGCGGAATCTTCATTCTTGGAATCGGCAAGCTGGATGCGGGAATATACGTCGTCCGCCATGGCCTCATCGAACTGTTCCTGTGTGATAAATCCCTGCTCTTTCATATCGTTCAAAACTTTTTCACGGCGCTCCGCGTTCTTATCCGGATGCGTGATCGGATTGTATCTGGAAGGGTTCTTGGTGATTCCAGCGATAACGGCACATTCCGACAGATTCAGATCGCTGACGGATTTGTTGAAATAACGCATGGAGGCAGCCTGGACGCCCAGCGTATTCTGTCCCAGATTGATGGTGTTCATATAGTTGATCAGGATGGAGTCCTTATCCATGACCTTTTCCAGTTCCAGAGCCAGATACTGTTCCTGAATCTTACGTTTCATTCTGTCGGCAAAAGAATCCTCGCTGGTCCAGTCCGTGAAGACATTGTTCTTGAGCAGCTGCTGTGTGATCGTGCTGGCGCCTTCCGTAAAGTCTCCACCCTTTAATTTGTTTTGTATGCCTACGACTCCGGCACGGACGATACCTTTGATATCGATGCCGTTATGGCTGTAGAAACGGGAATCCTCCACGGCTACGAAGGCGTTCTTAAGATCCTCCGGAACCATTTCGATCGTGACGGGGATCCGGTTGGAATCCGTGGATACCAGTTTCGCGGTCTGGTTGCCTTCTATGTCATATACAAAAGTAGAGAATCCGGTAGGGGTGACGTCGATATTGCCGATGTCAGGGGCCGTGGCCAGTACACCCTTGAAAATACCGATTCCGGCGCTGATGCCGACGATTCCCACGCCGATCAGGGCGATCAGACACAGCTGAATAAAAGTAAATCCGATTTTTCTTGCCCACTTTGTGGATTTAGAGTGAAGTGCCTGCTGTCTTTTGCGGACACCTTTTTTTCCATAATTCATAATACTCCTCATTTCTGCATGACCAGTAAGACAGTTGTCTGACTGGTCAATTTACTGTTCCCGCAGACTGATTTGCCGCAGGTGTGCACATAATACCTTAAAAAGATACTATAAACCTATCATGCATTATAACAAAGTTTTTCGGCTAAATAAAGGATTTTTCTTCCATATTAAGAATTGTTTACGATTCTGTACACATTTATACATTTTGTGTGCACGACATGCGGTCTGGAAGAACTGTTGCTTGACTCGTTCACACATTGAGTAGTAGTATTAATTAACAAACAGGTATCTGAGCAGTCTGTTTGAAAATGCCGGCTGTTAACGGCAGGATGAACGGAGTATACACAGAAGGCGTATGGAATCCAATCATGAACACGAACCGTATAAGATAATTGAATATGGCGGGATGGCCGAGATTGAAGAGAAGAAGTCCCGCTTTATCGCGCATGTCGCGGCGGCGGACAGCGAAGAGGAAGCGATCGCTTTTATTGAATCCAGGAAAAAGCAGTTCTGGGATGCCAGACATAACTGTTATGCCTATGTGCTGGGAGAGCAGGCGCAGACCGTGCGCTTCTCCGATGACGGAGAGCCCGGCGGTACGGCGGGCAGACCCATTCTGGAGGTGCTTATGGGTTCCGGCATACGGAATCTTGTGGTGGTCGTTACCAGATATTTCGGCGGCACACTCTTAGGGACCGGCGGACTTGTCCGCGCTTATACGAAGGCGGCGCAGGCGGGCATCGCGGCGAGTGATGTGCGCACGATGCGTTATGGTTATGAGATGACGATCGTGACGGATTATAACGGGATCGGTAAAGTACAATATATCTTGGGACAAAGAGGCATTGCGATAGAGGAAGCGGATTATGCCGAGCAGGTGAGCGTGCGGGTTAAGGTTCCTTATGAAGAGAAGGACGCCGCTGCGCGGGAGATTACGGAGGCAACGGCGGGCAGGGCGGGCATCACCGTCTCCGAACCGGAGTATTATAAAGTGTAAGGTATGCACACGATGCTCCCGGTCGGTATGCCGGAAACTGTCCGAGAGAACGGGAGGTCGGGGTTATGAGCGAAATTAAGAAGGGTTTGAACGAACCGGAGGCAAGAGAGGAGATACTGGAATTTCTCCATAAGGGGCAGTATACGAGACTCCGGCAGGTCATTCAGGAATTAAACGACGCGGATATCGCGGATTATATAGAAGAGATGGATGAGGAGGAGATCGTTAAGATTTTTCGGATTCTTCCTAAGGATATGGCGGCAAGCGTGTTTTCGTATCTGGCGATCGAACTGCAGCAGTCCGTTATCACCTCTTTGTCTGATAAGGATGCGGGTAATATCATCGACAACATGATGTCTGATGATGCGAAGGAACTGATGGAAGAGATGCCTGCTAATGTGGTGAAAAGACTGATCGCGAACACCAGTCCGGATACCAGGAAGGCGATCAACCACCTGATGCGTTATCCGGAGGATTCCGCAGGCAGCATCATGACTGTGGAGTATGTGGATCTCAAGGAAAATCTGACCGTGAGTGAAGCGATCGAGCGAATCCGGAAGGTGGGGCTCGACAGCGAGACCATCAATATCTGTTATGTGCTGGATAACCAGAGAACGCTGGTGGGCACGGTTGCGCTGCGCTATCTGCTGCTCAGTGATGCGGACGCCGTGATCGGGGAGATGATGCACCGGAATGTGGTATCCCTGCATACGCTGATGGACCAGGAAGAAGTTGCCAGAATGTTTAAGAAGTACGAGTTTACGGCGATGCCTGTCGTCGATAATGAAGACAGACTGGTCGGCATTATCACGGTGGATGACGTCGTGGATATTCTGGAGGAGGAAACGACGGAGGATATCGAGAAGATGGCGGCTGTGATGCCTTCCGATAAACCGTATCTCAGGACAACCGTCTTTGAAGCATATAAGAAGAGGATTCCATGGCTTTTGCTGTTGATGATCTCCGCTACTTTTACGGGGAGTATCATCACTTCCTTTGAAAATGCGCTGAGCAGGTATGTTGTTCTGACCGCTTTTATTCCGATGCTGATGGATACCGGCGGTAATGCGGGCGGGCAGGCGAGCGCGATCATTATCCGCGGACTGTCCCTGGATGAGATCGAATTCGGCGACTGGTTTACGGTCGTCTGGAAGGAGATCAGGACGGCGGCGCTGTGCGGATTGACGCTGGCGCTCTGTAATTTCGGAAGACTGCTGCTGTTAGATAAGGTAAGTGTGGCGGTGGCTTTCGTCGTCTGCGTCACGCTGTTTGTAGCGGTAGTGGTGGCTAAGATCGTAGGTTCGACTCTGCCGATGCTTGCCAAGAAAATCGGAATGGACCCGGCCGTAATGGCGAGTCCATTCATAACCACGATCGTGGATGCGATTTCACTTTTGATTTATTTCCGGGTTGCGTCTCTGGTGCTTGGCATCGGATAAGTCTGTCTTTACTTTTTGGAGATTGCCGCACGTTTTCTTAAAGTCGGATCCAGAATCTTCTTGCGGATTCTCATGGTCATGGGCGTGATCTCCAGCAGTTCGTCCGTATCAATAAATTCAAGCGCCTGTTCCAGACTTAAAACCTTCGGCGGGGTAAGCCGCAGTGCTTCGTCCGCACTGGAGGAACGGGTATTGGTGAGCTGCTTTTTCTTGCAGACATTTAACTCGATGTCTTCGCCGCGTCCGTTCTGGCCTACGACCATGCCGGAGTAGACTTTGGTGCCGGGACCGATGAAGAGCGTGCCGCGTTCCTGTGCGTTGAAAAGACCGTAGGTAATGGCTTCACCCGCTTCGAAAGCAATGAGGGAACCCTGCTTGCGGTACTGGATATCGCCCTTGTAGGGACCGTAGCCGTCAAAGATGCTGTTCATGATCCCGTTGCCCTTGGTGTCCGTCATGAATTCGCCGCGATAGCCGATCAGCCCGCGGGAGGGAATGGAGAACTCCAGACGGCTGTAGCCGCCGGAGGCAAGTCCCATATTCAGGAGTTCACCTTTGCGCTGGCTTAATTTCTCGATGACTGTTCCGGAGTATTCTTCCGGCACATCGATATAGCATAATTCCATAGGTTCTAATTTCTTGCCGTTTTCATCCGTCTTGTATAATACTTCCGCCTTGCTGACTGCAAACTCATAGCCCTCGCGGCGCATATTCTCGATGAGGACAGACAGATGCAGTTCTCCTCTGCCGGAAACTTTAAAGGACTCTGTCGTTTCGGTTTCTTCCACGCGCAGGGACACGTCGGTATTTAATTCCCGAAACAGTCTGTCGCGCAGATGCCGGCTTGTCACATATTTGCCTTCCTGACCGGCAAGCGGGGAATCGTTGACAATAAAGTGCATGACAATGGTCGGCTCGGAGATTTTCTGGAACGGAATCGGCTGCGGATTGTCCGGAGAGCAGAGCGTATCGCCGATATGGATGTCCGAGATGCCGGAAATCGCCACGATGGAACCGATCCCGGCCTCCGCCACTTCCACCTTGTTTAAACCGTCATATTCATATAATTTGCTTACCTTGACCTTGCGCATCTTGTCAGGGTCATGATGATTGACGATGACGACTTCCTGATTGACTTTAACGGACCCGTTATCCACTTTGCCGACGCCGATGCGCCCTACATATTCGTTGTAATCTATCGTGCTGATCAGTACCTGCGTGCCCGCGTCAGGATCACCTGCAGGCGCCGGAATATGCTCGATGATCGTGTCGAAAAGGGGCGTCATATTGCCACCCTTTACAGTGAGCTGCGTGCTTGCGGTGCCGGTCTTGGCGGAAGCGTAGACGAAGGGACAGTCCAACTGCTCGTCGTTGGCGTCCAGATCCATGAACAACTCCAGTACCTCATCTACCACCTGAATGGGTCTTGCCTCCGGGCGGTCACATTTATTGATACATACGATCACGGATAAGTCCAGTTCCAGCGCTTTCTTCAGAACAAATTTCGTCTGGGGCATGGGTCCTTCGAAGGCGTCCACCACGAGAATGACGCCGTTTACCATCTTAAGCACACGTTCCACTTCGCCGCCGAAATCGGCGTGGCCGGGGGTATCAATGATATTGATCTTCACGTCTTTATACATGACTGCCGTATTCTTGGAGAGAATTGTGATACCGCGCTCCTTCTCGATATCATTGGAGTCCATGACACGTTCCGCCACTTCCTGATTCTCCCGGAAAACGCCGCTCTGTTTTAACAGCTCGTCCACCAGTGTCGTTTTGCCGTGGTCAACATGGGCAATGATCGCTATGTTTCTTACATCTTCTCTTGTCTGTTTCATATTTAATCTCCATTTTGCGTCTGCCATCAAACAAATTTGTGACACTCCGGCACAAATTTGCGTCTGAACTTGTTCAGACATTGAAACAATCAGTACATCAGTGTTTTTTACACTGATCATCCATTCGCAGCTTATTTTTTCAAAACCTGTTTATTATATCACTTACATATGCATTTGGCAAGCCTTAAGGCATCTGCATTTTTGACGCGTTGTGCATAATTCCGCGACCCTTAACAGTTCTATTCTGACGGATTTTCCTATATATTGATATTACAATACAAAAAGGAATTTCTATGAGCAATTCCACAGTGTAGGAAGGGAGAAAAACATGACAGATAAGGTAATTGAAAACAACCAGGTGGCAATTATGGGGGAGATCGTAAGCGATTTTACCTTCAGCCACGAGATTTTTGGAGAGGGATTTTATATGGTAGATATCAGTGTGGACCGACTGAGTGATTCCACGGATATCATTCCGGTGATGGTATCGGAGAGGCTCCTTGATGTGAACGAAGACTACAAGGGGATGAAAATATGTATCACAGGGCAGTTCCGCTCCTACAACAGACATGAAGAGAGAAAGAACAGACTTGTTTTGTCTGTGTTTGCGAGAGAGATTGAGTTTGTAGAAGATATCGGGGAGAATGCCAAAACAAACCAGATCTTTCTGGACGGATATATCTGTAAGGCGCCGATCTACAGGAAGACGCCGCTGGGCAGGGAGATCGCCGATCTGCTGCTGGCGGTAAACAGACCTTACGGCAAATCCGATTACATACCCTGTATATGCTGGGGAAGAAACGCCAGATTTGCGAGCAGCTTCGAAGTCGGAAGCCGTTGTGCGATCTGGGGCAGAATCCAGAGCAGAGAATATATGAAGAAATTATCCGAAGATCAGCTTGAGAGAAGGGTGGCATATGAGGTGTCCGTGAGCAAGCTGGAAATGGTCGAGGAAGAATAGAGAGCCGGAGGGCTGTTACGAAAGCGTATAAAGTATAGAACAAACAGTTGCATGAAAATCCCGATTGTGCTATGATAGGCAAACATGGTATAGCAGATTACGGTTCGGATGCAGTATGCACCGGTGCATATTGCGGGAATCAACAGCGCTATACAGGAAATGTGCGGAAAATAGTGAGGGAGCCAATATGAAAAACGGCATGATTCAGATCTATAGCGGAGACGGGCACGGCAAGTCTCCGGCAGCGCTCGGCAGAGCGGTACAGACTGCGTGCGGCGGCGAATATGTGGTCATTATCCAGTTTTTAAAAGGAAGAGGACTGGCGGATTCGGAGTTTGTGAAGCGTCTGGAGCCGGAGATCAAGATTTTTCGCTTTGAGAAATCCAGCGGGGATTTTATGGATCTGACCGAGGAGCGTAAAGCGGAAGAGTGCCAGAATATCCGTAACGGTCTTAATTTCGCCAGGAAGGTGATGAATACATGCGAGTGTTCACTGCTGATTCTGGATGAAGTGCTGGGGCTGATTGATAACGGGATTATCACGGTGGAGGAATTGAAGGCGCTTCTGGCGTTGAAGCCGGATGAGATGGATATTATTATGACCGGTATTACACTCAACGATGAGGTTTGTATGCTGGTGGACGAGGTGACCAGAGTAGAGAGTATGCGTTTTAAAAAATGGGATTGAGGAAGTTAGAGCCTATGCGCGGCAGGCATGGAAACGGTTGACATACCTGCGGCATGGTGCTATGATGAGTTCAACAATAAATAGGAATGGATAGAGGTTGCGTTTTTTATCAGTAGAGGTTTAGATGTGGCAGGCACAGGTGAAGGGCTTTGAAAGGGAAAAACGCCGAAAGGAAGAGTCGTCTGCGGGTTCTTACCTTGGGCATACAGTTAAGAGCTGTATGACTGTCATCGAATCGATGGGGCGCTATCAGGTATGTTGGAGTGAAAGCTGACCCTGTGCGGTCGGCTTCTTTTGCGCGTATAAGCAGAGTCAGAAGTCTTACGGGACAGGCGCCATGCTTGATGAGTGCTACAGGAAAGGCGGGGTAATATATGGCAATTTTTAAAGGAGCAGGTGTGGCGATCGTCACGCCGTTTCATGAGGACGGAAGTATTAACTATGAGAAATTCGAGGAACTGGTCAATGAGCAGATTGCGGGCGGCACGGATGCGATCATCGTGTGCGGCACGACCGGCGAGGCCTCCACGCTGACACATGAGGAGCATTTGGATCTGATCCGGTTCTGTGCGGAGAAGGTAAACGGCAGGGTGCCGGTTATTGCGGGTACAGGCTCGAACTGCACCAAAACGGCGGTATATCTGTCTACGGAAGCGGAGAAATACGGCGTGGACGGACTGCTTGTCGTGACGCCTTACTATAATAAAGCGACACAGAAGGGGTTATATGAGCATTTCAAGACGATTGCGGATTCCGTGAAGCTGCCGATTATTCTGTACAACGTACCGGGCAGAACGGGGTGCAATATTCTTCCGCAGACAGTCGTGAAGCTGTGCACGGAAGTAAGTAATATCGTGGCAATTAAGGAAGCAAGCGGTAATATTTCCCAGGTGGTGAAACTGATGTCGCTGGCAGGCGGCAGGCTCGACTTGTATTCCGGAAACGACGATCAGGTAGTGCCGCTTCTGTCACTGGGCGGTAAGGGCGTGATCTCCGTGCTGTCTAATGTGGCACCGAAACAGATGCATGATATCTGTCAGAAGTTCTTTGACGGCGACATCGAGGGCAGCATGAAAGAGCAGCTTCGCGCGATCGAATTGTATGATGCGATTTTTAGCGAGGTGAATCCGATTCCGGTTAAGACGGCGCTTAATCTGATGGGTAAGAATGCCGGACCGACGCATATGCCTTTATCCGAGATGGAGCCTGAGAACGTGGAGAAACTGAAGAAGGCAATGATAAACTACGGGATACTGTAATGCATAGAACTTTGTCCGGTTGCGGGACTTATTTGCTTACGAACATATTCGAATGTTGAGAAAGGACATACAAGACATGACCAGAGTAATTATGCACGGCTGCAACGGTAAGATGGGACGGACTATATCGGATCTGATTGCGGCGGATGAAGAGATAGAGATCGCGGCAGGTGTGGATGCTTACGATAACGGCACGAATCCGTATCCGGTATTCGCTTCGATTGCAGAGTGCGATGTGACGGCGGATGCCGTCATTGATTTCAGCACGGCAGCTGCAGTGGACGGACTGCTCGATTACTGCGTGGATAAGCAGATACCCTGTGTGCTCTGCACGACGGGACTATCGGAAGCGCAGCTTGTGAAAGTGCAGGATGCGGCAGGAAAGGTAGCGGTCTTAAAGTCGGCGAATATGTCGCTTGGAATCAATATGCTGCTCAAGCTGTTGAAGGAAGCGGCGGGAATTCTGGCTCCGGCAGGATTCGATATTGAGATCGTGGAGAAACACCATAACCAGAAAGTAGACGCGCCCAGCGGAACCGCGCTCGCCCTTGCGGATTCCATCAATGAGGAGTGCAATCAGGCATATCAGTATGTTTATGACAGGAGTCAGGTGCGGGAGAAGCGGACACAGAAGGAGATCGGGATCAGTGCAGTCAGGGGCGGCACCATCGTGGGCGATCACGATGTGATCTTTGCGGGGGCTGACGAAGTCGTTACCTTCTCGCACAGAGCTTATTCCAAGGCGGTTTTCGGCAAGGGAGCTATTCAGGCTGCGAAATTTCTTGCAGGAAAACCGGCAGGAATGTATGATATGAGCGATGTGATCAACGGATAATAAGGAAAAAAGCCGGATAATCATAACAAAGAGCTATAACTATTCCATAAGGGCAGAGTTTTGGATAAAGGAATAAAGCGGAGGCATACATGGACGATTTAGAGCTGCGATACCTGAAAAGCTTATCCAAGCAGTACCCGACGATCGCCGCGGCATCGACGGAGATCATCAACCTGCAGGCGATCTTAAATCTTCCCAAAGGGACGGAGCATTTTATGACGGACATTCACGGGGAGTATGAGCAGTTTAATCATATACTGAAGAACGGTTCCGGTTCCGTCAGACGTACCATCGACGAAGAGTTCGGCAATACGCTGAGCATCAAGGATAAGAAGAGTCTGGCAACACTGATCTATTATCCGCGGGAGAAGCTGGATCTGGTGCTGCGGGAGGAAGATGAAAGTACGGTTGAGGACTGGTATAAGATCACGCTGCACAGGCTGGTGCAGATCACGAAGCGGGTTTCTTCCAAGTATACCAGATCCAAGGTGCGCAAGGCTCTGCCGTCTGATTTCTCCTATATTATAGAAGAACTGATCACGGAGAAAGCGGAGATACAGGATAAGGAAGCATACTATAATGAGATCATCCACACGATCATACGCATCGGCAGGGCACAGGAGTTCATTATCGCCTTAAGCTATCTGATCCAGCGGCTGGTCATCGACCACCTTCATATTGTGGGAGATATCTATGACAGAGGACCGGGACCGCATGTTATACTGGATACGCTGTGCGCCTATCACTCGGTGGACGTACAGTGGGGCAATCATGATATTGTATGGATGGGAGCAGCCAGCGGGCATCTGGCGTGTATCGCCAACGTGATCCGGATGGCGGCAAGGTATGGTAATCTGGATACGCTGGAGGAAGGCTACGGCATCAATCTGATTCCACTTGCGACCTTTGCGCTCGACGCATACAGGGAGACGGACTGCAGTGCTTTTACCATCAAATACAACACTGACTACGATACGAAAGACTTAAGTCTGGATATGAAAATGCATAAGGCGATCGCGATTATCCAGTTCAAGCTGGAAGGGCAGCTGATTATGCGCAGACCTGAGTTCGGCATGCAGGACAGACTGCTGCTTGACAAGATCGATTATGAAAATAAGGCGCTTGTCCTGGACGGCATGTCTTACGCTATGAAAGACGTCGATTTTCCGACAATCAACAGAGAGAGACCCTATGAACTGACGCCGGCGGAGGAACAGGTTATGGAGCGTCTCAGACAGGGATTTGTAAAGTGTGAGAAGCTGCAGAAGCATGTCAGATTTCTCTTTTCCAAGGGCGGACTGTACAAGGTGCATAACTCTAATCTGCTCTACCACGGCTGTGTGCCGATGGATGAAAAGGGCGATTTCAGCAAGGTTAATGTGTACGGTGATGAATACAGCGGCAAAGCGCTTTACGATGTACTTGAGCATTATGCCAGAAAGGGCTATTATGCCGACAACAATCTGAAAGAAAAGCTGAAGGGGCAGGATATCATCTGGTATATCTGGGCGGGACCAAATTCACCGGTGTTCGGCAAGGATAAGATGGCGACCTTTGAACGATATTTTCTGGAAGATACGCAGATGCACAAGGAGACGAAAAACAGCTATTACAGACTGCTCGATAATGAGATCGTGATCGACAGGATCTTCTGGGAATTTGGTCTGGATGAGAAAAATTCCCATATTGTCAACGGGCATGTGCCGGTGGAGCGCAAGAAAGGGGAGTCACCGATCAAATGCGGCGGCAAGCTGTTAATCATTGACGGCGGTTTCTCCAAGGCTTATCAGGACAAGACGGGAATCGCCGGTTATACGCTGGTAGTCAATTCCCATGGTATGCGGCTGGTTGCCCACGAGCCTTTTGAGTCTACGGAGTCTGCGATTCTGCATGAGTCGGATATCTTTTCGGATTCCGTGATTCTGGAGACCAGCAGTATGCGGCAGAAGATCGCGGATACCGATATCGGCGCGGAACTGCGGGAGAGCATACACCAGCTGGAGGAGCTCCTGCAGGCATACAGAGATGGCATTATTATTGAAAAATAAAGGAAATCCGTCCCGTTTCTGCAAGGGACGGATTTCTTGTAATCGGACCCGGCCGATTTGATGTTTTCGAAGGAATATACTTCTATTACCTTCCTGTACCCGTTGTTCTACGGGTTGACATGTTGGAACCGGTGTTTGTGTTCGTATTGCCTGTTCCGGTTACATCGTCTACCATGTTCTCCACGCCTTCAGCGGCATCGTCGATCACGTTACCGACTGCATTGCCTGCATCACCGACGGCATCTCCTACATTGTCGAGTACGGAGTCGTTACCGGTGTCACCGGCAGTTACGTCATTGACATTATCGTTATTACCGGTACCGTTTGTGGTGCCGCCGACAGTGTCGTTTGTCGTATCGCCGACAGTGCCGTTTGTTGTATCACCGGTAGTACCGTCTGTTGTATTGCCGCCGGTAGTACCGTTATCCGTGATATTCTGGGACGTACCTGTGCCGTTAGCAGTTCCTGCATTTGTTCCGGTAGTATTGTTTGTGTCGGAATCTGCAGCGGTCGAACTGTTGTTACCATTGTCTGTCGCGTCGTTCTTTCTGCCGCATGCCGTCAGCATAACCATGGACAGCGCCATAAGAGAAACAAGTAATATTGCTTTTGACTTTTTCATATTCTCCTCCTTAAATCCGAATGTTACATTAATTCTGAAAGCTGGGATTTTTCTATGAAAAACACCTGCTCCTATGTTATTATGTCTGTTAGAAAATAAAATATGCACAAATGAAATGTGCCGGCATGGAGGTTAGACTGTAAAAAATGGAATTCCGACCTTGTATAGATATTCATAATGGAAGCGTCAAACAGATCGTAGGCGGCAGTCTGCGGGATCAGGGAGATACGGCAATGGAAAATTATGTGTCTGGTCAGGATGCAGCATTTTATGCCGGCGTATACCGTGCATATAAGATTACAAACGGGCATATTATAATGTTGAACGCGGTCTCCTCACCTTATTATGAAACAACGAAAAGACAGGCGCTTGGCGCACTCAGGGCATATCCGGGCGGGCTGCAGATCGGCGGCGGCATTACGCCCGGGAATGCCGGCGAGTTCCTGGATGCCGGAGCCAGCCATGTGATTGTCACATCCTATGTTTTTCAGGACGGCCGGATTCGTTATGAGCGTTTAGATGAGATGGTGCGGGAGGTTGGCCGTGAACGGCTGGTTTTGGATTTAAGCGCAAGAAAAAGAGAGAACCGATACTTTATTGTAACCGACAGATGGCAGAAATATACGGATGTGGAACTGAACAGACAAACTTTAGACGAACTGTCCGGATGCTGTGATGAGTTTCTGGTTCATGCAGTCGATGTAGAGGGAAGAGCGGAAGGAATCGAGGAAGAACTGGTGCGGCTTCTGGGAGAATGGGGAAAGATGCCGGTCACTTATGCCGGCGGTGTACACAGTATGGGCGATCTGCATCTGCTTAAGGAAATCGGCAGAGACAGAGTACATGTGACGGTGGGGAGCGCGCTGGATCTGTTCGGCGGCAGTATGAAGTTTGAGGATGTACTGCGGGAGTGCAGTTGATTTTTTGCAGAAATAAAAAAAACCTGTCATTTGACAGGTTTTTTCTAATCCGTTATAACAATATCGCTGATTCTAAATAAAATTTGTCATTTATATTTAAGAACAGGCACATCGTGATAGTGATTATAGTATTATAAGAACGATGTTTCTTATAATTTTGTTACGTTTACGGCCTGAGGTCCTTTTTCGCCATTAACTACTTCGTACTCAACAGCAGCGCCCTCTTCGAGAGACTTGAAGCCATCCATGTTAAGTCCTGAGTAGTGAACGAATACATCGTTACCCTGTTCATCAGAGATGAAGCCGTAACCCTTTTGGTTGTTAAACCATTTAACTGTACCTTTGTTCATCGTATATACCTCCAAAATAATAAGTAAATTGTTGTGTCAACATTCATAGGATAGCACATGTCTTTGTAAATGTAAAGCATTGTTTTTACTGATATTTATCAGTTGCAGTTTTTGTGTTTTTCTTGTGCGGCAAATCAACATATGGTATAGTTTCTGTAGTGAAATATCGTGCATGGATCTTGTGTGTGGTGAAAGGCCGGTTACGGAAGATTGTGCAGACGGGGTGAACGGACATGCTGAAAGGTGAAGCGAGGAGAAAAGAGATCATAACAATCTTAAACGAGGCGAAAGAACCGGTATCAGGAACCGATATCGCGAAGCGGCTGGGCGTCAGCAGACAGGTGATCGTGCAGGACATGGCGCTGCTGCGCATTTCCTGCCGCAATATCATTTCCACGAACAGGGGATATCTTATATATGAAGAAACTCCGAAACGGGAGTGGTGCAGAAGAGAGGTCAGGGTCAGGCACAGCAAGGAGGATATCGTGCGGGAACTGAACTGTATTGTGGATGCGGGAGGATGGGTGGTTGATGTGATCATTGAACACGAGATCTACGGCCGGTTGTCAGGTGAGCTTGTGATCCGCAGCCGCGCCGATGTGCGGGAATTTATCCACAGGGTGGAGATGCACCGGACGAAGCCGCTCACGGAGCTGACGGGTGGTGTGCATATACATACCGTTGAGGCGGAGCGGGAAGAAACGCTTGATGCGGTTGAGAAGGCATTGGCGGATGCCGGTTTTTTGTGCGGAGAATAGTCTTTATGTAAACAAAAGATTGTCTTTTCCTTATCACATGTGGTACAATAGTCCTATATATGTGCTGGAGGTGATTTTCGTTGAGCGGTACGGAAGGCAGCAGGAGAAGGAGAAAATGTAATTATACTTTGATGCTTTTTGCAGATTCCAAGGATGGACATATCCGTCAGATGGGGATCGGGCCGGCGCTGGTAGAGTCGCTGGCGGTGATCATCGTGGCGGCGATTACAATCCTGTCGGTCATATGTTACAGGGATGAGAAGCGGATAGAGGTCCTTGAAGCGGAGACGGCCGGGCAGCAGGAAGAGATTGCAAGGCTGACAGAGGAAAATGCGGATCTGGTTTCTCTCAGGGAAGAACTGACGGATAAAGTCATTATTCTAAGCGATACGATCAATCAGAAAGTCGAAGAGGAAGAGGCTGTGGCACAGGCGCACGCACAGGCGCATATGCCGGTAGGATTCCCGCTGTCTTCATCGGCTTCTCTGGAGGAAGCGGAAAGCGAGAATCCGATGGTCAAACTAAACGGCGCGGAGGGCAGCAGTATCATTGCGTCAGCGGATGGCAGGGTGGCATCGATCACGACGGACAGCGGCTATCTTCACTGTATCAGAATCGATCACGGGAACGGATATAACAGTCTTTATCGCAATGACGGCGAGGCAATGGTAAAAGAAGGAGATGAAGTGGTCAGAGGCGCGATTCTGTATGTGATCGGAGAAGATAATACGGAATTAGGATATCAGATCACATATGATGAGAAGTATATTGATCCCATGGAACTGATCAATATTGACGGATGATGCAGAAGAACCGGCCGGCTGGCCGGTTCTCGTATTTATATCATAGGATTAGGGTGTCAAAAGGTGCTTACGAAAGGCTGAGAGAGCAGATTACACAAAATATTCGTTTGTGTCGGCTCTGTCGAATGGATTTTCTAAATATTCCGGCAAGGTAATAGCAAGCGGACGCAACCGCCCTTTACTCGCCATCCAGGCTCGGGACGGGCTTTTGCGGGCATCCATGCCCGCAAATTGCTACATGCTGAACGGAATATTAAGAAAATCTCAATCTCCTGAGCAAGACAGCTTCACGAACATATTTGTGCAATCTGCCTATGCAAAGTTGACAGAGTACCTTTTGACACCCTAATCATCATAGGGAAGTGCGTCCTATGATATAAAAGGGATGCGCAGCTTCGCGCGCGGAACAAAAGCTGCGCTTGCCATAGAAGTTAGAACGCGGGGGTGTGCGAAGCGCACTTTTGTTCCTGCTGCGTGTCTTTGGGTAAGCGTTCGAGAACCAGGTCGTAACCGTCGTTACCGTAATTGAGGGAACGGTTGACACGGCTGATCGTGGCAGTCGAAGCGCCGGTTTTATCCGCGATCTCCAGATAGGTACACCTGTCCTTGAGCATGGAGGCAACCTCGAAGCGCTGCGATAAAGACAGGAGTTCATTGACCGTACACAGATCTTCAAAGAAATTGTAACACTCTTCTCTTGTGTTAAGACACAATACGGCATCAAACAGACGGTCAACAGCTGCATTCTTTATTTTCTGATTCATGATTTATCCTCCTGTCGTACGCTTTCGCGCGTTAAAACTTTAATACTGTTCTGTATGAATATAACACGATTATCAGATATTGTAAACATAATTGTGAAAGTACCGGGCGGAAGTAAGTACCGGCGGATCAAACTTTCCGCGTATGAGAATCGAAATGACAAAAGACTTGTCATGTAGTAATAAAAACTATATAATAGAACATGTATATTAAAACAAGATGATTACCTTTGACACACGGTTTTGCTGACATAATTTAAGAAAGGGGCGACAGTGTGTCGGAGACGGAAGGCGCACGAGATGACAATCAATAACGAGAATTTGCTGGAGAGCATATTGGAAAGTCTGGACAGAATCGAATATATCAAGGCGGAGGATATTCCGGACATTGATCTATACATGGATCAGGTCACAACATTTATGGAATCGCATCTGCGCAGTACCACAAGGGACCCGGCCGAAGATAAGATACTGACGAAGACAATGATCAATAATTACGCCAAGAATAATCTGCTGCCGCCTCCGGTGCGGAAGAAGTATTCCAAGGAGCATGTACTGCTGCTTATCTTTATCTATTATTATAAGGGGATTCTGTCGATCAGCGATATCCAGGAGCTGCTGGCGCCGATCACGGAGAAGTTCTTTCACGCGTCCGGCGGTTTTAATCTGGAGCAGGTCTATAAGGAAGTGTTCGGGCTGGAGAGAGAGCAGATCGATGTGCTGAAAGCCGACCTTGCAGATAAATTTAAGATTGCGGAACAGACTTTTCAGGGTGCACCGCAGGAAGAGAGGGAGTTCCTGCAGACATTTTCGATGATCTGCATGCTCAGCTTCGATGTGTATATTAAGAAACTGATCATTGAGAAAATGATAGACGGACTTGCGGAGGGCAGGGAGAAAAAGGAGCGAAAAAAACCAAAAAAACAAGAAGACAGTAGCCAAACCGACATCTGATGTGATATTATACTAATGATTATATGAGTATGATGTAGTCATGACAGAATGGAGGACAGGAATGGAACCGGTTCGTACGATCAGCGATTTAGAAAAAAGGGGATTCGACGTCGAAGAGGGAATTGTGATGTGTGCCGGGGACGAAGAGATTTATTTGGAGGTTTTGGATGCAGCTCTGGAGGAGGGCAGGGAAAAACTGCCGCTGATCAGAGAATGTTATGAGCGAAAGGATTATGAGCGGTATTGCATAGAAATGCACGGACTGAAGAACGCCATGAAATCGATTGGCGCCGGTAAGCTGTCGGAGGCTGCCAGAGAACAGGAGATGGCGGTCAAAGAGAAACGGTTCGATCTGGTGGATGAGAACGTGGAAGATGTTCTCGCACAATACCGGGATGTCATAGATGTGCTGCATGAACTAATGATTAATCTCGCGTAGGATAGAAAACAGGAATACGGGTGTTTCCAGGTTCATAGCTTGTGAAACACCCGTATTTTGTGATTAAGAAGTTATGCGGTGTATCGGGTCCGCGAAGAGATTCCGATGACAGATGCACAGGAAGCAGTCTGTCAGTGTGCCGCGGTCTTAGCGTAGGCGGTATCTACCAGATCGGCGTAAGGCACGCGTTCGTCCAGTTCGCCGGCCTCTTCCAGGATGTTCTGCAGGAGCATGAAGCTGTCTTCCTCGAAAATCAGATCGCTCTTCCAGGTGTCCTGGGAGGCATAACGGTCAACGATCGTAGTGATGGTGTCCAGATCCGTCTCTTCAAACTGCGGTGCGATGACCTTGGCGATCTCGGCGGAAGAGTGGGTCTGCACATAATCCATGCCCTTTTGCAGTGCATTGGTAAAGGACTGTATAATCTCAGGATTGGATGCAATATAACTCTTCTTTGCAGAAAAAGCAGTATAAGGCACATAGCCGGAATCTTCTCCGAGGGAGGCCACTACATAGCCGTCGCCTTTACTCTCCAGAGAAGTGGCATGAGGCTCGAATTCGACAGTGAACTGTGCCTGCCCGCCAGAGAAAGCGGCTGCGGTGGAACCGAAGTCTATGCTCTGGTCAATGGCGAGATCGTTTGCGGGATCGATGCCGTTCTTTTTCAGAATATATTCAAAGACCATCTCCGGCATACCGCCGGCTCTGCCGCCCAGTACATCTTTACCCACCAGCATATCCCAGCTGAAGTTGTCAATGGGCTCTCTGGAAACCAGGAAATTGCCGGCGCGCTGGGTCAGCTGTGCAAAGTTGACGGCGTAGTCGGAGGCGCCTTCCTTGTAAGTATAGATCGTACTCTCACTGCCCATGAAACCGATGTCGGCTTCTCCGGTCAGCAGCGCGGTCATGGTCTTGTCAGCGCCGAAGCCGGTGACAAGGGTCAGATCAATGCCCTCGTCTGCAAAATAGCCTTCTTCTATGGCAACATACATAGGTGCATAGAAGATTGAGTGGGCAACTTCATTTAGTACGACCGGTGTACTGCCGGAAGCTGCTTTGGAATCTTTGTCTGATCCGGATACTTTGCCGCAGCCGCCGAGCGTACCGATGATGAGGAACGTTGTAAGAAGTAAACACAATAATTTTTTCATAATTCGCTACAAATCCTGTGAACGCATTTATTATAGGCTATGCAGCAGGCGGCAATCGGTGATTCATGCGGGGGAATTATGTGATAAAAATAAGAAAACCGCCGTAAAACCGGCGGTTATAGAAGAGCGGATAACGGGATACTGCCAAGCCATTTTTTATAGATTCTTGTGCCGTTTTTCCCTGTTTTCCGCTGTTATTTTATGATAAAAAAGGTCGTTTTTCTTTTCTCTACATTTTTTTAGTATCATTTCAGTATCATCAGAAATAACGTAAGCGCTGAATAATAGGGTGGATTTTATCCGTCCGCAGAAACTTATATAAT
>CALGVA010000071.1 GCA_937920345.1 uncultured Lachnospiraceae bacterium
AAAGGAGAGGGCAACCTCATCCACGTCCTCGGCAGAACGCACGGGGCTTTTGCTCGTCATTATCTGAAAGATGAATTTCTGCTTTCCCTCGACGAGCTGATAGAGGTACACATCAAATGTCTGTTCCGTCACATAGCGGTAAACTTCAACCTCTGGAAACTTATTGCCCTGCCTTTCCAGACGACCTTGGCGTTGTTCTAAGCACGATGGTTTCCACGGGCAGTCGAGGTTATGAATGGTGTAGTGGTCAAGCATTTTTGTCCCATTTGATAAAAGCTTTATTTCAATTAACTGTGGAAAGATTCCATTTTTGTAACATTTGTGGCTAAAAATGTATTGGATTGTTGCCTGAAGTCTATCGGGGCTGTCAGCTTTTATCAATGGTGCTTCGCACCGCTGCGCGGCCATGCCATTGACAAAACCTGCCTTCTCCGATTTTGGGTGTTCAAGCAATCCAATGATGAGGAATGCTTCCGCCTCTCCTTATGCCGCTGTTCGTGCCTGGTATGGCGTGCGGTAGCCGTTATAGCTGTGCGGGCGTACATGGTTGTACGTGACATAAGCGAATTCCTCCACGGTCTGGTACAGTTCCTCATCTGTTCGGAATTCATAGAGCTTGGTACATTCATTCTTCAGGGTATTGAAGTACCTTTCCATTGGCGCATTGTCGTAGGGGTATCCGGCTTTGCTCATGCTCTGTGCCACATGGACGGATTCGCAGAATTCTATGAAAGCCTTCGATGTATACTGGCTCCCCTGGTCGCTGTGCAGGAGCAGGCCTCCCTTTGTCAGATGCTGGGAATCCAATGCCTTTTGCAGGGTGCGTACAGCCAGGTCACTGGTGATGTGTTTCTCTGTTACACTGGCGACTACACTCCTGTCATAGAGATCTATGATGGCGCAATTGTACCGTACTTCCCCGTTTTTCAGGAACAGGTATGTGAAATCCGTGCACCATTTCTGGTTCGGCTTGTCCGCATGGAAGTCCTGCCTTAGCTTATTCTCGAATACCTTATGGGGCTTGCCTGGCTTTGCTCCCGGCTTTTTGGGGCGGACGATGGAGCGCAGACCCATCTGTGTGTTCATGTATTTATGGATGGTCGCAGCGCTGTAGCCGTGCCCTGCCCGCTTTAGATAAGCCGTCATGCTGCGGTAGCCGTCCACTCCGTTATGGCTGTGATAGATGCTGCGGATCTGCTCCTGAACCTCTGCTTTTTGGGCATAATAATCCGCCTTCCGGTGTTTCCGGTAGTTATAGTAGGCATTCGGGCAGATCCCCAGCCGCCGCAACAGCCAGCGGATGCCGAATTCTTTATGGTGTTGTTCGATAAACCGATAAGCCTCTAATCGATTTCCTTCGCAAAGAATGCCGCTGCTTTTTTTAAGAAGAGATTCTCCTTCCTCGCCTCTTCTAATTCCTTCCGCAGGCGGAGGTTTTCCTTCATAAGATCCATTTCATTCGGGGCGTCAGGATTGGCTTGGGCTTTCATTTGGCATTCTCTGCTAAATTCTCTGCACCACTTGGAGATGCTTGCTTTAGATACACCATACTCTGCAGTGATGCTTTTGTAGGTTCGTCCTTCTTCCTCATGGAGGCGGACAATCTTCTTCTTAAATTCGGGAGTGTAGTTTTGTGACATAATGAGTACCTCTTTTCTTGCAATGTTGATTATATCTCATTAGCCACTTCCGTTACAACTTTAGTATAGCACTTCACCAGCACCTTACAGTGGACGTTTTCCCGGCCTGTTCCCCATACCTCTCAGCTTTCCTGCCACAGCTGAATCCAACTCTCAGAATTCTTTTCTAAAGGCTCAATTCAACTGTAGCAGGGACACTGCTTGTTTTGTCTCTGGTGTTTATGCTGCCTGCATCTGCGACCTTCTGATGTCTCCCTTCAGTTTCTCTGCATCATAGTCTACTCCTTTTGTAAGGATCGCGTAGAATACCCTTATAACCTTGCAGGCTACCGCAACCACTGACTGCATCTTCTTCAATGGATTTTCCTTTCGGTTTCGATAATACTCGTGTATTTCCCGGAACTCCTCATTCTTTCCAATCAGCGATATCGCCGCTTCATACAGCACATACCTCAGACGCTTCCGTCCTCGGTAACTGATCCGGCTTTCTCCGTTATGTTTACCGGATTCATTCGCCACGATCGCGTATCCAGCCAGCTTCTGCAGTTGTTTAGGATTATTAAAACGTCCAATGTCTCCAACTTCTGCAATAAAACCGCTGACTGTAATCAGGCCGATCCCTTTGATCTCCATCAGCTTATCAATATATGGAATCTCCTTTAGTTTTTCTTCTATACGCAGAAGCAGTTCCTCCTGTCTTGACGCATATATATCCATGTCATTCAGCAGATTTTTTAATTCAATCCTCGCTGCTTCCGGCGCCTCCTTACTCCCAATGCTATGCTCTGCCGCTGATACCAGGGTCTTTGCCCTCTTCATCCCAGCGCCTCTCAGCTTCGCATTTCTCCAGATCTGGTTCACACCTTCCGCCCCGAGCTTTACGATATCCTCCGGCAGCGGAGCTACCTTCAATACCATCCTGCCGCTGACTGCTTTCAGATCTCTGTATACATCTTTATATTCTGGAAAGTGGATAGAAAACCACCTTGCAATCCGGTTCTTGATCCTTGTGAGCTCTTCCTGTGTCTGGAAGCGCAGGTTAGAAAGGCTTCTGATCTCTGCGTAAATTCCAGTCGGTATGTAAGGGTACGAGAACCGTCCCTCATTAACAAGTGTGGCGATCGTCTTGGGATCTTTGCGGTCATTTTTATTGGGGTTGTTGTCATCCAGCTCTTTGGATTTCTTCACATGATGGGGATTCACATGCACCGGCT
>CALGVA010000072.1 GCA_937920345.1 uncultured Lachnospiraceae bacterium
TGGAAATGGCTCGCCTGCATCTGGGCTGTCATTCCTCTGTACAATATTTACAACTTTGCCACCTGCCCCATCGAGCATACGACTGAAGACGGCGGCGGCATGGGCACAGGACGCCTTCTCCGGGTTCCGCTGTTCTGGATATCCATTGTTCTCATGGTCTGCGCAGGCGCTTCCGAGCTTTCCATGGCACAGTGGGCTTCCGCCTACACGGAATCGGCGCTTGGCTTTTCAAAGGCGATGGGCGATCTTGCCGGTCCGTGCATGTTTGCGATCACCATGGGCATCAGCCGTGTCATCTTCGGAAAATACGGCGACAGGCTGGATCTGATGCGGTTTATGCTCGGCTCCGGCGTCCTTTGCCTGAGCTGTTACATAGCGGCATCCATCTCAGACAACCCGGTGATCGGACTGGTCGGCTGTATTTTGTGCGGTTTTTCCGTGGGCATCATGTGGCCCGGCACGATCAGTATCTGCTCCGGGCGTCTGCCGGAGGGCGGAACCGCCATGTTCGCCCTGCTCGCCATGGCGGGGGATCTGGGCGGCGCGTTCGGACCCAGTCTGGTAGGAAATATCACCCAGAATGCGGGCAATGATCTGCGAAAAGGGATGCTTGTGGGATGCGTTTTCCCGCTGGTGCTGATCCTTTCCCTTATTCTGCTAACAGGTATGAGAAAACCGAAAAATGTATAGATAAAGAATTGTCTGTTTCCAAATTCATCACTGCGCTTTCATGGATTTCAGCTCCGCCATGGCCCCATAGTGCAGCACCGTGAACGCCGCCGGAGCAATCTCAGAAAGCAGTCTGATATGCTCCCTCTCCCACACTAAAATTTCCGGCCCGCTAAGCGACGCGCCGATTCCCCGGCACGTCTTCATCCTGCCATGCCAGCTCTCCCTGGTAAAGGGCACGTGCAGGAGATACTCCTCGCGGTGAATCAGCTCGAAATCCTTCCCGTAAAGCTCCGGGATCACAATCGGATGCACCGTCTCCCCCGCGCCGCTCCATGCCGGATTATACTGCAAGGCAAGCGCCTCACTGGCTCCCGCGATTCTGTCCTCCAAGGGCAGCCACGCCATATACAGAAGAAGAATACGCCCGCCCGGCTTTAACATCCGCACAAGCTCCGGCTCCAGTTTTGCATGGTCAAAATACCAGAAACACTGACAGGCCGTTACCACATCAAAAGAACCATCCGGGAAATCGAGCTCTTCCGCAGACACAGCACGGTATGCAATGTCCATCCCCTCCGACAGTCGTCTGGCCTGCACGATCTGCTCTTCGGAGATGTCCGTTCCCGTCCATTTTGCCCCGTAGCGGTACATGTTTCTGGGAAGCACACCCGTCCCCGTGCCCAGATCAAGGACGCGCTGTCCCTCCACGCACAGGTGCCGTCCGATGATCCTGTCATAAAACTCCTGTGGGTAGATGTCCCGGAATCTGGCATAATCCGCCGAGGTTTTTCCCCAGTCAAAAGCTTTGCCGCCGTCTATATTTTCGTCTGTGATATTCATGGCATCATTCTCTCTATCACGGAAATTTCCTCCTCCAAGTCTTCCGCAATTTCAGCAATCGTCTTGCCCTTGTCCAGTTTCTTTTTCACCTGTTCCCGCAGGAGTTCCTCTCGGCCCTCTTCCTTCCCCTCCCGAAAGAGCGTCCTGAAATGCTTTTTCTCGTCATATTCCGTCAGAATCATATGCAGCACCTCCGCTTTCTGTTTTATTAGGATATCCTTAAGTATCCCCTTCTCAATGCAGGTGTCAATGGCCGTGTGGACGGCTTCCTCCCGGCGCATTCCCTTTTTTATGTTCTCCTCGATCTCGGAGGAAAATTCCGAATACTCCCATAACCTGTGACATTTTTCCATAAGCGCCTGATTGTAGCCGCGGTTGATGTTTAGTACCTCGCAGGTGCATTCCATACAGCCGCTCCCCCGTCCTGCTGAAAACGAATCTGACAGATACAACAGCAGATTATCGCTCTGCATACCTGTGCCGTTATAAAATACAATGTATACGGGTGTTGGCAGTTCCACACGTTTCGTACCGTAAATGTCATCATCGCTGGAAGCCAGCAGTCCCTCAAACTGCTGCGCAAAATAAAGCAGGCCCCGCAAGGGCATATTCGGGTTCCAGGTACTCTGGTGCTCATAGAGATTTAAAGTGTTTCCAATCATAAAGGACAGATCGTTCTTCATCTTCATAAAGATCACGTCCTCCATTGTGACTATCTCAAGTTCCTCAGGATTTGTGTATGTACTGCCATTTAAGGCATTGTAAAGATCAAGAAGATCCTTTTTATCCCGAAACAGACGTCTGAAAAGCACATCCCTGTACTTCCGGTTGTTTCTAAGCCGCCTCCACCAGCTGCCATGCCGGAACCACTTTTTTGCATTTCGTTTTACCATAGATTTTCCTCCATTATACAGTTTTTTATGACTGAATACAAGAGGAATACGGTCTTTCTCTGCTCCAGTCCGTTTACAAGTAAGGGATTGTTTCCGATCGCCGGAAAGAATCGTAAGACAGAAATCCTTTTCCAGAAGGATCCCTACACAGGCAGACAAGACATCTGCCGATGTGCTTTTTATTATAAAGCCGACTGTAAGAATTTTGCAAGTAATAT
>CALGVA010000073.1 GCA_937920345.1 uncultured Lachnospiraceae bacterium
CTTGCAAAAGGTGAAACTCGTTTACAAAACGGGAACCTCGGTTTGCAATCGACCTGCAGGAGAAAAACACTATGCGCCTCACAGCGATACTTCTTATTATGCCGCATGGGAAAAGACAGAAGCGACAATTACATTTGATGCAGACGGTGGGGAAATGGAAGGTGGAGATATTACTGCAAAGATTGGCGATATAGTCACGCTTCCGAACTGCACCAAGGATGATTATGAATTTGTCGGCTGGTATGACGGAGATACCTGTGTTGGACAGGCAGGGGAAGAATATACCGTTTCTGAGGATGTTGCCCTGAAAGCGCATTATGAGAAGAAAGAAGCGGCTGACTGCACGATCACGTTTGATGCAGATGGTGGAAAAATGGAAGATGGAAATATCGCTGCAAAAGTTGGCGATACGATTACGCTTCCTGCTTGTAGTAAGGACGGTTATGAATTTATTGGCTGGTATGATGGCAATACCTTTATCGGAAAAGCAGGAGAGGATTACACTGTCTCTGCTGACGTAACGCTGAAAGCACGTTATGAGAAAAAAGCGGCGGTCATCTGTACAGTTACTTTCGATGCTGACGGTGGCGACACTGCAAGAAAAAGTATTGAGGCAGAGAAAGGCAGCACGATCATCCTTCCGGCTTGCAGTAAGACAGGCTATGAGTTCTTAGGCTGGTTCTTAGCATCTGACAATAATATCTGCATCGGACAGGCTGGGGAAGAGTTTACGGTACAGGGAGATATTTCATTAAAGGCTCATTTTGAGAAAAAGGAGACAGAAAAAGTAACGATTACTTTTGATGCAGACGGTGGAAAGGAAGTTAAATCAATTAAAGTGGCAAAGGGAGATACCATCCGTCTGCCGAAGACTGAAAAAGAAGGTTACAGCTTCCTTGGCTGGTACACAGAAAAAGACGGTGGCATTCTTCTTGGCATTCCCGGAAGTGAGATGAAAGCGGTTAAGGATATGACAGCTTACGCCCTTTGGGAAAAAGAAGCAGAGAAAGATTCTGATGATGACGCTGATCCCGAAACCTGTAAAGTGACCTTCCATGCAGGGAAAGGCACGATCAAGACAAAGGAGCTTACCATCATCAAGGATGGAAGCCTTTACCTCCCCATGCCGGAACGTGAGGGATATGATTTTACAGGCTGGTATCTGGATGATTCTTTGACGCAGTTCGCAGGAGCATACCATGATACATACCGCATCACGAAAGACACAGATTTCTATGCAAAGTGGGAAAAATCAAAGGATAACAATACAGGAGACAATGGAAATACAGGAAATGAAGGAGACAATACGCAGGATGGCGATAATTCCGGTGAAACCTTAAACACCTACACCATCAAGTATGATGCCAACGGTGGAAAAACAAAGAATGCATCCGTCAAAGTGGTAAAGGGCGGCAGTGTGAAACTCCCGGTTGCAGAGCGTGAGGGTTATATTTTCAAGGGCTGGTATACTGACAGGCAGGTATTTATCGGAACAGAGGGAGAGACCTACAAACCAAGCAGGAGCATCAGCCTCTATGCAAGATGGGAAAAAGAAGATAAAGACAGTCAGGATGACAACAATACGGAAAACACAGGCGATAAGGATAATAAGAATACTTCGGACAAAAACATGAATACAAATGGTACTGTTTCCGGCAATTCGGTAAGCAGTCCTTCAGATAAAAATACAGAGAATAAAACGGAAGGAGGCAATGGAAATGCAGGAAAAGGAACGGAGCCGGTCATCCAGACTGGTTATGCGTCACCCTTTACTCTTCTTGCTGCCCTTGGGCTGTGCGGCGTTTTGCTTGCTGCTGCATCTGTGTTTGAAGGGAAGAAAGAAGAATGGAGCAGCCTGTGGCGGATGTGAGTTTTGATACGGTGGCAGGCAGGAAATGAAGCTGTGAATATCACAGCGTAAAGTGTGGCAGGGGCTTTTGCTCCTGCCTTTTGAGGTCAGAGCGGCAGATATCAGTTCCTTAGAAAGTGCTGGTATTTGCCGCTATTTATATAGAAGAAAGGAAGCGCATGGAAAAAATAAAAGATTTGATAGGCAGGCTTGGGGTAAAACTATTCCCCAGCCTGCCGGAAAGGAAACGACAGAGGATCACAGTGCAGATCATTGTGGGTATTTCCCTTGCCCTTGTCTGTATGACAGGTATGGGGATCTTCCGCTATAAGGCAGTAAAACAGCTTGAAAAATATCAGGCAATAGCGGATGCCTATGCACAGCTTGACACGATCTTAGAAGAAGGAAGGGAGAAAGCACAGCAGGAAGCAAAAGAAGAATTGCAGGAGATGATTTCAGAAATGGAAGCGGATGCGGAACGTTACCAGCAGGAATACGAGGCAGAAATGAGGGAGAAAGGGCTGGAAGCCTATGATTGGGATGCATTATGCAGTGAGAATGAGGATATCAAAGGCTGGCTCTGCATTCCTGATACATTGATCAACTTCCCTGTAGTGGGAACGGATGACAATGCCTTTTACCTTTCCCATGACTTCACAGGGGATAAGAGCAGTGCCGGATGCCCTTTCATGGATAAGGACACGCAGGTATGGGATTTCAACCGCGTTATCTACGGACACAACATGGGAACAGGTTCAGATGCCATGTTTTCCACCCTGCTTAAGTATGAGCAGGAGGATTATTTTAAGGAAAACCAAACCATTTATTTCACAGATGCCTATGGAAGCGCCAATGCCTATCAGGTAATGGCGGTGGTCAAATATGACATATCCGACCTTGACGAATGGGATTTCCGTACCAGAAACCATGAGGATATGGAAAGCTACAATGCATGGATGGAGCAGTTGCAGGGAAGGGCGTTATATTATGCAGAACCGGATCATGCTCCCACCAGCATCATTACCCTTGCCACCTGTGACAGGCGTGTGCATGGAAAGAATGGAAGATTTCTTATCATAGCAGGAAGATAGGCAGGGAAGAAAAGTATTTTGATGAAGGAGGCTGTGAATGTCACTGGAAGATTTAAAGTCGGTAGACATACGGACGGTAAAGCCGGAGGATGTGGCAGACATACAGCAGATAAAGATAGATGATACGCTGACACAGCAGGAGATGAGAAGGGAATTTATCCGGCAGGTAGGGAATCCTTACTGTTTCCGGGTAGGCAAAGTTATTGTAAAGGCAGCCTACAGCGGAGATGGGGCGACACTGAATGACCGGTTTGAGGAACTTCTGCTGTCAGTGTGACGTTAAAATACAGTTGAAAATTAGTCGTAAGATTAGAAATAAAATCGTGGGAAGATGTGGAAAAGAGCCTGAAAATGTGTTAAAATAAGAGCCATAAAGGACTGAATCATGTGCAGACTCTGGTTCTTGGGTTCATTAAGATAGGGCTGTCTTAATTGAAATAAAGAGAAGGAGTATTGCAGATGGAAAAGAAGATTTCTAAGACATATCAGGCTGCCATCTACCTTAGGCTTTCTAAGGAAGACGGGGATGTTGACGAGGGCGCGAAACTTGTCAGCAACAGCATATCAAACCAGAAAGCCCTCATCATGGACTTTCTGAAATCCCATGCAGAGATAAAAGAATATTCAATATATGTGGATGACGGTTACAGCGGTGTCAGTTTTGACCGTCCCGATTTCCAGCGTATGCTTGACGACATACGGAAAGGCGTTGTCAACTGTGTCATTGTAAAAGATTTATCACGCTTTGGCAGGAATTACATTGAAGCAGGCAGGTATATTGAAAAGATATTCCCCATGCTGGGGGTGCGCTTTATTGCAGTGACGGACGGTTTTGACAGCATTGGGAAGGATAACAGCAGCGACCTTATCGTGCCTTTCAAGAACCTGATCAATGACGCATACAGCAGGGATATCTCCATAAAGATAAGGAGCAACCTTGAAATGAAGCGGAAGCGTGGGGAATATATTGGCGCGTTCCTTACTTATGGCTACCTGAAATCGGAAGAGGATAAAAATAAGATCGTGGTGGACAGCTATGCGGCGGAGGTGGTGAAGGATATCTTCCGGATGAAGATATCCGGCATGGGACAGCAGGCGATAGCGGATAAACTGAACGCGCAGGGCATCCTCTCCCCACTCGCCTATAAGAGCAGCATAGGAATCCGCCTTAAGACTTCATTCGGTACAGGAAACAGCGCAGGGTGGAATTATGTGTCAGTGACAAGGGTGCTGAAAAATGAGATTTATACAGGCACACTTATACAGGGGAAGCACACCACGCCCAACTATAAGATAAAAGCAAGGGTGGACAAGCCGGAGGAGGAATGGGTGCGTGTCGGGGATAACCATGAAGCAATCATCACCCCGAAGGATTTTGCACTTGTGCAGGAGCTTTTGAAGACCGACACAAGGTGTTCCCCGGCAGAGGAGAAAGTATACCCGTTGGCAGGGAAGATATTCTGCGGCGACTGCATGGAGGGCATGGTGCGTAAGACTGTTCCGTCGGGCGGCAGGAAGTATGTTTATTACGTCTGTTCCGGCAATAAGAAGCAGAAGGGGAGCTGCTCCCCTCACAGCATTAGCGAGAAGGAACTGATGGATGCAGTGCTGGAAGCCGCGCGGTTCCAGATCAGCACAGTACTCGGAATCGGGGAAGCGCTTTCTGTTCTGGACAGCGCCGGATGGAAGGACACAGGGATAGGGAAATATGAGGAACGGATCAGGCTGGAAACAGAAAGGAAAGCAAAGACAGAGGGCAGGAAATTAGGGCTTTATGAGGACTTTAAGGATGGCATACTGACCAAGCAGGAGTACGTGCAGATGAAGCAGGAGTATGACCGCAAGCTGGAAGAATCCGAAAATGCGCTCCGTTCCTATAGGAATGAACTGAAACTTTTGAAAGAGGATAAAGGGAGCAGGCAGGAGTGGATAAAGGAATTTAAGAAATATGAAAACCTTACAGCCCTTGACCGCAATGTCGCCGCAATACTGATCCGGCAGGTGCGTGTCTATGAAGGGAAGCGGATAGAGGTCATCTTCAATTTTGAGGAAGAACTGGATAAGTACAGCAGCGTTTTAGGCGGTACGGGCAGTGCCGGACGCACAGAAGGGATGGTGGTCTAGGATGGCAAGGAAGAGCAGGAAGCAGAACACAGCACAGCAGGCATCCCCGGCACCAGCCTGCAAGGTATACCGCACCGCCCTGTATGCAAGGCTTTCCGCAGAGGAATACAAAAGGAGTGCCGGGACAACGATCGAGAACCAGCTCTGCCTTTTGAGAGAGTATGTAAAGGATAAGCCTTATCTACAGGTAGAGGGGGAATACCTTGATGACGGTGTGAGCGGAACAAGGTTCGACCGCCCGGATTTTATGCGTATGGTCGGGGATATGCGCGGAGGGAAGATCGACTGCATCATTGTAAAAGATCTGTCGCGCCTTGGCAGGAACTATCTGGAAGCAGGAGATTACCTTGAAAAGATTTTCCCTTTTTTCGGGGTGCGGTTCATAGCGGTCACAGACGGTTATGACAGCGCCAGCCCGGACGTAACGGAAGACGGGCTGATCGTGCCGCTGAAGAACCTTATCAACGATATTTACGCAAAAGACTTATCGCGCAAGATCAGCTCGGCATTTTATATCAGGCAGAAGCAGGGGAAATTTGTCGGCGCATCTGCCCCTTACGGGTATGTGAAATCCCCGGAAGACCATAGCAGACTGGTGGTGGATGAGGATGTGAGGGATATCGTGTGGCATATCTTCCACTGGAGGGCGGACGGGGAGAGCCTTACCGCCATCATCAGGCGGCTCAATGACAATGGAATCCCCTGCCCCTCAAGATATAAATACCTGAAAGGCTGGGTAAAAAAAGACAGGTCGCAGTCGGGCTTATGGACGGTCAGTACCCTTTCGGAAGTTATAAGGAACCCGGTATATGCCGGGGATATGGAGCAGGGAATCAATAAGACCGCCCTTTATAAAGGGATGGGGACCAGAAAGATGCCTGCGGAGGAAAGGCTTTATGTGAAAGATACCCATGAGCCTATCGTGGAAAGAGAGATTTTTGATAAGGTCAATGAAAAAGGGAAAAGGGATGCGGAGAAGTTCCATAGCGGTTATGGGAAATTTGATGCGCTTTCCAAAGAGCCGAACCTGTTAAAAGGAATCCTCATCTGCGGTGACTGCGGCAAAAGGATGTCGCTGTGGAGAGACCGGAGCGGCGCAAAACTGAATCCGCCAAGGGTGTACTATAAATATATCTGCCAGACCTACCAGCACTTAAAAGAAAAAGGGTGCGTCAGGAAACGACTGGATAAGAAGGATGTGGAGAGGGCAGTAGAGGAAACCCTGCGGATGCACATAAAACTGTTCCTCGACAGCAGGCAGATACTTGAAAGGCTGAACCGGGAGCAGAAATCAGATGGAGGATTCCGGAAAGAGATACGGGAAGCGGAAAATCGGAAAAAACGTGCAGAAAGCATGTCAGCCTCTTTGTATAATGATTATGCGGACGGGCTGCTAAATGAGAGCGACTACCTCTACGCAAAGGAGAAATACCTGAAACAGACAGATGAGGAAGCGCAGAAGATTCTGGAATTACAGGAGACGGAGCGGCGGCACAGGACAGGGAGCAGGAAAGAGGGCAGGCTGGAAGCACTTGTGCAGGAATACCGGGATTTTGAGAACCTGACGGAAGAGGTCATCCATGCTTTCATCAGTGAAATTTTTGCTTACAGTGACGGGCGGCTGGAAATCCGCTTCCGGTTTGAGGATGAATTTAAGGAACTTCTGGATGTGGCTGAAGAAAGGGGCGGTGGGATATGCAGGAAAGAAGCGTAAATGGCAGTGATTATGTGACCGCCCTGTATATCCGGCTGTCACAGGAAGACCGGGATATCTCTTTTCAGCAGGACAAGACGGAGAGCAACAGCATCACCAACCAGAGGGCGCTTTTATGGGAATATGTCAGAAGCCATGAGGAACTTGCAGGCAGTACGGTCATTGAGAAATGCGATGACGGTTATTCCGGCGTGAAATTTGACAACAGACCGCAGTTTGCCGAACTGATCCGGCTTGCGAAAGAGGGGAAGGTCAACTGCATCATCGTAAAGGATTTTTCCCGGTTCGGCAGGGATTATGTGGAGCTGGGCGATTACCTTGAACAGTTCTTCCCATTCCTCGGCATACGCTTCATTTCCATAAATGACGGTTATGACAGCAGCCAGTTTGACGGTACGACAGGAGGGCTTGATGTTGCTTTCAAGAACATGATATACGATTTCTACAGCAGGGAGTTTTCCAAGAAGCAGAAAATAGCGTGGCGGCATATGGCAGAGAAGGGAGAGTACAATGCCCACTGCGCCTTGTATGGCTACAAAAAGTCAGAGGGGAACATCCATAAATTAGCCATCCATGAAGAGACAGGTAAGATCGTCAGGGAGATATTTGAGATGATGGCATCCGGCATCTCCCCAAGAAAGATAGCAAGGATATTGAACCAGAGGGGCATCCCGGCACCGTCAAAGTTCCACGATATGGAAGGCTTCCGGAGACAGTGGAGCCGGTATGGGGCGGAGTGCTTCTGGACGGATGACCGGGTACGACGTATGGTAAAAGACGAGCGGTATACGGGAACAATGGTCTCCTTAAAAACGGATGCTGTGACGGTAAAGGGAAAACGCAGGAAAAAGCCACCGTCAGAGTGGGTGAGGGTGGAAGGAACCCATGAGCCGATCGTTCCCTATGAATTATTCGTAAAAGCAAACTCCATGCTGAAGCAGTGTGAGTTTAAGGCAGGCGGCAGGAAGGAGAGGAACATATACTTTTGTGGTTACTGTGGAAGGATGCTGGGCGGTGACAGCAGGGGGAATATCCTGTGCGGACAGAGATACTTCCGGCAGGAATGCGACTGCCGGGGAGCAAAGATAAGGAAAGCGGATGCAGACAGTGCAGTGCTGGAAGCGGTCAGAGGGCAGATAAAAATGGAAGCAGAATCAGAGAAACTTTCAAAAAGCGCAAAGAGCAGGGCGGTCATCTGTCCAGAACAGGAAGAACTGAAAACGCTGGAAAGGACAGCGGACGCAATGAAAAGGGCGTGGATGCCGCTGTATGAGCAGTATACGGATGGGAAGCTGTCAAGGGAAGAGTTCCTTTTGGAAAAGAAGAAACATGAGGAAGAGACTGACAGAATAGAACAGCGCATAGGGGAACTGAAAAAGAAACAGGAAATGCGGAGTGAGTCCAGCAGGAAGAAGAAAGAGCGCAAAGACCAGCTATATGTTTTTGCAGACCAGATGGAGCTGACGGAAGAGGTCAAGGAAAAGCTGATTGACAAGGTCAAGGTCTACGCTGATAATAGGATAGAGATATGCTGGAAGTTTGAAGCAGGTTTTTCAGATATGGAAACAATACATAGATGCGGTTAACTGCCGCATCTGTGGGGATGTGGGAAAATCAATTTTTTTTAGTCTTTTCTTGACAGAATAACAGGCAGTCACGAAGTGGGAGACAGGAGCGGGGATTCCTGATCTTGATAATATGATGGCTGTTTCCTCGTTGTTTGATATTTCCATCGATGAACTGTTGTCTAATGAAAAGGGGAGGAAGGAACAGGGAGACTATCTATTTGAGAGTATCACGGAATATGACATCGACGAGCCAAAGCGTTTCGATATGAAACTCGGCGGCGCAAAGCAGCTCACATTATCCGGATATGACGGGGAAAAATTACGCGTCCGTCTTGCTTCAAATACACTGTCATCTCTGCAAAACGATTTTAAAGTAAAAATTGATGATATCAGAAGGCGCATCGATGTAGATGTGAACCGTAAAAACGGGGTGACAGAGGCGGCAGCAAAAGACGCTGTTTGTATTCTGGTGCAGATACCGTCCCCATATATCGGCAAAATAGAATGTGCGGTCAATGCGGAGAAAGTGGAAATTCGTTCGCTGGAATGCAGCAGTATTGAGCTTGATGTCAAAGCACAGAAGATTGAACTGGAAGACATTACAGGGACGGTAGAAATCAACTGTAATCTGGACATGCAGGTAGTCTGCCATTCCCTAAACGGTGAGATTGCAATCAATCAGGTGTCAGCAACTTCGAAGATCCAAATCCCCGCCGGGACTGTTTTTACAGCTGCCACCAAAGGTATCGGAACAAGTATTTCTTATGAGAGAGACGGCAGACCGGCAGAGAGATTTGATACGCCCGGAGCAGAGAATATCATTGAACTCAACGGTATCAAGAGTGAGCTTGTGATCTGCACTTAGTGCTCCGGATGAATCCCTCTCTCGATGATCCCGAAGCCAAGCGGGTAGGGACCGGTGTGCACGCTGATGGTGGCGCCGATCTGGTAGAGGGGGATTTCCTTTATGGCATAACCCTTCTCATGCAGTACGGACAGCGCCTGGTCGCGGAATGCGATTCCTTCTTCCACATCATAGCCGTAGCCTACCGCGAGGCTGTAGCATTCACATGAAAGACTGCTTTCCCGCAGATATTCCAAAAGGAGATTCATAACTTTCTTGAGCGTGCGTTTCCGTCCCCTGTCGATACCGGAGGGGAAGATCTCGCCTTTCTTTAGCGTGATAACGGGACGGATATCCAGTGCGCCGCCTGCAAGGGCAGCTACTTTGCCGATTCTTCCGCCGTGTTTTAAATATTCCATATTTCCCACTGTGAAAAAGATTCTTCCGGTGCTTTTGATCTCTTCCAGACGCGCTGCGGCATCCTGATAGCTGAAGCCGTGATCGCGCAGTTCGGCGGCCTCCAACACATACTGTCCCTGCAGGACCGTGTTGATGGTGGCGTCAATGACGGTGATTTGCGCCTGGGGATACTTTTCCAGCACAAGAGATCTGGCGTTGAGCGCAGACTGCATGGAACCGCTGAACTTCGTGGTGATACAGATACAGATCACGGGCATGTTGTCCATGGCAAAGGGCAGGAACACTTCTTCATAATCCTGAATGGAGGGCATGGAGGATTTTGGGTATACGCCTTTCTTATCGATCATCTGCTGATAGAAATCGCGAATGCCGATTTCTACATTTTCCTTAAAATAATGTTCATCGTCAAAAGAAACATAGAACGGCACAACCGTGATATTCTTTTCCTGCACTAATTCTGACGGCAGATCACAGGAGCCGTCGCTGATAATATGAAATGTTTCTCTCATGTTGAAAAAGACCTTCCTCAAGTATATTGTATTTACACTGCGCCACTAATTATCAATAAAAAATTACTATTTGTGCGTAAATGTATAAAAATGAAAAAGCCTTGGTGAGCGTGAATCGTAATGAACCGGAACGATCAGGCAAACCAGGTACATAGCTTTCATTGATATATAGAATACTACGTTTTGGCGGTAAATGCAATTGATTTGCGTGTAAATATTACGATGTAAAGCTATCTAAACTGTTTTTGGTAGTTTTAAATACTATATATTATGTGCCGGAGATAAAATTTGAATACTTGTTATTGCTTCCTGTTATGCTGGTGCTTTTGATGGTACATGGATTATGGCGGAAGAGAGGATAAAGAATTAGGGGAATACGTGCTTAATCAGTGGGGAACGAAGCTGTCGTCCGGACGGTGCAAATTGATAATTTCTGATACGAAGTGTATACTAAATAGATACCGGGCGGCGGGGAAGCAGACAGGTGGACTGCTGCCCGATGCCGGAAAACAGGTAAGAAGATTGAAAATTAAAATTTTCAATCGCGAGATTTGTGTCTGCGCGTTGCTTGCCACAAACTCGTTTAATGCGACGTCTCAACATAGTTGAGACAAAAGCAGCGCAGAAATGGAAAAAAATATGATCGATGAATGGCGCGATATGGAGAATCGTCTGGCTGCGGTGATAAAAACAACGCAGAATGTGACCGGCAGTGTCGGCTATTGGGTCGATGAAATAACAGAAAGAAACGAGATGATACTATGCTGCACATAGCAGTCTGTGATGATGATACGGATGTGGTGCAAATACATAAGCAGATTGCGGAGAACTGTCTGAGGGAATGCGGAAGTATGGGTGAGACCGCAGTTTATACCGACAGCGCGAATCTGCTCTATGACATTACAGAGGACGGATATTACTTTGACCTGATCCTGCTGGATATAGAAATGCCCGGCAGAAGCGGCATGGAGCTTGCGGAGAAGATCAAGCCGTACCTGCCCCATGTGAAGATCATCTTTATCACATCCCATATCGAATACGCCATCGATGCCTTCGAACTGGCTGTTTTCCGTTATGTGCCCAAGGATGATACTGCCAGAAGGCTGCCCGCGGCGATTACGGACGCCGTCAAGCTGCTTATGCTGGAGGAGGGCAAAGTCTATACGATCCGGACAAACAGCAGGCTTGAGAAGATCCCCTATAAAGAGATCTGCTATATCGAGCGGGACGGGAAAAACGCAAGTATCACAACCGCTGCCGGTGTATCCAGGGTGCGCAGGAGTCTGCAGCAGGTTTATGAGGAACTGGCGGCAGAGGAATTTATCTATATTGACCGGGGCTGTATCGTCAATATGATACATATTATGCAAATCAAAGACGGCATGGCCGTCCTGAAAAACGGTACGCCGCTTCCCGTCAGCCGTTCCCATTTACAGGCGGTAAAGGAACAGATCAACACCTATTGGGGGACGCATATATGACACTTATTTTACTTTCCGATATGCTGGCAGGCGGTCTGCGGGCCGGTATTTGTATGTTTCTTATTTCACGTCTGCTGTCGGCGGATATGCCGGACAGGAGAAGCGTTGTGACGGCAGGTGCCGGTGCGTTTGTAATAGCCGCCGGGGTTTCTCTGGCAGGACTGCCGGATTTGTTCCGGATGGCATTGGAGGCGGTCTGGATCGCGGTGTGTGCCCGCCGGTTACAGAATGCGGATATCAGAATGGGACTGTTTATCGGTATTTATTATGAGATCGCGGTCGCATTCTGGATTTTTCTTTGCATGGCGGGCATGGGCATTCTGTTTCGTTCACCGGCTTTTCTGGAGAAAGGAACTGCAGGCGGACAGAGCGCTGTCTGGCTGCTGCATATCGTGCTGCTGATCGGAACACTTTATCTTCAGAAAAATCCGGATCTTGCAGGAAAAGATGCTTTTCGCCTTGCTTCCGGTGTCTCGGCAGCAGGTCTGATTGCTGTGATCACGCTGTCTGAGCAGACAATTCTTCCGGTTCCGGAGGACAGCCTTGGTACGTGGACGATTCTGTCAGTGGTGCTGATGATGTCTGTTATGCTATTTAATATAAACCGCCAGTATGAAAGTGAAAAGGAACTGGCAAGATTGAAATCCGGGCAGGCGGAACTGTTGGAGCGGGACTATACTGCGCTGAATAATGCATACGCCGTCAATGCCAGGCTGTTCCACGATTTCCACAATCATATCGGTGCGCTGCGGCAGCTCCTGTCTCATGAGAAATATGCCGACGCGGTGCGGTATCTGGATGAACTTCAGGCGCCCGTGCGGGAGATGGCGGATACTGTCTGGACGGGTGATGAGACGGCGGACTATCTGATCAACAGTAAGGCGGCAGCAGCAGCGGCCTGTGGTGTGCGCCTGCAGATTCAGGTGGAATATCCCCGTCATACGAACATCCGCAGCGCAGATCTGTGCGCGATCTTAGGGAATCTTCTGGACAATGCTTTGGAGGCGGCGCAACAGGTAACGGAGCCGGAGCGGCGGGTGGTCAGACTGACAATACGCCGGATCAATCAAATGCTGGTAATCAAGGTGGAGAATGGTTTTGCGGCTGCACCCGTACAGGTGGAAGGGGAACTGAAAACAACCAAGACAGAGGGCGGCCTGCACGGCTGGGGATTGAAGAGCGCCCGGACTGCGGCAGAGAAATATGACGGTATGGTACAGACCTGTTGTGAGGCAAATACGTTCCGGGCGGTTGCCACGCTGTCTTTTCAGGGGGTGAAGATGTGAAATGGTAGGGGTATTTACTATATCATTTTTGAAAGTGGCTTGAGGTGACAACAGCAAAAGCCAAAGACTTTTTTTAAATATTTACTTTCTCGCTTAAAACTATTACAATTTAAGCGAGAAAATATGGAGGTAAATTTCATGAATAAAAATGATATTCTACAGAAATTGATGGAGAGAAACAATGGTTATCTTCTATCAGCCATGGCAAACGAGAATAATATCTCTGGGACAGTACTGTCAAAATATGTCAAAGAAAAAGGATTAGAAAAGGTTGCAAGGGGTATTTATATTACAGATGATGTGTGGCCGGACGAACTATATATTATGCAAGTGCGAAACAAGGCGGTTATCTTCGCAGGTGAAACAGCACTGTATCTTCACGGATTAATAGACAGGGAATACTCTGAGATTTGTGTTTCTGTACCGACTGGCTATAACGCTTCACATTTAAAAACGGGAAGTGTGCAGGTAAAATATGCCTCAAAGAACAGTTATGGACTCGGCGTATGTACTGTGCCTTCAACGAGTGGAAATATGGTTAAGGTTTATGACAGGGAGCGGTGTATCTGTGACTTAATTTCAGACAGGAAAAAAGTGGATGTACAGAATTTCCAAACGGCAATGAAAGTGTATATGTTGGGAAAGTGCAAAAAATTATCCAGGCTGGTTGAATATGCGGAGCAGCTCGGGATGAGAGATGAAGTGATGAAGTATGTGGAGGTATTTGGATGATTCACACGGCAAAACAACTAAAAGATAAGGTGAGGAACATCTCGAGAGGAGACAACAATATTGCAAAGGTACTGATCAGGAATTTTATTATGGAGCGTTTTTTGGAACGGGTATCTGTGTCTGATTACCGCAATCATTTTATTCTGAAAGGCGGTATGCTGGTTGCTTCCATTATAGGCATTGAAATGAGGGCAACCATGGATATTGATGCAACAGTGAAATTACTTCCGGTGAATATGGACGATGCACAGAGAATTGTTTCTGAAATATGTGCGATTCCACTGGAAGACAGTGTTACCTTTCGTATTACCTCTGTGTCAGATATTATGACCGATTTCGAATATCCTGGCGTTAGAATGATGCTTGAAGCTGTATTGGAACGAATGAGACAGGTTATCAAGATTGACATTTCAACAGATGATGTGATCACACCATCTGCAGTGGAATATGAATATAAGCTGATGTTTGAAGACAGAACAATTTCGCTTCTTACATATAATGTAGAAACATTGCTTGCGGAGAAAATACAGACAATCTTTGCAAGGGGAATTGCGAATACCAGACTTAGGGATTTTTATGATGTATATGAAGTTATGAAAATATGCGAGGCCAGGGTGGATAAGGCTATACTATTGCAGGCATTTGACGCAACCTGTAAGAAGAGGGAAACGGTGTACTCAAAAGAGGAGATGTCAGAAACTCTTGCGATGATAGAAAAAGATGCCATGATGGCGGGGATGTGGGACCAGTTTAGGAAAAGGAATTATTTTGTGGGTGATTTAGAATGGAAAGAGGTATTAAGTGGTGTTTTGGATGTGATTTATACATATCTTCATAGTTCAGCAAGTTCTTTGACCGAGTAGCGTGGTAAGCTTCCAACGGAGACAATCAGTTAAAACTATTCACATTTCACGGTCAAAAACCAACCGTTTGCGGACACTTCCGCAGAAACTTTCATAATCGGTTATGCTGTAAGCACAGTAAACCAAGTGTAAAGCGTTTCAGGGAACAGGAAACTGATTGTGAAGGAGGAAAAATGTATGCGTCATATTTATATTCGTGGTATTTTGGCTTTGGTATGGGTGGCAGCGGCAATTGCCTGCGGTGTGTCCGGGAGGATGGAACTGACTGTTGTTTACATTATTATGGGCGGCATGTTCCTGTATTCTGCGTACAATGCATGGAACAGAGGTAAGGCTGATAAAGGAGACAGATAAGATGAATGGCAGGCTTTTGACAATTGCTGATCTCAGTGCGTGGTATAACCGTGAGAATACCGTATTGAGGGACTTTTCCATAGAATTGCAGGAACATGAGGTGGTGGGACTGATCGGCTTAAACGGCGCCGGAAAGACGACGTTTATCAAGACCTTATCCGGTCTGCATGAATCCTTTCATGCAGAAGAGATCCGGCTGTACGACCGTCCGGTAAAATTCCGGGATCAGGGGTTTAAGACCTGCCGCTATACGGTATTTGCGGAGGATCATTCTTTTCAGTATTTTACGTTCAGGGAATATATGTCCTATGTGTTCGCCGCTTACGGACAGAAACAACAGGACGCGGAACCTCTGGTCCGGGGATTTCATTTTGAGAATTATACAGACGTTCTTTTAAAAGATTTATCAACCGGCAATAAGAAAAAGGCTTTTCTGATCACGGCGTTTGCGTTAAAGCCAAAGCTTCTCCTGCTGGATGAACCGGTGAACGGGCTGGATTTTCAGAGTACGGAATTTCTTTATGAATTGATTGCGGGTTATAAAGAGTACGGAACGGTTCTGTTTTCTTCCCATATTCTGGAAAGCATTACGTTAACGTCCGACAGGGTACTGGTGCTGGAAAACGGAAAAATCCGCCGGAGTTTTGAAGGAGAACAGATCAATGCCGGCGGGATTCGGGAGGCATTGCATGACTAGTACAACGAATAATTAATATTCGTTGTACTAGAGAGAGGTGAAGGGGATGTACAGAGTTTTCGCAAGAAAGTTATTCGGGGTCAAATATGAAAGATTAAGCAAAACGCTGCTGATCTGGCTGTCTGTGTTTTACGGGCTGCAGCTGGCAGGCTTTCGGGTGCAGATTGCGCCGTCTATTCTGTACCTGATGGTCAGCAGTTTCAGCGCGGGCGTGATGTGGCAGGCGTTGTCTTCGAAGAGCAATGCCGAGAATATGCAAAATCTGCTTATGCTGCCTTTTCGCGAAAAACATTTTATCTTTTCTTATGTGTCTGCGCTGGGAACCTATACGCTTCTGACCAAAACTGCGGGACTCATGGCGGTGGTGCTGGCGGTTTCTTCATGGAGTGCCGTGGAAGCGGCGGTCAGTGTTCTCTGCGCGGTCAGTGCGGTTCTTATGACAGCCTGTATATATGCGGGGAGCAGGCGCAAGGGTCAGGTTAGAGCTTTTGCATGTGCTGTGGTTACAGGTATGGTTTTGCTGAGGGATAAAGCTTTCTTCGTGACGTTGATCACAGGCAATATTTTACTGGCAGTTCTGCTATTGTGCGGTGCCGACGCGTATTCGTTTTATGCGCCGTCCGGCGGGAAAAGTCAGGTTGCGAGAGGCGGAAAGCGGGCCTTCGTATGGCGGTATCTGTTCCGGTATCTGGCGGCTCGCCCCAACTATCTGATGAACACTGCCGTAATGTGGCTGGCAGCATGCGTAATGCCCGTTTTTCTGCGGCAGACGGGAGGCCCGGGCATGTCTGTTATGCCTGTCGGATTCGCAATTCTGTCCCTGAATACGCCGCTCTGTATCCTTTTGTCCTGCGATTTGGATCTGGAACAGGCGGTACGTTTCCTGCCCGGTCAGAAGAAAGCCTTTTGCGTGCCTTACTGCCTGTTTATTTTTCTGTATAATATGGCGGCGGACGTGATTTTTCTTGCCAGCTGGTATGTCATGAACGGGAAATTCGGGACGGGCGGCACTGCGGCAGATGTGAATGTGATCCTGACGGCGGTTATCTTTGCCTTACAAAGCGTCGTGTGCGCCGTGCTGCTGGAGTGGTTTTATCCCCTCAGAGGGTGGAAGATCGAGAGCGATCTGTGGCACCATCCGCGGAAATACATTGTTCCGGCGGGTATGCTTCTGCTTGCGGGTATTGTCGGGACGATACCGGCGATCGTACCGGTACTGACGGCATTACTGGCTGTGGAGATTGTGGTTATATTATGGAGCGTGACCGGTAGAAGTTGATATTGTGATAATAAGAAGTTAATTGCAACACATAACAGGAGGTGTCAAATGAAAAATACAGGGAAATGTCCCAAATGTGGCTCGCTGAATACTGTTCGTATCCCGGATCATCCGAATCGATATGCCAGTGGTAACAATATTTATACCGGAACGCTGACGTTGATCGGTAAGATTCCCGTGATCCGGCATGTGTGCTGCGATTGCGGATACGTGGAGAACTGGGTGGAAAGAGAAAGTGAACTCCGGAAGATCAAGAGTTCTTTCGGGTGAGATTAATAAATCCGACTGTAAAAAACAATTACCGGATTGCGTTCCATCGGCAGCAGCTATATAATCAGAGCGAAAGGCAGTCTTGAACGCAGGCGCATGTTCCTGTAACATAAGTCTGAAATCCCGGTTGCAAGGGCTGCTTTAGTGAATTATCAATATAACGAAAACGGGAGGGAATCATGACTAACGAACAGATCCTGCAAACTGCAATGCGGCAGTCTGCATTAGACATTAACTGCAGCGCAGAAGATTTCCTGCAGAGCCGGCATGTGATTGTTAAGTCCGGTGTAGGACCGGACGCGCGGAAATATTATAAAGAACCGATAGCCTGTAACCTTGTTTCCTACGGGAATAACATTGTTGCTTCCGTTCGGGACGAGTATAGAGAAATAGTAGAAGCGTACATAGGAAAATTTGAATTTTATCACTGCTTCGAGACACCGAACATGCACTGGCTCAATGAGAGACTGCTGGAAAAGGGGCAGAAGATCTGCTTTATGGCGGAATACTATCTGCCGGATGTCAGGAATCTCCGCGCACTGCCGTGTGCGTATGAGATGAAGGTTCTGGGGCAGTCTGATTTCGCAGCGTTATATAAGCCTGAATGGAGCAATGCACTTTGTGAGGATAGAAAAGAGCTGGATGTGCTGGGGATAGGCGCGTATGATTCCGGCAGACTGATCGGATTTGCGGCCTGCTCTGCCGATTGTGATACTATGTGGCAGATCGGCGTCGATGTACTGCCGGAATACAGGAGACAGGGCGTGGCGGCGGCGCTGACAAGCGGCCTGGCGCTGGAAATCCTGCGGAGAGGGAAAGTGCCTTTCTACTGTTCGGCATGGTCTAACATCAGGTCGGCGCGGAATGCGGTCAAGAGCGGCTTTATTCCGGCGTGGGTGGAAATGACGGCGAAACCGGCGGATGTCGTGGATGAGATGAACAAGTGAGAACGGAGGAAATTATGCGTATCGAACATATTGCCATGTATGTCAATGAACTGGAAGCGGTCAGGGACTTTTTTATCAAATATTTTAACGCCTCATCGAATGACGGTTACCATAATCAGACCACCGGCTTTCGTTCTTATTTTCTGACTTTTGATGATGGCGCAAGATTGGAGATCATGAATAAGCCGGGTATGAGTGATGGTGAGAAAGCGATCAACCGCACCGGTTATAGCCACCTTGCATTCAGCGTGGGCAGCAGGGAAGCGGTAGACGATCTTACAGACCGGTTGAAAAAGGACGGATTTCAGGTGACGAGCGGTCCGAGAACGACAGGGGACGGATATTATGAAAGCTGTATTGTCGGTTTTGAAGATAATCTGATTGAAATTACGGTGTGAGGAGAGAACTAAAATGCAATACATACAGGCTGTAAAAGAACATACCGCCAGTGTTTTTGAACTTGTGCAGGAGACAGTCCGGTCAGTTTATCCGAAATATTATCCGGGGGAGGTTGTAGATTTTTTCTGCAGCCTCCATAGCAGAGAAAAGATTGCCGGGGACATAGAAAACGGAAGCGTGGGTGTTCTGGTGGAGGACGGCCGGATCATTGGAACCGGAAGCCATGAGGGCGGTCATATTACCAGAGTCTATGTTCTGCCGGAATGTCAGGGAAAAGGTTACGGCAGTTTTATCATGCAGTGTCTGGAAGATACAATTGCGGCGAACTACCCGTCGGCGGTGCTGGACGCTTCTCTGCCGGCCTGCCGGTTATATGAACACAGAGGATACCATACACTGCGGCATGAACGATATCCTCTGGATAACGGTGTGGTTCTGGTTTATGAAGTGATGGAGAAGGTATTTTAAAGCTATAATCCATGCGATATTCTCATTTGTGAGGAGGCAATTAATATGCAGAACCAATATAATAAAACAATTTCAGCTTGTTTTACAGGATATATTGTTCAGGCCATCGTCAATAATTTTACACCGCTGCTTTTCTTGTTTTTCCAGAAAAGCTACCACATTCCGCTTTCCCAGATTACGCTGCTGGTAACGTTTAATTTCGGAATACAGCTGTTAGTGGATCTTCTTTCGGTCGGATTTGTAGATAAAATAGGATATCGTGCCTCGATGGTCATTGCCCATGTGCTGTCGGCAGCCGGGTTGATTCTGCTTACCGTTCTGCCGGAGATTTTACCCGTTCCCTTTGCCGGGATTTTGACAGCTGTCATGATCTATGCCATTGGCGGCGGACTTTTGGAGGTCCTGGTCAGTCCGGTTGTGGAGGCGTGTCCTTCTGACAATAAGGAGAAGGCGATGAGCATGCTCCATTCCTTTTACTGCTGGGGGCATGCCGGGGTGGTCCTTCTTTCTACTTTGTTTTTCTATGTGGCAGGCATTGAGAACTGGAAAATCTTAGCGGTGATCTGGGCGCTGATTCCGCTTGCAAACGCGTTTGTCTTTACCAGAGTTCCTATTGCGCCGTTGATGGAAGATGGCGAGTCGGGGATGAGATTACAGGAACTGTTCCGGCTGAAAGTATTTTGGATTTTGCTGGTGATGATGGTATGCGCAGGAGCAAGTGAACAGGCGGTAAGCCAGTGGGCTTCGACCTTTGCGGAGAAAGGGCTGGGAATTTCCAAAACGGCAGGTGATCTGGCCGGACCGCTGGCATTTGCGATTCTGATGGGAACGTCCAGACTGTTTTACGGAAAATATGGTGAGCGTATTCATCTGGAGCGTTTTATGGTTTACAGCAGCTGTCTGTGCACCCTGTCTTATCTGGGCATTTCTCTTTCGCCGTTTCCGCAGCTCAGCCTGATTGCCTGTGCGGTCTGCGGTCTGTCCGTGGGAATCATGTGGCCGGGAACTTTCAGTAAGGCATCCGCAGCTTTGCCCAAAGGCGGAACGGCTATGTTTGCACTTCTGGCGCTGGGCGGAGACGTGGGCTGTTCGGGCGGGCCTACGTTAGTCGGCATGGTATCGGGCGCTCTGGGTGATGATCTGAAAAAGGGCGTTCTGGCGGGAATCGTATTTCCTGTACTTCTGTTGATCGGAATTGTACTTTGCAGGAAGACAAAGGGAGGACATGCAAAGCAGGAATAGGGATTCAGCATGATCCGAATGATTGCTGAGTGAAATGTCAAATCTCCGTTTCGATCGTTGCCAGGCAAGTGCTGCCGGCGATGGACAGAATAGACTAAAATTGCCGTGCGTGCCAGAACTTTGTATGATATGATTAGGAAAGAAGTTGGACGGAGTGTTTGCCGCGTATCGGCAAAGCTGGAAAGGTGAGTGCCGGAACATTACGCGGGAGAAAGGATGATAACTATGCAGGAGATCAAATGTCCGAAATGCGGGGAGGTTTTTGCGGTCGATGAATCCGGTTATGCGCAGATCGTAAAGCAGGTCAGGGATAAAGAGTTTGAGCAGGAACTTAACCGGCGGGAGCAGGATTACGCCCGCGCCAAGGCAAACGAGTTGCAGCTTGCTCGGGTGGAGCAGCAGGCGAAACATGATCAGATGATCCGGGCTAAAGAGGCGGAACTTTCTGAGAAAGACAGAGAAATCGAACGGTTGCAGGCACAGATTTCCGGCAGTGAAACAGAGAGGAAGCTTGCCGTAGCGGAAGCGGTAAATGAGAAAGAAAAGGCGATTTTTGAAAAGGCGGCTGAGATCACAGAACTGAAAAGTCAGCTGTCAAACAAGGACTCGGAGAGCGAATTAAAGCAGCAGTCTTTGCAGAAACAATATGAGACACAGCTTAAAATGAAGGACGAGCAGATCGAGTACTATAAGGATTTCAAGGCCAGACAGTCCACGAAGATGGTAGGAGAAAGTCTTGAACAGCACTGTATGATACAGTTCAATTCGCTGCGTATGACGGCTTTCCCGAATGCTTATTTTGAGAAAGATAACGACGCCAAAAACGGTAGTAAAGGAGACTTCATTTTCAGGGAAGCGGCGGACGGCGTGGAATTTATTTCCATCATGTTTGAAATGAAAAATGAGATGGATGAGACTGCCACCAAACACAAGAATGAGGACTTTCTGAAAGAACTGGACAAGGACAGGCGTGAAAAGAAGTGTGAGTACGCGGTGCTGGTTTCTTTGCTTGAGATTGACAATGAACTTTATAATAACGGGATCGTGGATGTTTCTTACAAATATGAAAAAATGTATGTGGTTCGTCCGCAGTTTTTTATTCCGATCATTACATTATTGCGAAACGCGGCCTTAAATTCATTACAGTACCGGCAGGAACTGGCTACAGTCAGAAACCAGCAGCTTGATATTCTTCATTTTGAAGAAAATATGAATACGTTTAAGGAAGGTTTTGCACGCAATTACAGGATTGCAAGCGATAAATTCAAGACGGCGATCGATGAAATCGACAAGACGATCACCCATTTGCAGAAAACGAAGGAGGCGCTGCTCTCCTCGGAGAATAATCTCCGACTGGCCAATGATAAGGCGGACGACCTGAGCATCAAGAAACTGACGAAGAACGCGCCGGCGGTGAAAGAGATGTTTGATAAGCTGGAGTGAGAAGAATAATATACTAAAGAGCACAGACTGTTCGGATACGGGGAAGTTCTCCGATGGCAGTGTGCTTTCTGAAATTGAAAAAGCCTCTTGACTCCTACGCAGCGTAATAGTTTATGCTGTCTTTACACGGGAGGAACACAAGCATGATGACGGTGAATGAAGTGAGCAAATTGACCGGAGTGAGTATACGCGCTCTGCAATATTATGACAGGATCGGACTCTTGAAACCGACGGGATACACGGCGTCCGGTTACCGGCTGTATGACGATACGGCGCTTGACAGGCTGCAGCAGATTTTACTGTTTCGGGAATTGGAGTTTCCGCTAAGAGAGATCAAAGAGATTATATCAGGACCGGGTTTCGACAGGCAGAAAGCGTTAGAGCAGCAGATCACGCTGCTTACCATGAAGAAAGAACGGCTGGAAAATCTCATCCGCTTTGCCCGTGCAATACAATTGGAAGGAGACAGCACAATGGATTTTGCGGCATTTAACACGGAGAAGATCGATGTATATGCCAGACAGGCGAAGGAGCAGTGGGGTAAAACCGCTGCGTATAAGGAATTTGAGAACAGAGCTGTGGGAAGAAGCAGAGAGGAAGAGCAGCATATTGCGGAAGAATTTATGCAGATCTTTGCAGCGTTTGGCAGGTTGAAGGATACTGCACCGGAATCCGGCGCGGCACAGGAACAGGTGAAAAAACTGCAGAACTATATCACGGAACATTATTATAAATGTTCAGACGATATTCTTTACGGTCTTGGACAGATGTACGCTGACGGCGGGGACTTTACGGAGAATATCGACCGGGCAGGCGGTACGGGAACGGCGAAGTTTACTGCTGAGGCGATTCGAATCTACTGCGGGAAGTAAGGGATACGGGATGACGTGTGTGCGTCATCCCGTATTATAACGTATATATGATTTAAATTGTTTTCCGGGGAAACAGTGTGCACTTTTGGGCAATAAACCAAAGCACCTGTTTCCTTTTTCTGGTGGGAAAAAAGGAACAAAGGAGGAACGCGCAGGCTGTCCTGAAGCCGGCTTAAAATGATCATCACAAGGTAGATGATCAGGGAAACAAAGGTCAAAAAAATTTACAAAATATATAAAATAAAAAAATGTATAGAAATACAAAGATGTGTAAAGGAAACAAAGTTCATAAGCTGGTATCCTATTGTTATCTGCAAATGGAGAAAGGAGAGGTAGGTTATGGGTAGAAGAAAGGTAACAAAAAAAGTACTGGCATGGATACTCTTAGCGGCAATGATTACGACCGGGTTTGGAGGGGAAACAGGAATTAATGTCGTAAATGCAGGTAACAGTGGTGAACGTGCGAACAGTTTGAGCGTTTTTGAAAATTTTATCACAGTCGATGGAACAAAGCTGATGGATGGTGACAAAGAACTGAAATTTGTTTCTTTAAACTATCCGCAGGCTACCAGTGATACGCCATGGGAAAGTGAAAATGCAGTGAAAACGATTAAAGCAATGGGTGGTAATGTTACCAGAAGCTATACCATTCCTGTTTATAACGGGCAGAACAGCGCAACGGCATATGTAACAGGCGTGGATAATAATGGACAGCTGATTTTTAATGAAGATGCATTGAATAATCTCGATAATTTGCTTGCAGCATGTAACAAACATGGAATTCGCCTGATTATTCCATTGGTTGACCATTGGCATTGGATTGGCGGTATGGACGGTTATGTATGGCTTGCAGGTGAGGCAGACGGAATGCCGAGTCAGTCGGGCTTTCAAGAATGGGCATGGAAGTTCTATGAGAGCGAAACATGTATGGATTATTTCAAACAGATGATCACGCATCTGCTGAACAGAACAAATTCTGTTACAGGGGTCAAATATATGGATGATCCTGCAATTCTCTGCTGGGAAACAGGTAACGAAATAGGTAACAGATCCCAGGATGATAAAGATGAAATTTTGTCTAAATGGACTAATCAGGTTGCAAATCACATTAGATCAATTTATGGAGATAAGGAGATTCCTTATGAGACGGAGACGGCAGATCCCGCATCGATAGACGACTTGGAAGAAGAGGATAAGGACAGTTCAATTGGTGAAGAAACGGAGGCGCCGGAAGAAACGGAGGCACCAGAAGAAACGGAGGCACCAGAAGAAACGGAGGAGCCGGGAGAAACGGAGGAGCCGGGAGAAACGGAAACGCCAGAAGAAACGGAAGAGCCGGGAGAAACGGAGGCGCCGGAAGAAACGGAAGAGCCGGGGGAAACGGAGGCGCCGGAAGAAACGGAGGAGCCGGGGGAAACGGAAACGCCAGAGGAAACGGAGGCGCCGGAAGGAACGGAAACGCCAGAAGAGACGGGGAATCCGGAAAAATCAGAGGAAGTGTCTGGAGAGATCAGAGAAGATGGCGTGGCAATGACATCTACTGTAACAGAACAAATTGCACAAAGAAAAGTAATATCAGTAATTAAAGAAACAGCGGAGACAGAAGAACCGGAGGAGACGAAAGAATCAGAAGATACAGTCGAAGCGGAAAGCCCGGAGCCGACAGAAGATACAGTTGAAACGGAAAGCCCGGAGCCGACAGAAGATACAGTTGAAACGGAAAGTCCGGAGCCGGCAGAAGATACAGTCGAAGCGGAAAGCCCGGATACGGCAGAGGATACAGTCGGAACGGAAAGCCCGGAGAAGATAGAAAAGACAAAGAAAGCAATATTACCAGGCACCAAATCGGCTGTGAGTGAGACGGCTTCCGAGACTCCTGTCAGAAGGCACCTTATTTTAGATGGAAGAATGTCACTGTCAAAAAATGGTTCGCTTGCTGCAAATAATCCTTGTGATATTCTGGGTGCACACTACTATGAAGGCAACTACGCTGAAAGATGTAAGAATGACACAATTACCGCACATAATGCAGGAAAACCATTTATATTAGGCGAGTTTGGCGCAAAAGTAGAAGCACAGCCCTGTGCCGATGTTTTCCAGGCAGGACTTGAGAACAATACGAATGGTATTATGATGTGGAGCTTACGGGCTCACAAAGACGGATACGGATATTATTTCCATGATGAGGATGGATACTGGGCCTCTTATCATTGGCCCGGCTTTGTGTCCGGAGATTACTACGGTGAAACTGAAATTCTGCGTGCAATTTATGCATATGCGCAGATTGCAAATGGAAAGGCTTCTACATATGAAGAAGCGAAGAAGATTCCGATTCCGGCGCCGGAGACGGATGAGGCGCCATTGCTTTATGCTGACGGGGAGTATCACAATTCTTTTAAGGACGGTTCCGTAGGCGATATTAAATGGAGAGGTGTTGTCGGTGGAGCATGGTATGAAATTCAGAGAGCCGATGGCGTTGTAACAGAAAACGATAATAATGATGTGTGGACAACCATTGCAGACGAAAAGGATTGTGTATACGACTCTGGACGTAACTGGGAAGATAAGGCGCATGACTGCATTGCCGGTTATCATGACGAGACCGCGATAGACGGACAAACCTATTCATACCGGCTGCGTGCATGCAATGAGAGCGGAGAAGGCCTCTGGTCCAATATTGTGACGGTAAACAGTGCAAAACATGTGGTAGTAGATGATTTAGATCTGATAGCAGTATCCAGTACAGATCCGAATCCTGCTGAAATTCGAAACACATATAGCAGTGACCATTCTGCTAATATTTCATATTCCAGCAGTTCTATTGTGAACCGGAGTGCGACGGAAGGCTATATTGAGTATGAATCGATCATTCCTGTAAAAGAGGTTGTTGTGACAGCAGTCAGCGAACCGGAGGAAGGCAGCGAGCCTAAAATCTTTGTCTCATCAGATGGAATCAATTATACACAGATTGATGCAGTGCATGAAGCCGGGACAAAGGTGTATTCGGCTGCTGATGTATCTGACAAGGGAAAATATTACTATACGAGAATATATATGGCCGGACAGAGTAAGTGCAAACTGGATGCGGTTTCTATCACTTATTATAATGATGGTGCATCGTATATAGACGGTTCAGACGGTGCAGGCGTTAAGACAAACGTTATGATTCAGGATAATACGTTTGGTATTAATGCGGCCCCTTATTATACAATGAAATCACCGAATCTGACGGCAGCCGGCAGCGTCCAGGGTATTACCGCCGATGATGATAAGGCGGCATCCATCCTTTACAAGACAGGTGATGATATCAATGCTTATCGTATCGTTGTATATGAGAAGGACGGCATAAAGCCTGCAGTGGAATATTCTTACGACAGTGTTACCTGGAAGGCAATAGATGTGCTTGCCGGTGTTCAGGAGGGTGACTATACAAGAGTAACTTATGGTGATTTAAACAGTTCTGATATGGCGCGTGTGATACGGATCAGTTTTCCGGAAGGCGGCAGAGATAAAGTGATCTTAAAATCTGTTGAGATTTCCTCCGGTAAAAAAACGATTCCACTATCAGAATCAGCACCTGCTAATACTTTTGAAGATGGTGAGTATTACTTCGGTAATGATGCAATGATTCAGGCAGCGTATACAATTGGTAAAGAGGGCAATTCCGTTGTATATTCCAAAACGTTTGATCGTATGGATTTTTCAGCGTATGACTGCATTTATTCGTGGGTGAAGCCCGACAATAGTGGCAATACTTTGAAATTACGGCTGGCTGATGCAGATAATCGTACCTGGGATAGCGAGGCTGTTGTATTGAACGGAACAACAGGAAAAATGAACAAGTTCCTGTTAGGCGGGGCAGAAAGCTTTGACTTTAGTAAAGTGACCAGATTTGACTTCGTTATTTCAGCTAAAAACGATGTTTCTACAGCAAGTGGAGAGATTGCGCTTAACGGGGATAATTTCTATACAGGAAACTACGGAGTAGAATTAGCATATACGCTTGACAGTACAAATAGCACGGTATATGTAGACAGTGTTTATGCAAGTTCTTCCACAAAGGCAGATGATTTTGAAGGTTACAGTGGTTCCAATGCCCTGTTGAGGGCAGCATATCAGCGTAATACAAGTGGCGGCGCTTTCGATATGTCTCTGGATGCCGTTCATAAATCGGAGGGGGCTTATGGAGCAAGAATAGATTATAGCTATAACGGCACGGGATATGCAGGTGCCAGAAAAGACATGGATTTGCTGAATCTGGCCGGATACGATGGATTCATGATGTATATCGAATCCGATGGATCAGGCAATCAGTTTAAACTTCAGATGACTACGGAATTATCTACTTACAACTATACAGGTTACCTGTCCGGCACAGGCCCTATGACTTATTACATGCCTTTTAAAGATATTGTTGAGGCAGACTGGACAGGCGGCACTGGACACATAGATGCAAGCCAGAATCTGAAGACTGTTGAGATCTATACGAACCAGGAAGGCAGTGTTACCAGTGGAACTTTCTATGTAGATGATATCAAGGGCGCCAATTTTGTTAATGACCTGGAGAAATTAACCAGGGTAGATTCTGATTATGCAGGAGGAGTGGAGATAACTTCTTTTCCGTATACGATATCCGGAACCGCAGAGTATGTTGATTATATTTCGCTTCTGATCGGTGAAAAAGTATTTAATATTCCGGTAGATAGCAGCGGCAGGTGGACATATGAGATAAATGAAAATTCCGGAATCTATAATGGAGAGAATATGGAACTTCAGGCCGGATTCTATTATCCGAACCGCGCGGTGATTGCGACAGCCTGGAGTGAAGCAAAGACTATTACGATCAATGTAGAAGGAAATGATGCGCCTGCTGCCGAATCCTATGATAAAGTTGCATGGAAGTGGGATTTCGCAGCTGACGGAACAGATGGATGGACATTTGACGGTTTTTCGCCTTGGGTAGAAAGCGGTAATCTGGTAGCATGGTCCGCGGACGGCTATGACGCAACATTCAGCTACACGGTCACTGGTATTCCCAATGGAGTCTATACTTTAAGCAATGATATTAAAGTAAAGAGCAATATGAACAATGCACAGATGGCTCTTACTGACGGGACAGATGAAGTAAGATCACTGGCGATTGATACGGAGGATGTTCTGAGAGAGGACGAATTCTTAGGGAAGAAATTCCGGGTGACTAACAATCAGGTAACCGTAAGATATTATGTGAATGCGCCCGTTGACGCAAATGGTGCTACCTTTGCGGTTGGCGATATCAAATTGTATTTCGTGGAAGCATTAAATCTTATCCGGAATGGAGATTTTAGCGACACTGAAGGATATGAGGGCGGCTGGCCCAATTACCCTGTCGGCTGGAATGTAATACCTTATACAAATACAGGTGCAATTAAAACCGAACCGGCCTGGTTTGAAGCCGGTAATAATAAAGTCATGATCGTGGAAACGGGTACGGAATTTAGCCTGTCACAGGATGTAACCATTTCTGACGGCGATGCGGGAACCTATCAGTTATCAGCTGTATTTGATATGGAGCATAATCCGGCAACTGTTGAAGATCTTGTAATGAAGATTACGGACGCGGAAGGAAACGTAATAAAGAGCGTGGACCCCGGGAGTGGTATTTGTACACTTTCCGATATTGTTCTTGCAGCAGGTACTTATACTGTAACAATTTCCGGCACTTTATCGGGGGATCCCACACCGGATGATGGTAATGGGCCTGTAATTTACATTGACGATGTAGAATTGCTATTGACCGACTTTACGGCGCCAGGACCCGGAACGGAAGAATCATTTGGTGAGAATCTTGTCACGAATGGCGACTTTACGTCTCAGGAAGAAGAGTGGCCGAACCTGCCTGCCGATTGGGAAACCGGATATACGGGCGGAGACGGCTGGTCACCGATCAAAGGTCAGGACGGGGTTTTTGTAGGATATGCGGACAATGCATATACGTTTATATTAAAGCAGAATATTCCTGATATTCAAGCCGGTATGTATCAGCTGGCGGTAGATATAGTACTGCTGAATGAAGGTTATGCCAATGCAGTCACGATTGGAGTAAATGATACTGTCAAGGATGTAACGGCTGAAGTTAATGCGGCAGATTATACAAAGGTGAAGATTGATAAAGCTGTGATTACAGGTGGAATGGCAAGTATTGTAATTACCGGTGATTTCAAGGGTAAAGGTGTGAAGATTGATAATGTATCCTTGCGAAGATGGAAGGATACGGCTCTGGATGTGGAGACCAGTCTTGAAGTGTTGAGAGCATTGATCCAACAATATGAAAATGTACAGCAGGGCGATTACACAGAGGAGAGCTGGAATGCCTTTACGGACGCATTAGCGGCGGCGAAAGAAGCGGCAGCGAAAGAGAATGTAACGCAGGCGGAGATTGACAGCGCTAAGGCAGCTTTAGAGGCGGCTTACGCAGGACTTAAGAGGGCAGAGCACCACGAAGGCCTCTGGTTTGAAATCCTTAAGAATCCCGAAACTGCCGATGGAAGCTATATCTACACCGGCGCGGCAATCAAGCCTGAAATCAGGGTTTATCATGGAGATGAACTGTTACAGATTAAGAAAGATTACACGGCAGCCTATAAGAATAACACCAATGCCGGAGAGGCGACGGTAACCGTTACCGGTAAGGGCAACTTCAAGGGCAAGGATACGGCGGTCTTTACGATCCATAAGAAAAATATCAATGATGCAGATATCACGGCGGCGGATGTCTATGCGATCCTGAAAGCGAACGGCACCGTAGTCAATCCGAAGGTAACTGTGAAGTTCGGCAGCAAGACGCTGAAGAACAATAATGACTACAGAGTGGAATATCCTGATGTAGACAAGGATACGGAAGGTAAAATCGTAGCAAAGGATTATACGATCACTATCCATACAGATGCAGTCAAGAAGGATAAAAAAGGAAAGCCTGTTGATTCCCTTAACTATACCGGAAGCAGAACCATCAATTATACGGTACGGGAGAACGGGACCCTGCTGATGAGCAGTGCGAGGATCACGCTGGATAAGACAAAAGTGGATTACGCGGGCGTCAATACCGAGAAACCCCGGGTAACAGGCGTCAAGATCGGCAGCACGACGCTTACGCAGGACGACGATTATACGGTAACGTATGACGAGAACTGGAACCGGACCGGCAAGGCGGCAGTCATCGTTACGGCGAAAGAAGGCACGAAATATTACGGCAGCAAGACCGTGTCCTACACCGTAAACGGCACAAAACTGGCAGCAAAAGAACTGCAGATCGAAGGCATTGAAGCGGGCGGATACGACTATACGGGAGAACCGGTTTTCATCAGTGAGGAAGCCGCAGATCCGGCCATGAGGACGTTAAAGGTTACAAGAATCAAGGCGGGCGGCAGACCGATCGAAGGCGGCACGATACTGGTGGAAGGCACGGATTACACCGTTTCCTACAAGACAGGCAGGAAAGCCGGCGAGCATACAAACGCGGGTACGGTCACCGTGACCATTACCGGTATCAATGCGTACACCGGTTCCGTGAGCAGGACCTTCAAGATCAAGCCGGCAGACCTGACAGCGCTGGGGACAGAAGACGCACCGGCAGGATTTGCGTTCGCGGCAGAGGAGACGGCAAAGTACAACAAGACCGGTGCGAAGCCCGCGATCACAAGGCTGACGTATAACGGAAGGCCGCTTGTGGAGAAACAGGATTACACCGTTACCTACCAGAAGAACAATACGGTGACGGCCGGTGACACATCCGCGGTCATGACGATCAAAGGCAAAGGCAACTTCAAGGGTTCCTATAAGCATTCGTACAAAGTGACGGCAGCGTCAGCAGAGGATGTGTATGCAGCGGCTGCAGATATCGTGAAGCCGGTGAAGTTCAACCAGGTGAAGACGGCAGTGAAAGTGTTCGAGACAGAGACGGGCAAAGTGCTGAAAGCCGGAACAGACTATGAGAAGACCATCACATACCATAGCGATCCGGCATGCACAGAGGCGTCAGCGATCACGGCGGAGAACTTTGCTGCGGCAGCGGATATCGACCAGGTCATTTACGCGAAAGTGACCATGCGGGGTAATTATGCCGGAACGGGCGCAACACCCGGCGTTGTGACAGCGGCGTTCAGGGTATACGATAAAGACCTGAAGATGACAAGTAAGAAACTGGAGATCAGGGTTGACACCACGACGGACAGAGAGGGCAATCCGATTGTCTGTGACGGAAGCAGGGTGAAGAACCCTTACTACACGGGTGCAGATATTGAACCGAAGGTGACAGTGACCCTGAAGGGAAGCGGCGGCGCTGCGGATCAAGTGCTGACAGAAGGAACAGACTATGCAGTGGCGTACAGCAATAACAGGAACAAAGGCAAGGCGACAGTGACGGTTACCGGAACCGGTAACGGCTGCGGCGGCACGAAGAACCTGAAGTTCACCATCGTATCGAAGGATATGAAGTGGTACGAAGAGGTTTCAGAAAAGATAGCTTCTTTCTTCTCCAATCTGTTCCGGTAATGTGGGGCAGAGCGAAATAAATAAGTAGTTGTGCGGAAGGGGATTTCCCGAAAGGGAGATTCCTTTCTGTATCCTGAGCATACCAGAGTATGCCTCCAGCGGGCGCAAATACGAAGTCTCCGGAGAGAAAGGCTGTGGATCAATAGAAATGATGTGTAATTATGGTATATCAATGCGGATACGTACAGCAACAGTGGTGCCCCTGTCAGCGGAGCTATAAACGGTCAGACCGTATTCGGGGCCACAGAATAATTTTATTCTGCGGTTCACGTTTCTCATGCCGATGCCTTTGAATAAATCATTCTTTTCATTGATGTATGCATTTAGATTCCGGACCTTTTCTTCGGACATGCCCGAACCGTTGTCCGATACCGTCAGAAGAAGAGTATGCGGGTCTGCTTTTTCAGCAGATACTACAATCTTCCCGTCTGACCGGACGGAAGCCATACCGTGATAAATCGCGTTTTCCAGAATCGGCTGTAAGATAAGCTTAGGCATGGAAATGGAGTAATATCTGGCATCAATATTAATGGTAATACTATATTGGGAGCGAAAACGGCGTTCGAGAAGGGAAACATATTTCTTTAGCTGGGCAATCTCCTCGCTTAAGGATACCGGCTGATTAATATTGCTGATGCTATAACGGAGGAGGCCTCCAAGCTCTGTTGCCATTTCCGCGGTGGTTTCATCATCATTAATGGTAGCCATCATACTGATGGATTCGAGGGTATTGTATAAGAAATGTGGATTGATCTGTGATTGCAGCATCTGGAACTGGGATTCACTGGAAGCAATCTTTTGGAGATAAACTTCATGAATCAGCTCATTAATTTTATCCAGCAGGGAATTGTAGGATACGGAGAGCATTCCGACTTCATCCATTCTGTCAACCTGGATATGTGTACTGAAATCACCGGATTCGGCAATCTTCATTATTTTGCTCAGGTGCCTGATTGGAACGATGATCTGTCTGGAAGTATAAAACAGGCAGAACAGAGACAAAGTCATCACAATCGTCAGGATCACAAGATTACGTTTCTGAAGCTGGTTTATTTCGAAAAAAAGTTCTGATTCGGGGATCAGGCTGATGACGCGTAAATCATTGGAATCGGAGTCAACGGAAGAAATCAGAAAGGATTCATTGTTGATCTTTAAGGAAAACATGGTTTCATCCGTATTGTCCGGAATGGATAACAGAATGTCTTCTGCAGGCTTGGCAATATTTTCCGGAACGGTGTCATAGATGGTGTAATCATCATGCAGTATGACGACACGATGATTTTCTGTGAGTTTCATATTGTCACAGATATCTTCAAAATAGGATATTTTGGTATTGACCAGAAGAATCCCTATTACAGAGGCATCTGAGACCCGGACAATGCCGCGGGCTACTCCAAAGACATAAAAGGGCTTGTTTTTTTCATTTACAATATAAGGAAGTTCATAGGTGTCAACTAAAACGGGCTTACCGAAAGTATCTATGCATTCGGAAAACCAGGGTTCTGATGAGGGGTTAAACGGCTGGTAAACGGCATCGCGCACCTTATAATCCCCCTGGCCTGTTAAGTTGAAGATATAACATGAATTGACGGAATTTTTGTACGCAAATATCTCCTCAAAAATCTGTTCATTTAAAAGCTGAAATTTATAGGAGTTAATGTTATTTACGGTAAAATTATATAGCTGGCCCATATAAGTATCATCTGCCTGCTTATATGTTAATGGAATTTTGGTTATATTGTTAATGTCATTAATGTAATCATTAATTTTTGAAATGGTCTGGTGGTTATTTTGATTAACCATAGTATAAATGGAGTTTTGTTTTTCTATACGGTAGTTGTTTGATGTGATGAAAAATAAACTGAGGATCGGAATGAAAACAATGATGATAATCATGGATAGACGAAAAAAAATAGAAGAATTTCTTATAAAATTAATAAATTTTTTCATGGTCTATCGCCCTTTCAATCCGGTATTCCTGATATATACTGATATTATATAAAATGCGGATGCAGATTGCAAGGGTGTGCAGACAGGAAGAATTTAACAGTTACGCATGGAGGGAATCATATGAATATCATGTTGGTGGACGATGATATCATTATCAGGGAGGGAATGAAGAAGATCATTCAGAAGGCGGACCGCGGCTGGAAAGTGACAGCGGAAGCGGGAGATGGTGAAGCTGCCTTGAGAAAACTGGACGAAACACCAGAAGTCGATATCCTGATAACAGATGTGCGCATGCCTGTTATGGACGGGATTGAGCTGATTAAAAAAATCAGAGAGCGGGATAGAAAGATACGGATTATTGTACTGAGCGGATTTGATGAATTTGACTATGTGCGTAATGCTTTCATGCACGGTGCGGTGGATTATCTGTTAAAGCCTTTTCAGAAAGAGGATCTGCTTGTAAGACTGGAAAATATTGAGGAAAAAATAGTATCAGACAAAGCGTCAGAAAGCCATAGAAAGAAAAATAAGAATGTATTGATTGCAGATATCATGGCGCATCTTTTAATGGATGACGGAGAGGTTAAGCCGGACGAGATGCGGGAACTGGAAGCCTTGAGAGTAAATGTACAATATCCCTGTTATCTGGTAGCTGCTATTTGTGCGGACCATTATTACGGGCAATGCCAGGATATCCAGCAGAACGAAAAGCACTTGCATAATGATATGGAAAAGATAGCGGAGGAACTGAAGGAAAAAAAGGATTATGAATATTGCTTCTGCATGAATGACCGGGAAATATTAATGATTCTTTTCTGCAACAGCGAAGCACAGGGTAAATTGCTATCCCAAAAGATATTTACTGTACTGAATGATCTCTCGGATGAGGAGGTTACGGATTCTATGGGAGTGAGTAATGTACACAATGAAGTTTCAGAAATGAAACAGGCGTACAGAGAAGCATGGGAAGCCATTCAGGCAAGATTTTATCTGGGACAGAATAAACAGATTTACTATCATGAAATTTCCGGAAAGTGCATTGATATCAAGTATGATCTGGAACAGCCGGTCAGCGAACTGGTGCATTATCTGGAAATGTGCGACTATATAAAAGCAAAACAGGTTATGGAACGGGTTTTTTTGGACTTAAGTTATTGTGAGCCGGAAAAATTCCGGAAATATATGCACAGAATGATAGAGATGCTCATGTTTCGGATCAAAGATTTTGAAAGTGTACTGCGCTTATGTGGACAGGATTATCAATTTCAGATTGATTACCTGAATACATACCGGGATCTGAAGTCTTTTATGAACGCTGTTTTGCAGGGAACGGTTGAATATATGAAAGCCGAAAAAGAGAAGAGGAGTAAAAAAAGAATAGAACTTGCGAAAAAATATATAAAAGAAAATTACCATAAGCAGATCAATCTTAATGATGTCGCTGAATATGTGGAATTAAATGCATCTTATTTCAGTAACTTATTTAAGGTTGAGACAGGGATAAATTTTTCTGATTTTCTTTTGGATATCAGGATGGAGAATGCAAAGAAACTTCTGCGGGATCCTAAGATTAAGGTCTATGAAATTGGAAATCTGGTTGGATATGAAGACGCGGTATCGTTTGGCAGGGCTTTCAAAAAGAAACTCGGGATGTCTCCTAAGGAGTATAGAAACTCGGTTTATTGATATCTCCATCAATCAAATTATATAGCGGAAAGCAGCCGGCAATGATTCAATCTAAAAAAGTGTATAGGAATCAAAAGGCCGGCTATTTTTTTCGTCAGTAAGGCTGTGATACCATGGCAGTATCAAAACAGAGAGGGGGAAGACAATGCATAAACCGATCATCAGATATTCGCCGGAACCGGTATTAGAGCCGAAGGAGGGGTGCATATGGGCTGATACTATGGTACTGAACCCGGCAATTGTTAAAGACCCGTATTCCGACACCATACATATGTTATTCCGCTCAACCGGACCGTGGCCGGTGAAGAATCTGAAAGGAAAATCTGATCCGTATCCTATTTTTCTGGGATATGCCAAAAGTGATGACAGAGGGGAAACGTGGCAGCCGGATTTTGGCAGACCGGCGCTTGCCCCGGCGTTAGAGTATGAGATGGACAAAATGTATATCAGGGATATATATGACAGGGAGGTAGTGAACTATGCCAATGGTTGCGTGGAAGATCCCCGTATTTTTGAGGTGGAGGGAGAACTGTATCTGACAACGGCGTGCCGGATGTTTCCACCCGGTCCGTACTGGGAGGGAGATAAAAGGAGGGATAATATTCCTGATTGGGCAATGGAGCCGGATAATCCCTTTGGGACAACAGCATCCCGAAACGATACGACAACGGTGTTGTTTAAGCTGGATCTGGACAAGCTGAAAAGCGGGGAATATGAGCGGGCGTTTGGCTATGTCTGTAACCTTACGGATGGAAATGTGACGGCGAACAGGGATGTTTTCCTGTTTCCCCGTAAGATGAAGATAAACGGAAAAATGCGGTATGTTATGCTGCACAGACCGGAAAACCCGGATAAATTCGAGGCTGGAAAGGGAATATACAAACCGGCGATTTTTCTTGCAGCAGCGGAAAAACCGGAGGATTTTTGCACGGGAAAATGTATGCATAAATTATTGGCAAAGGGAATCTTCGATTGGGAAGAGGAGAGGATCGGCGCAAGCTTTCCGCCTGTTGAAATAGAAAGTGGAAAGTGGCTGATATCCTATCATGGAAAGCAGATGCCGGATTATGGATATACCCAGTCCTTTATGATCGTGGAAGAGCAAGAGGATGATTTTCCGTTGATTATTCACAGATGTCCTGAGCGTCTGATGTATGCAAGGCAGAAATGGGAACTTCCGGATAAATTTGCGTGTCCCTGTATTTTTACTACCGGCGGCATTGTAATGGAGGAAGAACTGGTCATGAGCTATGGGGCTGCGGATCAAAAGGTTGGACTGGCCCGGGCGAATCTTGAGGAAATAGTAGATTATGTAAGTTCTTTTGATGAAAACGGTAATGAAATAGAATAAGGGATACAAAATATTGTATAGAAAAACAAAGACCGGTAATTTAAAAGAAACAGGCGGTTTGATACGATAATTACAGGAATTGCAATTTCAAATTAAGAACAAAAAATAAAGTTGGGAGGAATCAATATGAAGAAAAAATCTGTAGCATTATTTTTAATAGCTGCGATGACAGCGAGTTCACTGGCTGGCTGCGGGAATACAGGAAAGGGAACGCAGAGCAATACAGGAAGCAATGCGGGAATTGAGGCTGAGAGTGATCAGAATACAGAAAATGCCACACAGCAGGAAGCGGCTGGCGACACAGAGGCTGACACAGGAGCGGAGGAAAGCGACGAAGCTTTATCCGGCAGCATTGTGGTGGCAAGCAACAGAACAGATATTGAGGATACTTTAGTGGCCTATGCGGAGGAGTTCATGGCTCTGCATCCCGGCACAACGGTTGAATTTGAAACAATTAAAGAATATGACGATGTTATTCCTACGAGAATCGCAGGCGGGGAGGCACCGGATCTTTTCTATGTGATAGACGATGCTATGAATTCCGATGTGTATGCGGACTACTTTCTTCCGATAGATGACCTTCCGTTCACGGCGGATGATATCCTGTTTTACGAAAACGGCAGGGGATCGGATGGAAACCTCTATGTACTGCCGCTGACAGTTTCCTATTGCGGCATGATTTATAATAAAGCAGCATTTGCACAGGCAGGCATTGAAAAAGTTCCGATGACAGTTGAAGAATTCTACGAAGTCTGTGATCAGCTGCAGGCAGCCGGGATCATACCGGTTGGAACAGCATTTAAGGATATCTGGCCTATTTTTGCATGGTGCGGACATGGGGAAGTGGCTTTGACCGCCGGGGATGAGCGCGGTGAAAATAAATATGCCGAGCAGGATCAGATTTATGATGATGTTATGCTTAATTCCATGAATATTGTCCGTGAATTGTATAAGAAAGGACAACTTGAAGAAGATATTATGTCTGCGAACTGGGATCAGTTTAAACTGGATTTTGCACAGGGTAAAGTGGCAATGCACTATTCGGAGAACTGGCTTCCGGCACAGTTTGTAGAGCTTGGTGCAAAACAGGAAGATATTGGTATGTTCCCGTTCCCGGGCGCTAAGAACATTAAGGCCGGTGCAGGTAAGCAGTGGGGCATTTCCAAAGATACGGAGTCTCCGGAACTGGCAAAAGCGTTCTTGACATATATGCTGGAGAACCCTTTCCTGGAAACAGAGATTCCCTCCGATGTAAATATTGTGGTAGATGATCCTTTTGTTGCAGAACTGCTCTCCTATGGTGTGGAGCCTCTTTCCCCGATTGTGGGTAATGCAAAGTTCAGCAACATCAGGGCTGACATCGAGTTGGACGGACAGAACTTTTTCCTGACCTATGTTATGGAGCCGGATGATTTAAAGGCTCAGCAAATGGTGGATGAATGGAATGATAAGTGGGCAGCCGCGCGCGTAAATTATCAGGGATAAAAGACACATAAGCTTGTCATTGTTGATTTTATTCGGCAGTATCGTAATCGGCGATACTGCCGAATGACTTTTAAAGAAAGAATTTGTGACGCTTCGGAATGGAGGAAAAGATGAAAGCAAAATTAAAGGATAGAATATTTATCATAGGATTTCTTGTGATACCGATTATATTGCTGGCGCTATTTTCTTATTATCCGTTGGTGAAATTGTTTCAGCTGAGTTTTACGGACTGGAACGGGATGTCACCGGAAATGCATTATGTCGGAATGAAAAATTACAGGGAAATATTTTCACAGAAAGAATTATTTCAGACCTTTGCTAACAACATGGCGTATGTTGTCACTGCAATTTTACAGCAGTTTTTTGGACTGTTCCTTGCAATCCTGTTGAACAGCAGTATTAAAATGAAAAAGACATTCAGGACAATTCTGTTCATGCCATACATTATCAACGGAGTTGCAGTGGCGTTCATGTTTAACTATATGTATGACTATAGCAACTCTCCCGTCAATATGATATTGAATAAGCTTGGATTGCAGTCGATCCATTTTATCAGTACATCCTATGCATCTAATTTTGCCTTATCATTTATAAGCTTCTGGAAATATGTCGGGTTTTCCATGGTTATTTATCTGGCGGCGCTGCAGTCCATTTCCAATGAGGTTTATGAAGCGGCGAGAATTGACGGAGCCGGATTCTTCCAGACAGTCTGCTATATTACATTTCCTAATATAAAAAGTATGTTTGAAATGTCATTGCTGCTTAGTTTAAACGGCGCACTGCAGGTATATTTCGAGCCCTTTATCATTACCAGGGGCGGACCGAATGGCAGAACTGCAACTTTTATAAGCAAGTCTTTGGAACTTGCATATACCTACAGAAAATACGGGAAAGCAGCGGCAATGGGTGTAGTTTTACTTATCATTATTATGCTGCTTATTGTTGTCCAGAAAGTATTCTTAAAGGAGGGCAAAAACGGATGAATGGAAAGAAAAAAAGCGTGGCAGAGGCATCTACCTTTGTTGTGAATAATATGCTGGGAAAAATAATCATATATGCAATTTTATGTGCCGGTGTTGTAATCGTTTTTGCACCCTTGTTTATCGTAATAAACGTATCGCTGAAAAGTAATTCAGAGTACATGATGAAGGGAGTATACTCGCTGCCGGAGAATATTTTTAACATTCAGAACTATGTAAGAGCATTTATCGAGGGAAAATTTCTGACAGGATTTTTGAATACCGGGATACTGGTTCTGGTCAGTGTTCCGCTTGCAATATTGTTAGGAACTATGGTGGCGTACACCTTATCCAGATTTGACTTTAAACTGAAGCGGATTATTTTGCTGGCGTTCCTGATTCCAACCTTTATTCCGGGCATGACTGTTACGATTGCCACATTTCAGATTATTAAAGCATTGGGCGTTTATAATTCGATTATGGCCGGCGTGATTTTGTACATAGGAACAGACATCATGCAGATCTACATTTTTTTGCAATTTATCAATCAGATTCCTATGGCTTTGGATGAAAGTGCCAGAATTGACGGCGCCTCCAGATTATGCACATATTTCAGGATCATCCTTCCGCAGTTAAAGCCCGCAATCGCAACAGCGGTTATCTTGAAGATATTGGGAATATATAATGATTTCTTTACGCCTTATATGTATATGCCAAAGATAAAGACAGCAGCGACAGGACTTTATTCTTTTTCGGGTGATAAACTGGCGGAATGGCCATTGATGTCAGCAGCGATTATACTCGTAGCTGTTCCGACAATTATCATTTATGTCTTTTTACAGAAATACATTATCAGTGGGGTGACGGACGGCGCTGTGAAGTAGCCAGGGTTGTAAGGAATCAACGATTACGTATTTGCTGCGGGGCAGCCTGCCGTTAATGATCCTTGCAGTAATTATATTTCAATAGTGACTTGGCTGTTACGCTATGATAGAATATGACTAAACTTGGTCAAAAGGGGAGAAAAACAAATGGACAATCAATTAATTAGTTTACAGCTGCAGAAGCCACAGGCGGTTGTGAAGGCGCAGGAAGCGCAGAAGGGTCTGAACTGGTTTCTGGAGATTCTGATCTTTCTGGCGGTATTTGTGGTCAGTTCGATCGGGCAGGTTCTGGTCATGCTGCCGGGAGAACTGATTCTTCTGGCACAGAATGCGGATTACCGGTCGGCGGCAGCAGCAGGTGACATCGAAGCGGCGGCGGCAGCGGCGGCGCAGATCGGCAGTTCTGATCTTTACATGGTTTTTTCGCTGTTTGCGACAATTGGCATGACGGTCGTTGTCATCCTATTCTGCAGACTGATCCAGAAGAGAAAACCGGATACCCTCGGCTTTATAAAATCAGGAATGGGTAAGGAGTATTTGATCGGATTAGTGGTCGGATTCGTGATGTTTTCTTCGGCGGTGCTGATCTGTGTGGCTGCGGGGGCGATCAAGATTGAAGGTTTTTCCGAGACCTTTAGTATCGGAATGTTTATCTTGTTTTTACTTGGTTTTATGCTGCAGGGTATGGCGGAGGAAGTGCTCTGCCGCGGATATGTTATGGTTTCGATTGCAAGAAGATATTCCATGTGGACGGCGGTGATTTCCAATGCGGTGATCTTCGCGGCGCTGCATTTGCTCAACAACGGGATCAGCGTGCCCGCTTTTATCAACCTGGTACTGTTCGGCGTATTTGCTTCTCTCTATTTTGTGAAAAAAGGAAATATCTGGGGCGTCGCGGCTGTGCACAGTGTCTGGAATCTGGTACAGGGTAATTTCTGGGGGCTTCGCGTGAGTGGTATGGCTGCGGATTGCTCGGTACTGCGCAGTACTATGGTTGAGGGCAGAGAGCTTCTAAACGGCGGTGCGTTCGGACCGGAGGGCGGTCTGGGTGTGAGCGTGGTGCTGATTGTTGGAATCTGCGTTCTGCTGCGGAAGAAGAAAGAGGCAGGACGGGATATGAATGTCTGATACGGAGGTTAAACTTGTGTCTGCGGCTCAGATTCGAAGCATCCGGAAAGGTATGGGGGTATATGACACACATAGCGATTTGTGATGATGAAGAACAATTTGTGACACATTTGTCAGGATTGTTGGAGCGGTACGCCGGGGAGACCGGGGAAGAGATCAGGGTGACGGCATATTACGACGGCATGGAACTGATTGAGAAATATGACACGACGATCGACCTGATCTTCCTCGATATTCAGATGCGGATGGTGGACGGTCTGCGGACGGCCGCGCATATCAGGCAGATGGATGAGCGGGTGGGTCTCATCTTCCTGACGACACTGACGCAGCACGGACTTGAGGGATACCGGTATCAGGCACAAGATTATATTATCAAGCCGATCAAGTATGTCAGACTGAAAGCGGAGATGGATGAATGGCTCAGGAAACACCGCAGGGACGATAGTCCGTCCATCGCGGTCGCAAATGATACGGGCAGGTACAAAATTATCTTAAAATCGCTGCGCTATGTGGAAACCTTCAACCGGAACCTGCTTCTTCATACGGAGCAGGAGAACATCATCTGCTATAAGAGTATGAAAGAGATGGAGCGTAAGCTGCAGGAATACGGATTTGTCCGATGCCACACGAGTTATCTTGTAAACCTCGGCTATGTCAAGGCCGTCAGCAGTAAAACCCTGGAGATTACGCTGGTTACAGGAGAGGTGATTCCCGTCAGTCAGCCGAAGCGTAAGGAGTTCATGGAGCGGCTTGCGGAATATCTGGGGGAACAGTTGTGAGGGAACAACACAAATTTCCCTGACGGCAGAACCGGATTTGAAATCCGGTTCGCGGTTTTTAACGCAGAATACTTTGGAATGGATATAACGATGACAGGTTTTCTCGATCTTCTTAACTTTATAACAGAGTGGATCTACTGCGGTGTCTTTTTTATTTTTCTTACGGCATTTCTACCTCTGCGCGGGAAGAGCAGGCTTTTGCATGTGCTTGCTTTTTTTGCGAGCAGTTTTGTATCGGTAACCATCATTTATTCGGAGGACCCGTGGAATCTTCTCGGGGCGTTGTTCGGACTTTGCGCTTATATTATGGTATTCCATCGCGGAAGATGGACGGAGAAACTGACGACACTGCTGGTTTTCTACCCGGCGTTCACTGCGATCAATTATATGATGACCGACATGGGTGCGAGTATCTTTTTCTCGCTTCCGAATGCGCCCGTGGATGGGACCGGCAGTGGGTGGTCCGGGGAGCAGAGGCTGATGAACAATGTCGTATTGTTTGCCAGCGAGATATGCAGGCTCTCATTCTGGACCGCAGCGTGGCGGATCTTCCGGAAGCCGCTTCGGCAGATTATATCGAATCTGACGACGAAAATGTGGCTGGTAGTGGACATCATCATGCTGGCGCCGTTTGTGTCGGTGCTTATGACGATACTCTTCGTACCGCAGCACAATCCGCTGTTCGTCTATCCGATCTGTATTGCCTCTGTTTTGACCAGTTTCGGGTGCATCTACCTGACGATTTATCTGTGCGGTTCCATGCAGACGGCATATCGTGCGCAGGAGCTGGAGATGCGGCAGGCATATTACAGGGACCGCGTCAGTGAGGAAGAACGGGTGCGCAGTATATATCACGACTTGAAGAATCATCTGCTGGTGCTGCAGGCACAGGCGGATCAGGGACACGCGCTGCAGCTGTCCGTCCGGGAACTGGAGAACCGGATTCGGGATTACGAGAATTATTATCATACCGGCAATGAATATCTGGACATCATCATTCGGGATAAGGCGAGAGCAGCCCGGGAGAAAGGGATTGACTTTAGCGCCGAGATTTCTCTGGAACATATGGAGCACATGCTGCAACCGCTTGATATCAGTACGATATTCGGCAATGCGCTCGATAACGCCATAGAGGCCAGCGTGAAGCTGCCGGAGGAACAGCGGCTGATCACGATAAAAGGAAGCCGGATACATGATCTGCAGATGATCGTTGTGGAGAATAATGTTCTGCCCGGGGGTGAGGTGCCGGCAGGGACGAGCAAGGAGGACACATTCCTGCATGGATTCGGGCTGACGAACATCAATGCCGCGGTGGAGAAGTACGGCGGATCGTGCAGTACAAAGGTGGAGAACGGCATGTTCCGCCTGAAGATCGTGATCCCGGTCGAGTCTGCGTCCTGACAGACTTGTAATTTATGCATTGTAAATCTTAGTTTTTGCATTTCTTATTGTACCTTTTTCTCAGAGAAATATAATGGGCTTAACTCCGGAAGGAGTAATAAGTGTGTACAACGCCTTCGATGGTTTTACAGACAGAAACGGGGCGTTGTGCCGGGAAAAGAGGTACATGACATGAGTATTCTGACAACAACCCATTTGACGAAACAATACGGTAAAGAGCCGAATATCGTGAAGGCATTGGATGACGTGAATATCACGGTAGAACAGGGAGAGTTCGTGGCGGTGATCGGCACGAGCGGCAGCGGTAAGACGACACTTTTAAACATGCTGGGCGGACTTGACCGTCCAAGTGCAGGCAGTGTGAAAGTGGAAAAGTTCGAACTGGGCAAACTGTCCGATGAGGATCTGACGGTCTTCCGCCGCCGGCATATCGGTTTTATCTTTCAGAATTATAATCTGGTGCCTGTATTTACGGCATGGGAAAACATTATCTTTCCAATTTCGTTGGACGGAGGCAGGCCGGATCAGAAATTTATTAAAGAGGTGGTTCACCTGCTCGGTCTGGAAAACAAACTGGATAATCTGCCGAATAACCTGTCGGGAGGACAGCAGCAGAGAGTGGCGATTGCACGCGCGCTGGCGGCGAAGCCGTCCATTATTCTTGCCGATGAACCGACGGGTAATCTCGATTCCGCGACAAGTGATGACGTCATTGACCTGTTGAAGAAGACGAGTGAGCAGTTCGACCAGACGATCGTGATGATCACGCATAATCCGGAGATCGCCGCCCGGGCTGACAGGGTCATTCGAATCGAAGACGGACGGATTGTGCAGTAAGGGGGGAGAGAGTATGTTTCATGCAATTTCAATTTTGAGTAAACGCATATATCGGAAGAATAAAGGGCGTAATCTGGTGGCGGTACTGGCGATCGTGCTGACTACGATGATGTTCACCACGCTTTTTGTGCTGAGTAAGAGTCTGGAGAAGAATCTGGTGGAGATGACATTCCGGCAGACCGGGTACGATGCGCAAGTTTCTTTTAAGGCGATCACGGAAGAGCAGGCGGAGAAGATCGCGGCACATCCCGAGGCAGCCGAGGTGGGCAGCAGTATCGTAGTCGGGATCGGACAGGACAGCCGTCTTGCAGGCAGACAGGTGGAAGTGCGCTGGGCGGATGAGAGTTATGCGGCACATTCTTTTGCGGCGCCTGCCGCGGGCAGACTGCCGCAGACAGATGACGAGATCGCGCTTGACACGATCGTACTTGACAGACTGGGGATAGCCCATGAACTGGGAGAGAGCGTGACACTTAAGTGGATATCGGATCTGAAGACCGGGGAAATTATGACTGCTACGTTTGAACTGTGCGGCTACTGGGAGGGCAATGAGTCTCTTTACTCCAGTATGGCATGGGTAAACCGTGGCCTTGCAGAACAGACGGTGTCGGCAATCGGGGGATATGATCCCGATACCATGATTGGAATGTATATGGCGCAGGTCAGCCTGGAAAGTGATGAGAATATCGAGGAGAGTATAGAACGGATTCTGGAAGAGACGGGACTGACAGGACTGGAATATAACGTTAACCTGGCATATTCGCCGGAATTGAACCGCATGGCGGTGCAGGAAAGCCTGCCCGTGTATATCGGCATGGCGCTTGTGTTTGTGTCGGGGTACCTGATCATCTATAATATTTTCCAGATTTCCATTACGGCGGACATCCAGTTCTATGGCAGGCTGAAGACACTCGGTATGACAAAGAAGCAGCTTAGGAAACTGATCTATTCGCAGGCGGGACGGCTGTGCGTCATCGGGATTCCGATCGGGCTGCTATGTGGTTATCTGCTCGGTGTGGTGCTGGTACCTGTTCTGATCAGCTTTCAGGCGGGAAGTGCTTCGGCGAGTCCGGTCATCTTTATCGGCGCGGCGCTCTTTGCGGGTCTGACCGTAGTATTTTCCTGTATGCGTCCGGCGAGGCTGGCGGAAAAAGTGTCGCCTATCGAGGCGCTGCGGTACAATGATGCACAGAATATCGGAAGGGGAACGAAGAAGCGGCAGGGCAGCGCTTCGCTTTATCGTCTTGCGTGGTCTAACTTGGGGCGCAACAGGAAACGCACGGTCACGGTGATCTGCTCCCTTACACTGGGGCTGACCCTGATGAGCGGATTTTATGCCAAGAATGCCTCTTTTGATATGGATAAATATTTGGAATGGCTGACCATTGCTGATTTCCAGCTGGATGAGGTGACGAGTGAGGATTATATGGCAGGTTATAATCCGCACGGTACTACGCTGGAAGGAGATCTGATCTTGCAGATCGGATCGCTTGCGGGATTAGAGCGGACAGGGCATCTGTACAGCCATGAGACGCAGATCGATCTGAGCGAACAGACGATCCGGAATCTGGAAGGATTCTACGGCGGCGGACGGCTAGAAGACTGGAAAACATATGATCCGGAAGGCGCGCAGTCGCTTGAGGACGCGATACGGCAAAAACATGCGACAGCCATCGTCTATGGGCTGGACGGGATACCGCTTGAGGTGTACAGCGGGGAGATGTACTGGACCAACGGCAGCTTTGATCAGGAACTGTTTGCTACGGGGGACTATGTTCTGGCAATCGGTCCGGGACTGGAGCCGGGAATACAGGAGGAAACGATGCCTACGGTCTCGGTGGGAGATCAGGTGACGATCGAAGGAAGAGCTTATACGGTCATGACAGTACTAAATTCCTTATCGCCCGTGACGGAGGGTGCGAGGGAGGTTGACGGCGGGGACGATTTCAGCCTGGGATTTGTTATGCCATCCGAAGTATTTTGCAGGCAATGGCCGGAGAATACGCTGCGGAAGCTGTACTTTAATGTCAGTGATGAACAGATCGGGGAAGCGCAGGAGATACTGGATGCATACATGCGTGAGAGTGGACAGAATATCCCGGTTACTTCAAGACAGTCCATGGCGGAACAGTACGGTCGTGAGACGCGCTCCACCGCGGTGATGGGCAATACGATCAGTATCGTGATCGCGCTGGTCGGTGTCCTGAACTTTATCAACAGTATGGTGACGGCGATCATATCAAGAAAACGGGAGTTTGCCATGATTCAGAGTGTGGGCATGACAAAACGACAACTGTGTCAGATGTTGACGGCGGAAGGGCTGTATTATGCGGGAATGACGCTGGCTGTGTCCTATATCTTAAGTGCTCTGGCAGTAGGTATCGTCGTGCGTGGTATGGTAGAGGGAGGTTTCTCCACATTCCGGTTTACGCTGCTGCCGCTCTTATGCTGTACCCCTGTCCTGATCGCGCTGGCGGTTCTGATTCCGTATCTGTGCTTCAGGAATCTGGAGAAGCAGAGCGTCGTGGAAAGACTGCGCGGGGCGGACGTATAATAAATCAGGCTTCGCTTACTTGCGGGCTTGGCGGCATTGCGAGTCGCGCCTCGTGAAAAAGTATTTATTTCTGCCGGCTGCGAAGTGATTTGGATTTCCTGCTGCTGTGCAAGCTCATTTTATATGCGAACAGATCTTTCCAGACGGTCGGGTGGAAGATCAGCAGCAGCGGGAACAACTCGAGCCTTCCGGCAAGCATGTCAAACATGAGAACATATTTGGAGAAGTCGGAGAAGAAGCCGAAGTTCTCCGCCGGGCCCACCAGTTCCAGGCCGGGTCCGATATTGTTGATGGTGGCGGCAACCGCAGTAAAACCGGTTATCAGATCCGTTCCGTCAAAGGAAATCAGAAAGACGGAACCGACAAAAAGCACCATAAACGTTATGATATATACATTGACTGTGCGGACAGTCTCATGGTCGATGGGTTTCTCATCCATCTGGATCTTCTTGATGCTTTTCGGGTGAATATAGGAAGTGAACTCCTTTTTTACTGTTTTAAACAGAATCACAAACCGCGACACCTTGATGCCGCCGCCGGTACTGCCGGCACAGGCACCGATAAACATCAGCAGTACGAGAATCACCTTGTTGGTGCTTGCCCAGGTGTTGAAATCGGTGGTTGAGAATCCGGTGGTGGTGATGATGGATGCCACTTGAAAGGCGGATTGTGTCAGCGCATCGAAAGCGCCGGCACACGTTTCCAGAATATTGAGGAAAATAATTCCTGTGGAAACGACGATCACCAACAGATAATAGCGTACTTCTTCCATCTTCATGGCTTTCTTGATTTTACCGAATATAATCAGGTAGTAGGCATTGAAATTGATACCGAACAGGATCATGAAGATGGTAACGATCCATTGCAGGTATGGCGAATAACCGGCGATACTGCTGTTTTTAATGCCGAAACCGCCGGTTCCGGCCGTGCCGAAGCTTGTGCACACCGCGTCAAACAGAGGCATTCTGCCCAGAAGCAGCAGAATCGTTTCGAGGACGGTCATGCCGAAGTAGATCAGATAGAGTATCCGCGCCGTGTATTTGACCTTGGGCACCAGCTTGCCGACGGAAGGACCGGGGCTCTCTGCGCGCATGAGGTTAATGTTGGAGCCGCCGCTTAAGGGGACGATCGCTAACAGGAAGACCAGCACGCCCATACCGCCGATCCAGTGTGTGAAACTGCGCCAGAACAAAGAACAGTGGGAGAGCGCTTCCACATCACTTAAGATGCTGGCGCCCGTGGTGGTAAATCCGGAGATCGTCTCGAATAACGCATCCGTGAAGGAGGGGATCTCTCCCGTAAGGCAGAAGGGGAGACATCCGAAGAAACTTAAGAGTATCCAGCTTAGGGAGGTGGCGATACAGCCTTCTTTCAGATAGAAAATGGTATTGGCCGGTTTGCGGCGTGTCATCAGCAGTCCCAGAATCATGCAGGCTGCAGCCACAGGCAGATACCAGATTCCCTCCTCCTCGGCATAAATAAATGCAATCAGACAGGGAAGCAGCAACAGCGCTGCTTCCGTCTTTAAAACATATCCTAAAATATAACGAATCATTGAACTGTTCATTTCCGCATAACCTCTATCTCAGTATATCCTTGATCGAATTAAAACCTGTGTGTGTAGTAACGATCATGACGGTATCACCGACCTGAATCGAATCCTGACCACTGGGGATGATGATGGAGCCGTTTCGATTGATAAAGGAAATCAGCAGCCCCTGCTTGAGGGAAAGCTCCGCCAGAGGAATATTTGTGACGCTGGATTCTTTTTCCACACGGAACTCAATCGCTTCGACACGGGAATCAAACATGTGATACAGCGTTTCGATATTGCTGTTCATGGAGTCTTTCTTAGCACGCACATAGGCGATAATTGTCTCGGCGGTGATAAATTTCGGATAGATGACGCTGCCCAGATCCAGACTGTTCACTACGTCGTCAAAAGTGATGCGGTTGATCTTCGTGATCACCTTTGCCTGCGAAACCATTTTGGCATGGAGCGTCAGCATAATATTCTCTTCATCAATACCGGTCAGCGGAACGAAGGACTCCGCATATTCAATGCCTTCTTCCTTGAGCAGTTCTTCGTTCGTGCCGTCTCCGTTGATGATGACTGCCTTGGGCAGCAGAATACTCAACTCTTCACAACGTTTCTGGTCGCTCTCGATGATCTTGACGGAGATACCCATATGAAGAAGCTGAGAGGCCAGATAATATGCGGATTTGCCGCCGCCGATAATCATGGTATTCTTGACGGCGTGCGTCTTAAAGCCTATTTTGGTGAGGAAAGCCTTGGCGCTTGCACGGGATGCCACGAAGGAAAGCATATCCCCTTTCTGTATGCGGAAATTACCGGAAGGAATATGAATGTCCCGGTCGCGTTCCACGGCGCAGATCAAAACATTGTCGGCGATGTTTTTGCCGAGCGTTTTGCCCAGATCGGCAATGGTCATGCCGTCTAACTGGTTGCCGTCAGGGACTTTGAACTTGATCATTTCCGCCTGACCGTGTGCGAAAGTACTTACTTCCAGTGCGGTCGGCAGAAACAGAATACGCGCGGCTTCCGCCGCAGCTTCGAGTTCCGGATTAATGATCAGGGCAAGTCCGAGTTTTTCACGCAGATAATTTGCTTCTTTGCTGTAGTCCGGCGTGCGGACTCTGGCGATGGCGGAACAGTTGCCGACACGTTTGGCAACCGTGCAGCATAACAGATTCAGTTCGTCGGAATCTGTGACGGCTATGATCAGATCGGTATCCTCTATGCCCGCCTCGATCTGAACGCTGAAGCTGGCGCCGTTGCCGACAATTCCCATTACGTCGTACAGATTAGTCAGTTCCTGAATCTTTTGCGGATTGCTGTCGATCAGGGTAATGTCGTGCCCTTCTTTGATCAGCTGCGAAACCAGCGTCTTACCGACTTTACCGCAGCCGACAATGATAATTTTTAATCCTTGTTCAACGGAATTCTTTTGTCCAAACATGATATCTCCATTCCGAAACACGGTCATTGGTTTAAGGCCGCTGTTTCCGGTATACCTGTCATGAACAGGTTTATGCAACTATAATATAGCACCATATGGGATAAAAAGCATTAATTTTTTGAATTTATACATTTTTGCGTAGATGTTTAAGTCTAAAACATTGAAAAGGGAAGGATATACTGCTATAATCATATAGATATTTTGAATAGTTTAACTTGTGTCTGCAAAAAGTTTTTTGATATTGAGGAGTATGCCAAAATGGGAAAAAAGAAAAATTTATTACAGTCGATGCTGTCTGCTGCGATACTGCTGGTTGCCATGATCGTATTGTTTTACTGGTATACTGCGCAGAATAAGGCGAGAATCGCGGAACAAAACAGGAATTATGCGGAAGATGCAGCGCTGCAGACAGTACAGAGGATTGATGATGAATTTAAAAGCGGACTGGATCTGATCAATACTTATGCGCATTTTATCGGTGTAAGCCTGTCTGAACCGAAGATTGATACGGACGATCTTAAAGCGATAGAGAATAATTCCGTATTCGATGCGATCCGGTATACCGATATGGAAGGCAGAACCTATTCTTCCGACGGAAGAAGCGTGGATGCGACCGACCGGGATTATTATAAGCTCGGTATAGACGGCGAGAGCGGCATATCTTTCATATTTGATCCACGGATCGAGGACGGGGGTACGAGACTGAGCTTCTATGCGCCCGTTCGGTTTGGGGATGAGATCATCGGTGTGATCAGAGGATCTTATACGGCGGAAGAATACTTGAGGAATATGCTGGACATTACATACTTCGGAGAGCGCTCGGAGGCCTTTTTGTGTATGCAGGACGGTAGTGTGATTGCCAGTTCGGATGGCGGAAACTATGAGGGTCACATTATTGATTATATGGAAAATTCCGGTATTATTGACAGCGTGACTGCACAGGCGGCGACTTTGGTTTTTGAAAGCGGCGGGCAGGATGCGTTCATATGCCGTGACGGCAGCAAGACAGATAATCTGTGCGTGATGGGACTGTCTGACAGCCCGTATGTTCTGGTGCAGACTTTCCCGCAGGATGTGACGAGACATATGGTGAGCAGGGCAAATCTTGCAGGAATCCGGCTTGAGATCATTCTGGTGTGTCTGTTTGCGGTCTATGTTGTAGTTTTGATTGTGCAGGCAGGTGCGGAGCAGAGAAAACTGGAAAATGAGAACAGGCGGGTCAATTATGTGTTAAAAGGATTGAACACGCTATTCTTTTCGAGATATTTTGTAGTGGATCTGGAGAAAGGGACTTTTTCTCATACTGCAGCGGTAAATCAGACGGACAGTCACCTGGCGCGGGAGGGGCAGTATACTGATGTAGTAGAGGAGAACAGTAGGGATATCATCGGTGATAAGGAGCGGGAAGAGTTCAGGCAGACTTTTGAAACCGAGGCGATTATAGCGCAGCTTGCGGAGCAGGATACCTTTACCTACGAGTGCCATGTTATGCGTGACGGCAAGGAAGAGTGGGAACACCTGATTGCCGTCTGCCTTGAGCGAAGCGAGGGCAGGGTAACCAAGATCCTGTATGTTCGTCAGAACATCACGGAAATGAAGCTGAGGGAACAGTACCGACAGAAAGAAGTCGCAGTTATGAACCGCAAAGAGAGACAGTACAGTCTGGCAGTCATATCGAATTCTTTCTGCAATTTTGAATTAAATCTGACGCAGGATCTGATTATGCGGGATGTCGTCCGCACGACAGATGAAGGACGGGTCTCTCTTATGGAACATGCGGGGCTCACCGCACCGTGCAGAGCATCAGAGTATTTTGACAGATGGGAACAGTTTGTTTTACCGGAGTCACTGGAGGATTATTCCCGGGTAGTGAACGTGGAATATTTGAAAAAGACCTTTGAGCAGGGGGAAGGGGAGGCCGACATCGACTTCTGGTGCAGAATGGGTGATGACGAGGGACAGATGTGCGTGCGTCAGTCATTCTTTATGGCGCAGGATGAGATCACGGGGGATCTGCTTGCGATGGTGGTGATGAGAGACATCACGGAGCAGGTCATGCGGCAGCGTGAGCAGACGCAGGCACTTCAGGACGCCTTGATGCAGGCACAGCATGCAAATCAGGCGAAGACGACGTTCCTGTCCAATATGAGTCATGATATTCGTACACCTATGAACGCGATCATCGGTTTTGCCACAATTGCGGCCAGCCGGATCGATAACAGGGATCAGGTCAGCGACTGCCTGCAGAAAGTCTTGTCTTCCAGCAATCATCTGTTAAGCCTGATCAACGATATTCTGGATATGAGCCGTATAGAAAGCGGAAAGATGCAGATACATAATCAGGAATGTAATATTCCCGAACTTATGCATAATCTGGTCAATATTATTCAGCCGCAGGTTAAGGCAAAACAGCTTGACTTGTTTATTGATACCTTTGAAGTTACCAATGAAGACGTTATTGCGGACCCGCTGAAACTGAATCAGGTGTTCATTAATTTGATGAGTAATGCAATCAAATATACGCCCGCCGGGGGAACGGTATCATTCCGCATTATGCAGAATACGACATTCAGGCACGGGTACGGCGACTATGTATTCGTGATCAAGGATAACGGCATGGGTATGTCGCAGGAATTCGTGCAGCATATTTTCGAGCCTTTTGAGAGAGAGAGCACAACGACACGCAGTGGTATTCAGGGAACCGGTCTCGGTATGGCGATCACCAAGAATATTATCGAGATGATGAACGGTACGATCTCTGTTGAGAGTGAGGTCGGAAAGGGAAGCACATTTACTGTAAACCTTACGCTGAAGCTTCAGGATATGGAAGAGAACGCAGCACAGATCAAGGAACTTGAAGGACTGCGTGCGCTTGTGGTTGATGATGACTTTAATGTCTGTGACAGTGTGAGCAAAATGTTAAAGGCGATCGGATTGCGTGCGGAGTGGACGACATCCGGACGTGAGGCGGCATACCGCGCACGGATTGCACGCGATGACGGGGATTCCTACCACACATATATTATTGACTGGCAGATGCCGGAGACGAGCGGTATTGAGACAGCGAAGAAAATACGCAGCGTAGTGGGCGACGAGATGCCGATCATTATTTTAACGGCATATGACTGGACAGATATTGAAGAGGAAGCGAAGGAGGCCGGTGTCACCGCTTTCTGCGCGAAGCCGCTCTTCATGTCAGACCTTAAGAGTGCGTTGCTTGCCGCCAATAATATCGGTGATAAGCCGGAAAAACAGGAGGCGGTATGGACGCAGGCTGACTTTAACGGGAAGCGCGTTCTTGTCGTGGAGGACATAGAACTTAACCGTGAGATTGCGGAAGTAATTCTGACGGAGAGTGGTTTCGTTGTGGAGACGGCACCGGATGGAACGGATGCTGTCGAGATGGTTCGCAAATCAGAGGAGAACTATTACGATGTAGTGCTGATGGATGTACAGATGCCGATTATGAACGGTTATGAGGCAACGCGCACGATCAGAGCCCTGCCGCGAAACGATGTCAAAACGCTGCCGATCATTGCGATGACGGCAAACGCTCTGGAGGAAGACAAAGAGACAGCGCTAAAGAGCGGTATGAATGCTCATATTGCGAAGCCGCTGGATATAGAGCACTTTATTGAGGTGCTGCATAACTTCCTGCATTAATCCAATATAGAAATAAGCATAATAGAGAATATCCGCCGTTTGGGCGGATATTTTTTGCGCGAATATAAGCAATGAGCAACGCGAACTCGAGAGGTGAAGTCTCGCGAGTCTGCTTATGTGAGGAAGAGAGCGAGGCATAAGGGGACAGGCGTCATGCTTGCAGGTGCCGTCAAAGTGGGCGGGAACCGGGATGAAACTTAAGGTTGCCGGTCTGACACTTAAAATTGCAGGAGTGGAAGCTGGAATTGTCGGACTGACACCCGGAATGTATCGTGCAACTGGTGCCGCACCGTTAGAATTTGTGATATCAGAACAAGAAAAGGAGAAAGATGTCATGGAGAATAAGTTATCTATGGAAGACAAATCAGCACACGGCTCAGAAGCGGAAAACGGACAAAAGACGGTACACAGTTCAGGATCGAAAGACGGGGGTCCGGCAGGAAACGGGCTGTTCACAAGAAATTTTACACTGGTGGTGATCGGGCAGATCATCTCGCTGTTCGGCAATGCGGCTATCCGGTTCGCATTGCCGTTGTACCTGTTGAATCAGACGGGTTCTTCCGCATTGTACGGGACGGTGATGGCCTGCGCATTTATCCCGACGATTCTGTTGACGCCTGTGGGCGGATTGATCGCTGACCGGGTCAACAAAAGGAATATTATGGTGATACTGGATTTTAGCACGGCGGGATTGATCCTGCTGTTTGCCTGCCTGATGAACAGCCTTGATCTGGTGGTGCTTCTGACACTTACGCTGATGATCCTGTACGGTATTGCAGGCGCTTATCAGCCGGCAGTGCAGGCAAGTATTCCGCTGTTAGTCGGACAGGAGCATTTTGTGCAGGCAAATGCGGTGGTCAATGTGATCAGTTCTTTTGCTTCGCTTTTAGGACCGGTGCTGGGCGGTATCCTGTACAGCGTGTACGGTCTGCGGCCGATTCTGGCAGTTTGTATTGTCAGCTTTGTGGTATCGGCGGTAATGGAGATTTTTATCAGAATGCCTCACTGTAAACAGGAGCAGGAGGGGAAAATGCTGCAGATTGTCCGCAGAGATTTTGCACGGAGTATCCAGTTTATACGCAGAGACAAACCGGTGATCGGAAAAGGCGTGCTGGTGACCTGCGGCATTAACCTGTTTCTGTCGGCGATGATCGTGGTCGGACTGCCCTACCTGATCACTGAGGTGCTGCCATTTACGACGGATGAGGCGAACCGCCTGTACGGATACGCACAGGGAGCGCTGGCAGCCGGCGGTATTGTGGGCGGTATCGGGGCAGGTGTTCTGGCACAGAGACTTCAGATCAGAAAAACGGGGAATCTGCTGGTTCTCGGTGCAGTCTGTGTGTTTCCTATGGCGGCGGCGCTTTTGTGGCAGAACCACGGGATGGTATCGTATCTGATTATCGCGACGGTCTGCTTCTTGATCATGGTGATCTCCACGGTTTTTACGGTGCAGATTATGTCCTTTGTGCAGACTGAAACACCGGAGCAGCTGCTTGGAAAAGTGATGGCACTGATCATGACTGTGGCTATGTGCGCCCAGCCCTTTGGAAGTGCGATGTACGGGTTCCTGTTTGAACTGTGCGCGGGATATGAGGCGGCAGTGGTACTGTTTGCGGGAGGCATCTCTCTGATGATCGCGGTCAGGACGAGGAAGGTATTTGCAGGACTGTAAAATACAATAGACGGTTTTGCGATAATTAACCGCCTGCGTCAATTTGAAATAATATTAATGAATAATTGAAATAACATTGACTTAAAGACTTCAAATGATTATAATCTTAACAGGTGCTGCCCTAAACGGTAAGCGGTTCACCTTTTGCCAAGATGAGTACATTTTGAGAACTTCCTGTATTTTGGAGGTGATACATATGGAAAATAGCGTGAAAGGTAAAGAATATGGTGATAGAAACGATCATTGGAATTGTGGGTATTGTAGTGACGATCATCAGTATTATTGTCACATTGATCAGTATTCGACAATCCTGTGGGAAACAAAGACATCAAAAAAGTAACCGCCGCCATCCAAAGTGAGTGGTTACTTTTTTGAAATGTAACTATTAACTGAGGTGAACCGTTTGCTTTACGGTCAGCACCTTTTCTAGTTATATTATAACAATTCTTTTTTGTTTGTCAACTCAAAATATATTGTATTGCGTTATTGAAAGTATGTTAGGTTACTGTTCACACCCGCACCATGCACTTGCTGCATGGTGTCGGAGCCAGCGCCAAAATGCCTGTTTTTTGGCATTTTGTGTGCATCATCGTTGCAATTCACACTGGATAACCGTAAATTAATGCGAAATCTGGCATAGGTGTGAATTGTAACTATGTTAGTTACGGTTCATACAGGACTGGGCATTTACTGCTAAGTTCGCACGGAAACGTATATATTGTTAGTAAAAATCCATTTGCAAAGCATATTTTGCATGGAGTTTACCTGTTACCGGAACGGAGTGAACCGTAATGTATGTTATAAAAACAACAAGCGAGATCAATGAGTAATGAAAGCGTAACCCATAAAACTTACGCTGTGCCACTTTGCATATTATATGCTATAATAGCCGCAGAGGAAAAACAAGCGACGGGAAGCGGCATTTTTTCCAGCGTCTGTACCGGAATTTGCAGATTGGGCAGGAACGGGGGATTTTTATGGACAATAATAAAGTGTTTGCAATGAAGCTTTCGAAGATTTACCCGCTGCTGGTGCAGAAGGCGGTGAAGAAGAACCGTACGAAGCAGGAGGTCGATGAGGTGATCTGCTGGCTCACGGGATATGATGAGGACGGGCTGTGCAGGCAGATTGAGAATGACGTTGATTACGGCGCGTTTTTCGAGCAGGCGCCCTGTATAAATCCGAACTGTACGCTGATCACGGGCACCGTGTGCGGGGTACGGGTTGAGACCATACAAGACCCGCTTATGCAGAAGATCAGATATCTGGATAAGCTGATTGACGAACTGGCGAAAGGGCGGCCCATGGAGAAGATCCTGCGCCAGTAATCAAAAGGGTGGTGAAGCGCAAATGAAAGGGTTTGAGAGGTCAAACCAGTTATTTTCGCTCTGCGGTTTGAATTGCGGGCTCTGCTCCATGCACCTGGGCGGGCATTGTCCGGGCTGCGGAGGCGGAAGCGGAAATCAGTCATGTAAGATCGCCAGGTGCAGTCTGGAACATGGCAAAATAGAGTATTGTTGTGAGTGCGGGGAATATCCGTGCAGTCACTATGAAGTGATCGACAGCTTTGATTCCTTCATCACGCACAGACATCAGAAAGAGGATCTGTGCAAAGCGATGCGCATCGGCATAGAGAATTACAATGCCGAGCAGAAAGAGAAAGCGGAGATTCTGCGTATACTGCTGTCTGATTATAATGACGGACGAAGAAAATCTTTTTATTGCGCGGCGGTCAATCTTCTGGATTTGACGGATATTAAGAACATCATGAAACAGATCACAGAAAACGGAACCTCCGCTGGTCTGACGGTCAAGGAAAGGTGTTCTTATGCGGCCGGTTTGTTTGAGCGTACAGCCAGAGACAAAAATATAGAATTGAAACTCAGAAAAAAGTGAAATGAGGTATGCAATATGATCGATCTGCAGGATAAAAATTATGCTCCTGTATTAGAAGAAGTGGGAGAATATGTGGGTAATCCGGTATTTATGAAGTTTTGTACGGAAATAAAAGAGACTTATGGCTGCAGTGAAAAAATAGAGTACAGTTGCTGCAGCATGGAGCCGGGATGGAATGTCAAGTTCAAGAAGGCGGGACGGACCTTGTGTACCCTGTACCCGAAAGAGGCATATTTTACGGTGATGGTCGTGGTTGGTCTTAAGGAAAAAGAAGCCGTGGAGAAAATTCTGCCGGAGTGTACCGCCAGACTGCAGGAAATATACGCACAGACGCAGGAGGGAAACGGACAGAAGTGGCTTATGATCGATCTGGAAGATCAGGACAGTGTGTATCAGGATGTTTTCCGGCTGATTGCCATTCGCAGGGGAAAACAGGTTGAAAAATAAGTCTGACATGGCTGACCGGATATATCGGACCGGGCTGCCTGACGGAACATAGATGATTGAGGAGGAGAAGGAAAACATATGCTGAATCTGTTATCAAGTCTGGACGATAACATACTGCTCTTTTTTCAGGAGGCAATCAGGAATCCGGTTCTGACGCCGATCCTGAGGATGATTACGACGCTTGGAAACGGTGGAGCAATCTGGATTGTGCTGACGATTTTTATGCTGTTACTCCCGAAAACAAGAAAAGTCGGGTTTATGACAACACTGTCATTAATTGGCACGCTGCTGGTGAATAACCTGTTTCTCAAGAATGTGGTGAACCGCACACGGCCGTATGAGGTGATAGAAGGACTGACCTATCTGGTGCGTGCGCCGGTGGATTCTTCCTTTCCGTCGGGGCATTCGGCCTGTTCCTTTGCGGTGGCCTGTATCATGTTCCGCAGACTGCCGAAAAAGTACGGTGTACCGGCGCTGATCCTGGCAATTCTGATTGCCCTGTCGCGGCTGTATGTGGGAGTGCATTATCCCAGTGATGTGTTGTTTGGAACAATAAGCGGTATTGCTATAAGTTACGGAGCGGAGGCCCTGGCGGCATGGATCATGAAACGGAGGGAAGCAGGCCCTCATACAGAAATGCTGCAGCATGGAGGTAAGAATGAAAATGACAATTAATCTGGCGGGACGTAGTGCAGTAGCTGTTCGTTTTTTTATTGCCCTGGCAGTTATTTTGTCCGATGTTATGTGTGCAACAGTAGCCTATAACTATTGTGCATTTCAGTGGGGCGGCAAATATGAGGGATGGAGTGCACCGCCGGATGTGGCTTTTGTATCCGGGATTCCGTATGCGGTGGGGATTGTGATATGCCTGATTCTGGCACGGGTCTGCCATAAGAGAGAGCAGAAACAGAGAGAAAGATGAGGAGCGGCGTTATGGAGAAGATAAACTTTGGGATTCTTGCAACGGGAAACATTGCCAACAGTATGGCGGAGGCGGTAAGCCGGCTGGATATTTTCGATTGTTGTGCGGCGGCGTCCAGAAGCTATGAGAGGGCAAGGGCTTTTGCAGATCGGTGGGGATTCCGGAAAGCCTGCGGTTCTTATGAGGAACTGGTGCAGGACAGGGAGGTGGAGCTTGTCTATGTGGCGTCGCCCCATTCCCATCATTATCAGCACGCGAAGCTGTGTCTGGAACATGGCAAACATGTGCTGCTGGAAAAGGCTTTTACAGTGAACGCGGCTCAGGCGGAGGAACTGATCAGTCTGTCACGGCAAAAAGGGCTTCTTCTGGCGGAGGCGTTCTGGCCCAGATATATGCCCAGCAGGAAGATGATTGCCGATCTGATCGCACAGGGAATGATCGGTGAGGTGCAGTCTGTCGTGGCGGATTTTGGTGCACCGCTTTCCCATGTGGAGCGGTTGTGCAAGCCGGAACTGGCGGGCGGCGCGTTATTGGATCTGGGTGTATATCCGCTTAACTTTGCGTTGACGGTTTTAACGGGGAATGTGCGTGACATACAGTCGAATGCAGTGATGTCGCCGGAGGGCGTGGATTGGATGAACGGTATGACACTGACATTCGAAGACAACAAGATCGCGGTTCTGCACAGCAATATGCTTGCTTATATGAGCAACCGGGGTGTGGTCTACGGGGATCAAGGCTACCTTGAAATGGGAGACTTGAATAATTGCTCGGAGATCCGCGTCTATGGTGCAGATAAGAAAATGACTGCCTGCTATCCGGTGCCGGAGCAGATCAACGGTTATGAGTATGAAGCGGCAGCCTGTGCGCGGGCCATCAGAGCCGGGCAGACAGAATGTGAGGAAATGCCGCACAGCGAGACACTGCGGCTGATGCGCATCTTAGATACGGTCAGGGAGCAGTGGGGATTTAAGCTGCCCTGTGAGTAGGTTGTCGGACGGGTTGGCAGAGCATATGTATTGTGGCATGTGGAAAGGAGAAACTGCACCGTGCACTTTGTAGACGCCAAAGGAATCTTATCAGCGCATAACGGCATGAATCTGTACCGCGGCTGTACGCATGGCTGCATATACTGCGACAGCCGCAGCGAATGCTATCAGATGAAGCATGATTTTGAAGATATCGAGGTAAAGCAGAATGCGCCGGAACTGTTAGAGCGGGCGCTTCGCTCCAAACGGAAAAAATGCATGATCGGCACCGGGGCGATGTGCGATCCGTATATGCACTGCGAGGAGGAGCTTCGGCTGACGAGAAGATGCCTGGAACTGATTGACGAGTACGGATTCGGCGTCACGGTGCAGACGAAATCAGACCGTATTCTGCGGGATCTGGATCTTCTGCAAAGCATTAACCGCAAGGCAAAATGTGTGGTGCAGATGACGCTTACAACACATGACGAAGATTTGTGCCGCATTGTGGAACCGAAGGTGTGTACGACGCATCGCCGGTATGGAGTACTGCAGATTATGAGAGAAAACGGTATTCCCACAGTAGTGTGGCTGTCGCCGGTCCTGCCTTATATCAATGACACGCGGGAGAACATCGAGGGGATTCTGGCGTATTGCCGGGAAGCCAATGTGTATGGGATCATTTGTTTCGGGATGGGCGTGACATTGCGGAAAGGGGACAGGGAATATTTCTATGCCGCACTGGACAGACATTTTCCGGGAATGCATGAGAAGTATCACCGCCGGTTCGGGTACGATTATGAAATTCCAAGCGAGCGGCCGGGAGAACTGATGAAGTACTTTCGGGATTTTTGCAGGAAAAATCATATTGTCAGCGATGTGGAGAAGGTGTTCGCCTATCTGAGTGAATTTCCGGAGAATAAGGGGTATGAGCAGTTGTCGCTGTTTTGAAAAATGTCATAAGAATATGAAAGTTTTAGAAGCTTTTAAGGAGATGAGCAGGTACAGACGAGACTGTAAAAGGGGGCGAGATGATCGCCCCCTTTGATATCTAATCCTTTTTTAATAATTGTGTCATTTTATCAACCATCTCATTGATGGCACCTGCCTGTGTGGCAACTTCTGATGTGTCATCGGCATTACTTTCCGCCATTTCATTGATTGCATTGAAACGTTCATTTTCCTCTCTGACACTTGCAGCAATATCCTGATTGATGGAAATCGTTTTGTTAATGACTTCCGACTGCTTTCCGTGAGCTTCGCTCATGGTATTGATTGTTTCCACAGATGTATTTAATAAACCGGTCATATCCTGTATGCTCTGGAATACATTCTGGAAATATTCGTTTTGTGTACCGAGTTTTACAGAGTTTTCATTTACCTGTGCAGTAATATCTTTGACATTCTGCTGTACTCTTTCTATCACTGATTGCACAACCTGCAATGACTGCTGTGTGCTGTTTGCCAGATTCCCTACCTCTGTTGCTACAACAGCAAATCCTTTGCCGGCTTCTCCTGCTCTCGCAGCCTCGATAGCCGCATTCAGTGCCAGTAAATTCGTGGAACTGGAAATATCACTTATGAGATTTAAGGTTACGCCGATTTCCTGTACTGCCTCAGATAACCGCTGGGTTATTTCGGTGGTGGCCTTCATTGACTCAGACACTTCGCCGTTGATGGTATGCAGGTCACTGAGAAGCTTCTCATTCTCGACAGATTTATCCAGCAGATCTTTGGAAACCTGTTCCACCTTTTCAACATTATCTGCAACTACGTTTTCCCATTCACTCAATTCACTGAGGTTTGCCATACTTTCGTCCGTCTTTGAACTGAGAAGATTACTGCTTTCAACTAACTGCTCGCTTGTAGCCGCTAATTCCTCGGCAGAGGTACTCTCATTTTCCGATACCTGTGAAAGTGACAGACCTGCTGTGTGCAGGTTTTCGGATAATGTCTGCACTGCCGCAAGAACACTTGTAACATGTTCGTTGTTCTTTTCAAGTTCGTCTTTCTTTGCATTCACCAGAAAGTGTGCGACAAAGAAAACAAATATGAGCAGTCCCGTCAGAGACAGCGCGAGTGCAACCAGACACATAATAACATCTGTAAGGAACAGTTCATCCTTAACCGGAAGAAGGTCTGTGCCACGAACAAACCAGCCGATAAACAGTGAAACCATACAGGCAAGCCCGCTTATGAGCAGCATTTTAATATCCAGAAAGAATGCCATCAGGATAAGGAAAAAGAATAAAAATCCCCAGAATGTTCTGGTCGGAAGCATATACAACAGATAATTCCACTGAATCACCAGTACAACTACTGAAAAAATCTTACCGATTCGTAATCTGCCTTCTTTTAAAAATCCCTCTTTATCAAAGGAAGACCTTATGATCAGTATTGCCATAACAAAAAAGGACGAATCCATTATTCCCAGACCGATTGTTGCAAGCCATGGTACTGTAGGATATAATCCAAACATTTTTCCGTATTAAACATAACAGTAGCGCACATACAGGCGCTCACCAATATAATAAGTCCCCATTTAAATACCGTAGATAAATACACCTCAACCGCGGTTTTCTTTCTGTTCATCAATAACCTGCCTCCGAAAATTCATATACTTATACATAACATTCATTTCCTGAATTACGCTGGTACGGTTTACATTTAACTAATGCAAACTATACTTTTAAAATGTTCGTCTAACTGCGCGTTATAAACTTTATTAGACGGAATATATACCCCTGCAATGTGTTTTCGCCGTATATCACCTCTCAAAAAAATGTTGTTTATCATACAATATGATAAACAGCATACTTTACAAAACAGCATGTAGACCTTGTATTTTTGTATAATAAAAGACAGCCTGTATCCTTCTGTGCTGTGTGCAAATATATTTCTTCATACATAGCGGTCAATACATAGCTGTCAAATAATTTGTATCACGAGTTCAATGATTGTATTATACTATTGTTGTGCATTTTTTGTCAATTTATAGAAAATTTTCTGCATTTTTGTATTTCTTTTCTGTATTTTCTGATAACGATTCGGACTTGCAATATTTTACAGGTTGTAAACGCGCCAAAATGTGACTTTATTTCCTGGATATTGTTCTTATGAGCCTTTTTGTTTGTAGCGGAATGTGCCCCGTATAATTGTATATATTCAGTGAGTATGCTATTCTTTATAGTAAGAAAAAAACTTGTGCAGACAGTGAGGACAGATAGATTGGAAAGTGTAAACGAAAAGATATCAACCTGTTCCGGGGTAGACAGTCCGGCAGTCAAGGAACTTATGCTGTCGCTGGGGGCGGATCTGTGCGGCATAGCGTGTATGGACCGGTTTGGCGATGCACCGAAGGGATTTCACCCGCAGGATGTGATGCCGTCCTGCAGATCGGTTATCTCATTCGGGTGCAGGTTTCCCGTTGGAACGCTGCGGTGCAGCAGTTCGGTTCCGTATACGAGAGTACGCAATTCGATCACACCGAAGATGGATGCCATCGCACTTGATTTCTGTATTGAGATGGAAAAACGGGGCGTTGTCTGTGTGCCGATTCCGACGAATGAAAGCGTCCGGGATGACAATACGGGCAGATGGCGTTCAGTTATTTCACAGAAACACGCGGCTCAGGCGGCCGGGCTTGGCACGATCGGCCGGCATTCGCTGCTGATTACGCCGGAGTTCGGGAGCATGGTCTGGCTGGGCGCGGTTCTGTGCGAACAGGAATTAGAGCCTGATGCGCTGAGAGAGAATCTATGCAATGACTGCAGTCTTTGCGTGAAGGCATGTCCCGTGGGCGCGCTGGAAGAGCGGGAACTCAGGCAGCAGGCCTGCTGGGATCATGCCTTCGGAGATGATGAGAAGCTGCAGACATGGGTGATTTCCTGTCATAAGTGCAGGGATATCTGCCCGTATAATCTGGGAACTGAAAATAAATTATAACAATGGATTTCACGCCTTTATATCCGGATTAACGGATATCCAGTTCGGGCGGGACGTCAATTTCATCGGATACATATTTTCCGTTTTTCTTCCGCTGCCGGACGCACTCTGTCAGTAGATACTCAATCTGCCCGTTCACGGAGCGAAAGTCGTCTTCCGCCCATGCGGCAATTGCATCATAAAGCTTTGCGGATAATCTGAGGGGCACTTGCTTCTTGCCTGAATCTCCCATATAATCCTCATTTCTGCGCACAGTTTTATTGCGCTGATTTATGTCATGTATGAAAATTCTTTTTCACATTTTCTTAGTATAACGAACAAATAATTTAGTAGAGACTGCCGGAATTAACGACCGGCTGTGCGTCATGGTTGCCGCACAGGACTACCAGCAGATTGGATACCATCGCGGCCTTACGCTCTTCGTCAAGTTCTATGGTATGATTTTCACGCAGCCGTTCCAGAGCCATTTCGACCATGCCTACCGCGCCGTCCACGATCATTTTCCTTGCGTCGATAATAGCAGATGCCTGCTGTCTCTGCAGCATAACCGCCGCGATTTCGGGCGCATATGCGAGATAGGTGATTCTCGCTTCTATAATTTCAAGCCCCGCTTCCTCGACTTTGTTTTGAATCTCTTCGCGTATTCTTGCGGCTACCACTTCGCTGGAACCGCGCAGACTGCCTTCATCGGCCATGCCGTCTCCTGTGGTGTCCACATTGGGCGCTACGTCATAAGGGTAGATCCGCACGATGTTGCGAAGCGCGCTGTCACACTGCAGTGACAGAAATTCCTTATAGTTGTCTACGTTAAAAACGGCTTTGGCTGTGTCCTTAATTCTCCAGGTTACCGCAATACCGATTTCCACCGGATTTCCCAGACAGTCGTTGATCTTTTGACGGCTGTTATTCAGGGTCATGATTTTCATGGAAAGCTTTTTTGTGGGCAGCTCCTGACCGATATTGACAGAGGAATCGCCCGCACTTTTGACATCGCCGCTCTGGCTTAATCTTGTATGAGAGGCGGGGTTGACTGCGGAGCAAAACGGATTGACATAGTAGAAACCGTCGCCCTTGAGTGTGCCGATATATTTACCGAATAGAGTCAGTACCACTGCTTCCTGCGGCTTTAAGATTGTCAGACCGCAGAACAGAATCCAGCCCAGCAATATGAAAATAAGGCTTATTACAAAAACAGTGATCGTGACCGGCGTAGCTGTCTCGCCTTCAAAGTGGATGATGCCGGCGATTACTCCGGCAATGGCGGCCGCATACAGCAGGAGGGTCAGGAGCAGCATCGTCAGCCCGCTCTTTTTGCCTTGCATCAGTTTTTCTTCTAAAATAGATTCACTCATAATTTCCTCCGTTCCGAAGCGGCAATGCGCCATATGTGCCTTGTTCCGTGCAGTATAGTGGTATGCGCTTCTGGTAAATATTTGTTTGATATCATTATGATATCATATTGAATCAAAATGTCAAGAGGGGTAAGAGAGAAATAAACATTCATGCACGTTGACGAAAACATACGGGATACTTATAATGAAAAAGGATTGCGGCAAGTCTGCAGTCACAGCATATATGTTATGAAAATACTGCGTATGAGTATATAAAACAGAAAAGCAGAAACGAGGATTAATGCCCATGTCAGTAACCATTTTTACGATGACACATAAGAAATTTCCGGGACCGCCGGACCCGATTTATATGCCTCTGCATGTGGGGCGTGCGAATGCGGAGGACTTCGGCTATGCCGGCGATGATACGGGTGATAATATATCTGCGAAGAATTGTTATTACGGGGAACTGACGGGCGTGTACTGGGTATGGAAGAACATCCGCACGACGGGTTATGTGGGAGTCTGCCATTACCGCCGGTATTTTTGCACCGAGGAGGGCAGAATCCTGAATGAGCGGGATTATATGTCGATCTTACAGGACTATGACATGATCGTCTCTAAGAAACTGAAGCTCAACTATTCCTATTTTGACGGATACGCAAGTGATTACAATATTTTCGATCTGGTTACGACCGGTGAGGTGATCCGGCAGATCTATCCGGAATATTATGATACCTTTGAGCGGCTGGTGCATGGCAACGGCACTTATTTCGGCAACATGATGGCTGCTTCCAAGGAACTGTATGACGAGTATGCCGAGTGGCTTTTCACTGTTTTTGCAGAGGTAGAGAAAAGGATCGATCCCGACGGGTATGATGATTATCATAAACGTGTGTACGGTTTTATATCGGAGTTTCTGCTGTATGTCTGGGTGGAAGTGAAGGGACTGAGAGTCTATGAGTGCAAGGTGGGTATGACTACCGAGAAATATGAGACAAGACAGATGAAGGAGCAGCTTGCGGCATACTTTCAACAGGGGGATCTGACCGGAGCGAAGGAATACTTTCTGGGCGTACTGGAGAGAAGGCCGGATGTGCTGATGGAGGCATCGGATATTACGGGGGAATTGAAGCTGTCCATGCAGGTAATCGCCGTCTGCGAATTGGAGCGGCAGGCGTACGGAGAAAGCGTGCTGGACAGAGTCAGAGAGAGGCACAGGAAGGCCGCCGGCAGTCAGGAGAAAATATTTGAGGAGCTCATGCACTATTTCGGCCGATTGAACGAGATCGTGAGCAGCTGCAGGATCAAGCAGCCAGGCGAAGCGGATATCAGGTTTCTGCTGGAGGAAAAGCCGAGCGATATTGCCGTAGAGGCTTCCGCAAGGCTCTTTATCACGGGAGAGAAAGAGCTTGCAGAAGTTATGGAATACATCGGGAAATACAGATGAGGTGCGGAACCCGGCATAGCAGGAACCGCAGCCTATAACATCAGTTCGTCCACACTTACCGTCGGATCATTGATATCCCCTTTGACCTTGCCGAGATATACGAGAGTGTGATCCTGCGTATAGCGGTAGAAATAGCTGTAATATCCGTAGTCTTCTTCTGTGGGGCCGGATTCATACGATACATACACCAGCTCGATATAGGCATCCTCCGGCTGCAGATCATACAGAGCGGTCTCCGCCCAGTCGGGAAAATGCCGGAGCTGTTCCTGTATTCCGGCGGCGCCCTCTTTGGCAAAGTCGGTATCATTGATGATCAGACTGGGTACGATTTCAGCCGTACCGTCTTCTTTTTCCACCGTTTCCGAATAAATAAGAACAGTGTCCTCTTCCCCGTCGCCGTTCAGGTCGGCGGAGCAGGTTCCGTGCGGCTGCATTTTCAGGACGAATCTGTCTGTCCGGGCATAGGACTCCTCCAGCCCCATATCCGCCAGATCGGCGTAGGGAATGATAAATTCGATGAGGCCGGCTGCGTAAGGACCAAGGGCGTAGGGATCGCTCATGAAGACCAGACCCGTGGTGGACAAATACCATGCGTCATCGGCATACAGCACGGATTCCAGGGAGCCGTTTGTCACGTCCTCAGCGGAAAACATGCGCATTGCGTAGGATTCGGTCTGCGCAAGCTGCTGGTTGTACGCCAGTGTGTCTTCCCGAAAAGCGACAGGGTCGTCACTGAGATCGGAGAAGGCAATCAGTTCGCCTGTCCGGGCATTGTAATTGGCGCCTCTGGCCGTCTGGCTGCCATGTGCGCCGCCGCTGTACGTCTCATAGAGCAGCCGGAAAGAGATGACGCTGCTGTCCGCCCTGACGGTCTGGAAGGTCAGTCCGTCGCTGTAGCCAAGCGGTATAAAGTCCGGGTCCTCCATATCCTGCAGCAGTTCTTCCGCCCACGTTTCTGTCTCCGTATTTGCCTTACAGGCATCGACCCGGGCACGGATATCGGCGTTGATTTTCTCAGCCGCCTCCGGATTTCCCTCCATGGTGACAACGGGATATTCAGCCCATCTGGAGTAATACACAGTGCCGTTCTCTGTCGTTTTATTGTCTTCCTCTGTCCGCATTTGAATGTCGATTCCGGACGCGACAGAATTGACATAAGTGTCATTTTCTACAGCATTCCCATCAGTTTCCGTATTTTCTGCGGTATTTTCGACGGACGAATCCGCAGTCCCGGCTGTACTGCCGTCATCAGGCTGACCGGATTCGTCTGGCAGGGCATCCTCGGCCGTGCCGGAACCGGTTGTATTTTTGCCGCAGGCTGTACAGCCTAATGCCGCGCACAGCAGCAGGGCGCAGACCAGCCTGCGTCTGTACTTTACGATGCCGGGCTTTTTCTCTGTCTTTGGATCAGGTGTAACCTGTACTGTGATATAATTCTTTGATTGTATATTCATTCGTGTAAATTCCTCCATGTGGCATGCATGCCGGCGGTAAAGGAAAATGCATACCGACATGCCGAATTTTATGATGTTTTATTATACATAGAATCCCATCGGATTATTAGTGATCGTATGGCTTAGTATGGCATGGGGATGCGGAAATGGCAATACGGATAGATAAAATGATGCAAAAATGATGCAATGCTGTTTCATCGGGGCCGCGAAGCGAATCCCGCAAACGGGCTCTGCACGTTTTTTTGTTCTTTTCAACAGGTTTTCTTTGTGATATAATAGCCGAAGATTTGGCAGAGTGCATATATATGCAGAATATACATATTGAATGAAAGGATACGGACGAATGACAGAGATTCAAGCATGGTTTACTGAGTTCGGTGAATTATTTAATCAGTGTTTTATCAGGGAAGACCGGTACAAGCTGTTACTCAGCGGAATCGGCGTTACCATTAAGGTTTCTCTTTTGGCGGTTATCATCGGTATTTTTATCGGTATGATGATTGCGCTGTGCAATCTGTCTAAAAGAAAGCTGTTAAGAGCGATTGGCGGGGTCTACACGGACATCATACGGGGTACGCCGTCCGTTACGCAGCTGATGATAATTTACTTCGTCTTCTTTGCGACGGTGAATCTCAGCAAATGGATCATTGCGGCGATTGCGTTCGGCATTAATTCCGGCGCGTATGTGTCTGAGATCATCAGAGGCGGTATTCTTTCCGTAGATCACGGACAGACGGAAGCAGGCAGATCTCTGGGACTGAATGCCTTTCAGACGATGACGAGAATCGTGATTCCGCAGGCGGTCAAGAATATTTTCCCGGCGCTGTGCAATGAGTTTATCGTGCTTATCAAGGAAACGGCTATTGTCGGTTATGTGGGACTGATGGATATCCAGAAGGCGGGCGACTTTATCAAGAGCGCTACATTTAAAGCACCCATGCCTCTCTTTGGAACGGCAGTAATCTATTATGTTCTTATTAAAATATTGACGCTGGCGCTCCGGCAGGTCGAGAAGCAGCTGCGCAAATCCGATGTCAGGTAGGAGGGACATTTTATGATTAAAGTTAAAAACTTACATAAAAAATTTGGAGACCTGACGGTTTTAGACGGGATAGATGAGCATATTTCCCAGGGCGAGGTGGTCGTGATCATCGGACCGTCCGGTTCGGGTAAGAGCACGTTCCTCAGATGTTTAAACCTGCTTGAAAATGCGACCGACGGCGAGATCTATGTGGATGACCAGCAGATCAATGCGCCGAAAGTGAATGTGAATCAGATCAGACAGAAGATGGGCATGGTGTTTCAGCAGTTTAATCTGTTTCCGCATTTGACAATCATGGATAATATCACGCTTGCGCCGGTGCTTCTGAAGAAAATGACGAAAGCGGAGGCGATCAGGAAAGGGCAGGAACTCTTAGAGCGCGTCAATCTGTCGGAGAAGGCGGATGCCTACCCGGCACAGTTGTCCGGCGGACAGAAGCAGCGCGTGGCGATTGCGAGAGCGCTTGCCATGAACCCGGAGATCATGCTGTTTGATGAGCCTACTTCGGCGCTGGACCCGGAGATGGTAGGCGAGGTGCTGGATGTTATGAAGGATCTTGCGAAGTCCGGTATGACCATGGTGATCGTCACCCACGAGATGGGGTTTGCCAGAGAGGTGGCGTCCAGAGTGCTTTTCATCGACCAGGGTAAGGTCATGGAGAGCGGAACACCGGAAGAAGTATTTACAAATCCACAGAACGAGAGAACGAAACTGTTCTTAAGTAAGGTTCTGTAATACCAGGATATCGGGCCGCCTGTTTTGGTATGCCGGCTGGCGCCTTGTGCCGAAGCTGGAACTGACGGGTGGTTATCAGATATACAATTAATTTATAATCAGGAGGAGATTATTATGAAGAAAGTGACAAAGACAGCAGCGCTGGTACTCGCTATGGCTATGGTCATCTCTACGCTTACAGCGTGCGGGGACGATTCCGGTGCAACAACAGATGCGGCAGTTACCGACGAGGCGGCTGCAAATGACACAGCGGATACGGCAGTTACCGACGAGGCGGCTGCAAATGACACAGCGGATACGGCAGATGCCGATGAGGCGGCCGATACGGACGCGGCACAGGGAACGGTTACAAAGACAGAGGGTGTTATGACATTCGGTACGAATGCAGAGTTTCCGCCTTTTGAGTTTGTGGCAGGTACAGGCGTGATCGACCAGTATGACGGTATCGATATGGCGATTGCAAAACAGATCGCGGAAGAGAACGGCATGACGGCGGCGATTGAGAACATGGAATTTGACTCTCTGCTCATTGCGCTGCAGAATGGTCAGATCGATGCGGTTATCGCGGGTATGACAGTGACGGAAGAGAGAAAGGAAGCGGTAGATTTCTCCACGCCTTACTACACGGCGACACAGGTCATGATCGTGAAAGAGGATTCGGATATTGCTGCTGCGGCGGATATGGCGGATAAGAAGATCTGCGTTATACAGGGCTATACCGGCGAAGTGTGCGTCAATGATATGGGATACCCTTACGAGGCGTTCAAGAAGGGTACGGAGGCAGTTATGGAACTGGTGAACGGCAAGTGTGACGTAGTCGTGATCGACTCCGCAACGGCACAGAAATATGTGAATGACAACGAGGGTCTTAAGATCGTAGAGGACGCTGCGGCGTTCGAGGCAGAGGAATATGCGATTGCTGTCCGCAAGGGCAACACAGAGCTGCTTGATATGATCAACACGGCGATCGATGCAAAGCTTGCTGACGGCACCATCTCTGAGTTAGGCGTGAAGTACACGGAAGAGATCACAGCCGAGTAAGACAGACAGGAACATTCGTATTGTTAACACGAATATGATATGATGAAAAAGGAGGACACTTCGCCGGAAGATGTCCTCTTTTCCATTTCATTTTTGTGCCGGTCAGTTTCGCCGTGCCGGAAGTGTGTGATTTAAGCCTTCCATCGTGCCAGCGTCGGGAAATACTGCATGAGCCCCGCTTTGGCTTCTTCGATTGTCTTGCTGCGTCCGCCTTCGACTTCGAAGGGCGCGCAGAAGTCAGCCATCTCTTCCATCGTGCAGTCCTGTGTGAAAGCGCCGTCCTTGTAGCAGTAACAGCAGTACATATCGTTTTTACCGCCCTCCCGATCCGTTCCGTACTGTTCCTCCTGCATCGGCATACCGCAGCTCTGGCAGATCTTTAACTGTGTTGTATCCATTGTGTAATCCTCCTTATGTGGTTGCTTATTACCGTTCACCTTTCGGTGTTTTGCAAGATTACTGTAACAGATATAACCTGACACCAGCGTGTCATATTTATATGAAATTTAAAAAAATTCAATGCCTGATTCCTGCCGTCTGTGCTCATTCCGAATATATTTCGCCCATCTTCTCAATGCGCCGCCGGATTTCCGAGCATACGGATTCCGGTGCAAGAACTTTTGCGGAAGGACCGAAAGACAGAATCATGCCGTAAACCCAATCGTCCAGCGCGCAGTGATAATGAACTTCAAAGTCTCCGTCAGGCAGGACGGTAATTTCTTCTTCATCAAACCGGTCATAGACGCGATAGGCTTCTTTGCTGTCGATCCGGATTGTAATTTCCGGCGCCGGCCTGTCCGCGGGAAAATCCGTATGCATGGTTGGTGCGGCGGTACAGGAGACGGTGTCTGACAAGGTACGGCCCTGTCCGTCTTCCGGCGGTTTTGACAGCAGGTTAGCAGCTTCGTGGTGTCTTGTATCAAAAGTCGCGGCAAGCACTTCGACTCTTTTCATCCGCAGCACTTTGAACAGCCGCATGGCCTGTTTGGTCCTGCAGTAAGCGCGCACATACCAGGTGTATTCTTTAAAGAGAAGCTGGATCGGTTCCGCGCAGCGATGGGTCATCCTGCCGTCCTGTCCGTAATAATCAAACGTAATGACATGTCTGCTCAGAATTGCGTTTTTAATCTGCTCAAAAAGTTCGGTTCTTTGTCCGCTCCAGTCGGAGAAGTCTATCGCAACCCAGTTTGTCGGTGTTTCCATGAAGAAATCTCCGAGTTTTGCCAGAATTTCGGCGTTTTCCTGGGCACCGGTTTCCGAGAGGCTTGTAAGCGCCGCGAGGATCTGCTGCTGTTCTTCTCTGGAAACCAGCATTTTATTGAGGACAAACTGTTCTGTCAGGCTGATGCCGCCGCCTCTTCCCTTGGTGGTGTAGACCGGAATACCGGCCAGACCGAGCGCGTCGATGTCACGGTAGATCGTCCGCACGGACACTTCAAACCGCTCCGCCAGTTCCTTCGCGGTCACGGATTCTTTATTCATTAAGATGTAGATGATACTGAGCAGCCGGTTGATCATGGTATCCTTTCTGTTTTTGACAGATGCTGTATCTGTGAGCGTTCATTGATCGTTTCCTCAAAAACAATATTTTTGTCTATAAATGCAAATATTCTGGCAAAATACGTCTGCGGGTCGTAGTCCATGGCATTGGCGTGTCCGGCATCTTTGGCGATGTAGAGTTCTTTGGTGCCGGGGAAAGCCTTGTACACTTCATACCCCATGTCCGTTGGCACGAAATCATCCTTTTCGCCGTGGATAAAGAGCATCGGTTTATCACAGTGCGCAAGCTGCGTGAGAGCGGATGCTTTGACATAGTCGTAGCCGAGTCTGCGTCTGCTGATCGCACGGCAGGTATGGAGAATCGGAAAAGCCGGCAGATGATAGTCTCTCTTCATAACACATGCAAAGATGTCCCAGACGCTGGTGTACCCGCAGTCCTCTATATAGCCGACTACATGATCAAGGTTCTTGCCGGCGGTCATCATGACGGTAGCGCCGCCCATGGAGATGCCGTGCAGAATGATTTGCGCATCGGCGTCCCGGCGGATGATCCAGTTGATCCACTCGGCAATATCTTCCTTATCCAGCCATCCCATACCGATGTATTTGCCCTCGCTGACTCCGTGCGCACGGTTATCGGGCAGCAGTACATGGTATCCTTTCCGGTAGAAGACCGCGCCGTAGGGCAGCATGAAATGATGGCTGTCCTTGTAGCCATGGATGGAAATGACCCATCGGTGGGTGTCAGAGTCGTGCATCCGGTATTTGGCCCGCAGGATCAATCCGTCAGGATTTGTGATGGAAGCGTTTTTCATGGATTGCTCAAATTGAGCGCCCATTGCCCGAAGCTTTTGCCGATTGTCCATGTATGTTTCCTTAGCCGGGTCATCCGCACAGTCTTCCGCATTTGCAGGAGACTCCGGCACCGCTTCGTTTCTGTCTGGCACCGCCCTTAAGATATTTTTGATGAAAATAAGACTGATTCTGCGGAGAATCAGGAAAAATGCAGCCAGTATGAATAAGATTTTACGAAACGTTTTTTTCATGTTCAGTATTACCTCCCGCGTGTAACGATTATGTAGTAAGCGGACGCTGTTCACAGATAAAGATTCAGGCACAAACAGCGGAGGCTTAATTACAAATCGCTGTTTCAGATACAGTATACCACTTTAGGTTATGTTCTGCAGAGGGCAAGTGTATATCTTTATGAAATCTTTATAATTGCCTGATATTCTGTTCTCAGCATTTCGGGAGGTGCTCTCATCGGAATACGCCGCTTTGCAGTGCGAATCCGGTGCAGAAGGCGTTTTTTATGTGATAAGAAATTACATGTAGGAAAGGACAGGGAACAATGGATATCATTTTGGAAACAAAAAATCTTTGTAAGAAATTTGGAAAACAGACTGCAGTAAATGATCTGTCTCTTCAGATCGAAAGAAATTCCGTCTACGGACTGCTTGGTCCTAACGGCGCAGGCAAATCCACGACGCTCAAGATGATTGTGGGTATGTTGCGGCCGAGTGATGGTTCGATTCTGTTCGACGGACATACATGGAACAGACGGGATCTGGGGGAAATCGGCGCGTTGATTGAGTCGCCGCCGCTCTATGATAATCTCACTGCAAAGGAGAATCTGGAGGTGCGGACAACGATGCTCGGACTGCCGCAGTCACGGATCGAAGAGGTACTTCGCACGGTGGAATTAACAGATACGGGAAAAAAGCGTGCCGGGCAGTTTTCTATGGGCATGAAGCAGCGTCTCGGTATTGCACTGGCGCTGCTGAATCATCCCCGGCTGCTGATCCTGGATGAACCGACGAACGGGCTCGATCCGCTGGGCATACAGGAATTGCGGGAGCTGATCAGGTCATTTCCGGAACAGGGAATCACGGTCATACTGTCAAGCCATATTTTAAGTGAAGTGGAGCAGACGGCAGACCATATCGGCATAATAGCGGACGGCAGGCTGGGATACAGCGGTGCAGTAGAGCGAGGGCAGGATCTGGAGGCGCTTTTTATGCAGGTAGTCCGGGATGCGGGAAAGGAGAGGTAGCAGGTTATGGAAAAGCAGGGTATGAATATGACAGCGTTGATTCGTTCGGAGAGACTTAAGATGCGTCATTCGTTCGGCAGATGGCTGCCGCTGTCAGCTGTAGTCGTACAGGTGTCAGTGTCCCTCTTTTTGAGCAGAGGGACAGCCTATTATTCTGTAAACGCGTGGAATTGGTGGTATACCACAATATTGCCGGGTATGCTGGCAGTATTGTGTTATCTGGATATAAATAAGGAAAAGAGGCAGCACTGCGCTAATATGTTGACGACGCAGATTTCACCGGGCAGGTGCTTAACCGGAAAGATTCTGTACCTCGCGTCACGGCTTTTGTGCGCTAATCTGCTGATCTTCGGCGGCACAACTCTGGGCGGCCTGCTCATCGGTTCGCCGATTCCGGTCATGAATGGATTCGCCGCCGCGCTGCTTCTGACGGTCTGCTCTTTATGGGAGATACCGCTGTATTTGATGCTGAGCGCGCGATTTGGTATGTTTGCAAATATTTTTACATGTATGGTGGTGACGATCGGCAGCCTGATTGCGCTCGGCGCCTCTAAGATGTGGTGGATTTGTCCGGCATCGATTCCCTTCCGGCTGATGTGCCCCGTCTTGCAGATCATGCCCAACGGGCTGCTTGTCGAGGCGGGAAGCAGGTATGGGAATACAGGGGTCATTTGGCCCGGTGCAGCGTTGTCGGTCATATGGTTCGTATCGCTTACGTTTGTCACTGCGCGCCGGTTTCGCAGGACGGCGGCGTGACAGAAAGGAAGAATTGCAATGCACAATTTACTACGATATATGAAAGCAGATTATAGGAAAACAAGGCATACGCCTCTTCGCGCGGCACATTTGGCCGTTCCCTGTGTAACGGCGGCAGTCTTTTTAATCTATTATGCGGTAACACCATGGAATGCCTACAGCAAGGTACAGGCATATTTTCAGATCATGGGGATGGGATATCCTTTTCTGATCGGTACGTTTTGTGCTATAGTAGCAGAGCAGGAGGCTTTTGCGGGCGCATATCAGATGCTGTTAGCAGTTACGGACAGGAAAGCTGCTTTTATTTCAAAACCGGTGCTTCTGATATTGTTTGGAACAGGCTCAGTCATACTTGCTTCTGTGCTGTTCGGAACGGGATATTATTTTGTTCTGCGGCAGCATGTTGTACGGTACTCGTTCTATTGGATTGCCGCGTTTATGATGGCGGGCTGCAGCATATTCCTGTACGTGTGGCATATGTTTCTTGCCTTGCGGTTTCATAAAGGAGCATCGGTTGGTCTGGGTATTGCGGAGAGTTTGTTGTCGGCGGTGCTTCTGACGGGGCTCGGGGATGGCATCTGGATGTTTTTTCCTGCAGCCTGGGCGTCGAGACTGGTGTGCACCGTGATGTCTTCATACAGCGCGGAACAGATGCCGCACATGGACTGTCGCAGCGATATGTGGATATGCGGGGCGGTAACCGCAGCGGCGTTTATACTCTACGTGCTATGGGGTGCCCGCTGGGAAGGGGCAAAGGGGAGCGATTAGGGGCGCCGGAGAAGGCACAGAACGTATGGGAAGGGACTGGAAGCTATGGCAAATATTTTAGTGGTGGACGATGACACGGCGATTTTGACGATGATACGCAGAATCCTGGAAAAAGACGGCCATAATGTGACGATTGTGTCAGATTCTTTGAAGGCCAGTGTAATGAAGACGGATCTGTTTGATTTGATTCTTCTGGATGTCATGATGCCGGGGAAAGACGGGCTTGCATTGTGCGGGGAACTGCGGGATAAGGTGGACTGCCCGATTCTGTTCCTGACGGCTAAGTCGGAGGAAAGCAGTCTGGTACAGGGACTTAACGCCGGTGCGGACGACTATATCAGCAAGCCTTTCGGCGCGGCTGAGCTGCGCGCGAGGGTGGCGGCGCATCTTCGACGGGAGCGGAGAGAACATTTCATGGGGCTTACTTTTGCCGGGTCACGGTTTAATTTGTCCGCAAGACAGCTTGTGGTGGACGGTGCGGAGATCCCCCTGACCAGGGCGGAGTATCTGATCTGTGAATTTCTGGGAAGAAATCACGGACAGGTCTTTTCCAAGGAACAAATCTACGAGAGTGTATTCGGGTTCGACGGTGAGAGCAACGATACGACGATTGCGACACACATTAAGAATATCCGGATGAAGCTGGAAAAACATTGTTATTCACCGATTAAGACAGTGTGGGGGATCGGGTATAAGTGGGAAGACTGATCGGCAAAGGAACAGGAAGATTATGACAAAGACAAGATTAACAGACCGGCATGTCAAGCATAGAGAAATACCGATGGGCTTATTTTTCCTAAAATATTTCTTATATATTTTTGTGGGAATTGTGCTGGTGGTGATCCTTCTTGCAGGCTTGTTCGGAATTTTGCTTAAAAGTGATCTGATTTATGAGGCGAGCTATGCAGAGAAACAGGCAAAGGCGGCGGTCACGGCAATACAGAGCGCAGAGCAGGTGACACCGGATTTGATTCCGGACTTGTGCCAATATGCGGTATTTGACAGGGAGGGTCATATGCTGAGCGGCGATATGGGAGAGAAGGAAGCGCTGCGGGCGTGGAATGTTATAAACGGCAGAGAGTATAACGGCGGCACATATATCGGAGCCGACTACTATCTGGGAATCCCGCGGAGGACGGAATGCTGCGTGCTGCGATATCAGCTGATTGTACAATACCGGTCAGCTGCGCTCAGAAGATATCTGCCGCAGCCGGAAATCTTATTGATCCTCATTTTTCTCGCGATCGTTTTTGCAATCATCTTATCAGTGTCTGTACGGTTCAATGTCGCCGTCAGAAAGAAATTGATGCCGCTTGCCGACGCAGCGGACAGGATACAGAGACAGGAACTGGAGTTCAGAATTGCGCGTGGTTGTGTAAGAGAAATCAATACGATTCTGGATGCCATGGATGAGATGAGGATTGCCTTGCGGGAATCGTTAGAAAAGCAGTGGCGGATGGAGCAGACAAAGAATGAACAGATTTCGGCGCTCGCACATGATTTGAAGACGCCGCTCACGCTTGTGCGCGGCAATGCCGAATTGCTTGCGGATACGCATCTTACAGAAGAACAGAATGAATATGCTGATTTTATCATGAACAGTGCTTTGCAGATGCAGGACTATGTGCAGATGATGATTGAGGTGGTCAGGTCATCCGTAACAATGCCTGTCAACAGGAGGCAGATACCTGTTGTAGAGTTCCTGGAGGAACTTAAGCGGCAGGCCGGCGGGCTGTGCGCAGTCCAGCACGTTGCTCTTAAGTGGAACTGCACTGATTTTACGGGAAAAATATATGCTGAGCCACGGCTTCTTATGCGGGCGTTTATGAATATTTTTGCGAATGCGGTGGAACACACGCCCTCCGGCGACATAATTATGTTTGAAGGAAGGCAGGATGAAACGCATTTCGTATTTTCAATTACCGATTCCGGAAAGGGATTTACTCCGAATGCGCTGTGCCATGCGAAGGAGCAATTCTATATGGACGACGGCAGCCGCAGCGCTGCAGGCTCCCACTATGGCATGGGGCTGTATATTGTTGATACAATTGTGCGACAGCATGATGGCGAGTTGATTTTAGAAAATGCACCGTGTCCTTTTGCGGCAAAAGACCGCGGACCGGTTCCGGCGGACGAGTGTATGCATGGCGGTGCGAAGGTTAACGTGAAGATCCCGCGGCTGTAAAGATTTTGCTGGGAATGTACGCCTGCATATGGTATACTGTGAGGCGTAGCTTTTCAAGTTTCAGCCCGTAATGCTGACAGCACACAAGAAAGGATATGTGAGAATGAAAAAAATGTGGGAGAAATGGACGGGAATCAGTCTCGTCAAACGTATTATCGCAGGACTGGCAATCGGTGTGATCCTGGCGCTGGTACTTCCCCGGGCATCCGGAATCGGGATTCTGGGCGATGTATTTGTAGGCGCACTTAAGGCGATCGCGCCGCTTCTGGTTTTTTTCCTGGTTATGAGTTCTTTATCCAATGCAGGAAAATCGCACGGCGGCGTAATTCGGACCGTTATTATTCTGTATATGTTCAGTACGGTGCTTGCGTCTGTCATTGCGGTATTTGCAAGTATGATTTTTCCGGTGGACATGGTATTACAAGAGGCGGCCGACACAGCTGCTTCCGCGCCGCAGGGCATTGTGGAGGTGCTTAGCACGCTCTTAATGAACGTGGTGGCTAATCCGGTGTCTGCGCTGGTGAATGCCAACTATATCGGGATTCTTTCCTGGGCGGTGCTTCTGGGCGTAGCGTTCCGCGGGGCGAAGGATACGACCAAGGCGGCACTGGCCGATATTGCGGAAGGCATCTCGAAAGTGGTTACAACGATCATTAATCTGGCGCCTTTGGGTATTCTGGGTCTGGTCTATACGAGTGTGACCACAAGCGGTCTGGAGACATTCACAGTATACGGCAGACTGCTGATACTTCTGGTAGGCTGTATGCTTGGCATCTATTTTGTTACCAATCCGGTTCTCGTATACTGGTGTATCCGTAAGAACCCCTATCCTCTTATTTTCAAGTGTCTCAAACAGAGTGCGATCACGGCGTTCTTTACGAGGAGTTCCGCGGCAAATATTCCGGTCAATATGAAGATCTGTGAGGAGATGGGCCTGGATAAAGATACATATTCCGTGACGATTCCGCTCGGTGCGACCATTAATATGGACGGCGCGGCAATTACCATAACGGTTATGACCATGGCGACGGTACATACGCTCGGTATTCCGGTAGACATCCCGACTGCGATCGTCCTTAGTCTGCTGGCAGCTTTGGCAGCCTGCGGTGCATCCGGTGTGGCGGGCGGTTCACTGTTACTTATCCCTATGGCATGTTCTCTTTTTGGCATCCCCGATGAGGTATCCATGCAGGTGGTGGCGGTCGGCTTTATTATCGGCGTGATCCAGGACTCTGTGGAGACGGCGCTCAACTCGTCTTCCGACTTACTGTTGTCGGCTTCGGCGGAGTTCAGGCAGTGGAGGCTGCAGGGGAAAGAAATCAGGTTTTAGGATGCGCCTTCATAAGCGAATCTTAAGAGCGTAAAATACAATTACATAAATGGAGGAGCATATGGCGAAAATCGTAAATCAGATCAACATAGAAGAGGACGGGATCTATCTGGTATTTGGTGTGACGGATGAGGAGCAGCTAAAGCTCCTCCATTTTGCATCCAGTCCTTTTGGCGGAATAGAAGATAACGAACAATATATACAGGAAGGGTTTCAGCTTGTACAGGTGAACTTCTCAGGTTATAACAGACCTTATGAGAAACACGGCAATAAGCATATTGTGACGGCGCCGGGCTATCTGCTCAAATATGCAGGAATGGAAGACGGGCAAAACCGGATCGGCAGACGGCTCGTGATTACGCAGAAAGACAGTTTTACAGGAGCTAAAGTGATATCTTATCTGCAATTCTATACCGGTACTTCCACCGTGCGTATGTACCATGAAGTGGTGAATGAGGGAACAGAGGAACAGACATTGGATTATATTTCCTCTTTCTATTATCTTGGGATCGGGAAGGAGGGCAGGACGAGTTCCGATGAGAAAATGAAGCTGACCTATGCCTGTCACGGCTGGCAGAAGGAGATGAACTTCCGCACGGTGACATTTCCCCAGATGGGGTTCGGACAGACGCAGCCGACGGTGAGCCAGCGGACGTCATCAACCTTTGAACTGACGAATACAGGTAACTGGTCCACGAAGCGCTATCTGCCGATGGGATATCTGGAAAATACGGAGGCGGACTGTGGTTTATACTGGCAGATTGAACACAACGGCTCCTGGCATGCGGAAATTGGCGATGAGAACGGACATTTCTATCTGGCGCTCAGCGGACCGACGGAAGTGCAGTCGCACTGGTTCAAGATTCTGAAACCCGGAGAGCGTTTTACGACGGTTCCGACGGCAGTGGGCGTATCCACTGCGGATTTTGACCGGGCGATGGGGCAGCTTACAAGATATCGCAGGATGATTCGGCGGCCTAACAGGGATAATGAGAATCTTCCGGTTATTTTTAACGATTATATGAATTGTCTGTTCGGTGATCCGACTACGGAGAAGGAAATTCCGCTGATTGATGCGGCGGCGGAGATCGGCTGTGAGTATTTTGTCATTGATGCCGGCTGGTATGCGGCCGGTGCGTGGTGGGACAGCGTAGGTGAATGGCAGCAGTGCAGGGAGCGTTTTCCCGGCGGCATAGAGGAAGTGACGGCATATATCAGGGATAAGGGCATGGTTCCCGGATTGTGGCTGGAACTGGAGGTCATGGGAATCAACTGTGAGAAAGCGAAACGGGTGCCGGACGACTGGTTTTTCGTAAGACACGGGAAAAGAGTTTTCGATCGGAGCCGGTATCAGCTGGATTTCCGCAACCCGGCAGTGATAGAACATATCAATGAAGTGATCGACCGTGTGGTGAAGCAGTACGGCGTTGGCTATATCAAGATGGATTACAACATAGAGCCGGGGATCGGCACGGAACTTTATGCGGACAGCGTGGGGCAGGGTATGCTGGAGCATGAGAGAGCCTACCTTGCATGGCTGGACGGCGTGTTTGAACGATATCCCGATCTGGTGATCGAGAATTGTTCCAGCGGCGGGCTCAGGACGGATTATGCCATGCTGTCCCGCTGCAGCATACAGTCTACTTCCGATCAGGAGGATTACCGATATTATGCGACGATTGCCGCCAATGCCTGTGCGGGACTGACGCCGGAGCAGGCGGCAGTGTGGTCCTATCCGCAGCGGGACGGCGATGAAGAAGAGACGGTCTATAATATGGTCAATGCGCTTCTTCTGCGCATTCATCAGAGCGGACATATCCCGCAGCTGTCGGCAGAGCGTAAGGCGCTGGTGAAAGAGGGAATCGCATACTATAAAAACATTCGTGCAGACATCCGTCAGGCGGAGCCTGTCTGGCCGCTTGGACTGGCGGACAGTTTAGACCATTGGCTGACATCGGCTTTAAGAACGGAAACGAAAGTTTATCTTGCAGTCTGGCGCAGGGGCGGAGATGGGGATACTTGTCAGATTCCTCTGGATCAGATGATTCCGGCAGGACAGAAGGCTGTGGTGCGTCTGGCATATCCGGAGAGAGCGCTGGAAGAACATGTGGAGTACGAAACGTTGGATATGACACATGTGTCAGGAACGCTGTGTGCCGCCGAACCTTGCAAGGATGCAAAGATTATGGAAGAAAAGGTAAAATCAGTCCTTATTGTGAAGTATCATAAGCCGGTTATGGCAAGAATTTTTGAGGTTATTGCGGAACCGGAATAGTAAGAAAAGCATTCAAAGATTACCATTTACTTTAATCCGCTACTATGATAAAATACAACAGGATTTTTATTTTATTAAAATGCGCAGAAAGCAGCGCAGAAAAGAGGAGAATTATGAAAAAGAGACTTGCACTTATGTTAGCGCTGTCCCTGACAGCCGGTACAGTACTGACAGGATGCGGCGATGCGGCTCAGACGGCTGCAGACAATGCACAGACGGCAGGCGGAGACCTTGTGTATGCAGTGGAGGCCGGTTCGGCCGGTGAAGCGGCGGCAAAAGACAATGGTTTTCAGACCAATGTGGTAGCATCCCAGGCGGATGCGCTGATGGAGGTTGCATCCGGTACATCCGACGCTGCCATTATCGATCTGCTCATGGCAGGCGCCATGATCGGTGAAGGCACAAGCTATCCGGACATGAAGTACACGGATGAGCTTACCACAGAGGAGTACGGTGTAGGCTGCCGGAAGGGGTCTGACCTTGCGTCATACATCAATTCCGTATTTGCGGAGAGTTATGCGGACGGTTCCATGAAGGAGACGGCAACGACCTATGGCGTGCAGGAAGCTCTGGTAGAGCAGTCGGACGCGGAGTTTGCTGCTTCTGCGGAGGACAGCGACGTGGCATATATTCAGGAGAAGGGAACGCTTATTGTAGGAATCACGGATTTTGCACCCATGGACTATAAAGACGAGTCCGGTGAGTGGATCGGCTTTGACGCGGATATGGCCCGTATCGTTGCCGAAAAGCTCGGTGTGGAGGCACAGTTCGTAGAGATCGACTGGGATAACAAGATCATGGAACTGGATTCTAAGAACATTGATGTTGTATGGAACGGCATGACGCTTACTTCTGAGACAACATCTGCTATGGAGTGTACAAATCCTTACTGTAATAACGCACAGGTAATCGTAGTGCCTGCTAAATAAAACAGAACTTTTCTGCCGGTCCGGTATGCGGATTGATACCGGACCGGCAGGAGATTTCGATGAAGGAGAAGTATCTATGTTTTGGAGTGTTACACAGTCACTGCTGGGCGGTCTGCTGACAACGTTTCAGATCTTTATCTTTACGTTACTGTTTGCTCTGCCGTTCGGTTTGATTCTTGCGTTTGGCTCGATCAGTAAATTCAGACCGCTGCGATATCTGATTCAGGTGCTGGTGTGGGTGATCCGCGGTACGCCGCTTATGCTGCAGCTGATCATTATATTTTATGGTCCGGGTCTGTGGCTGGGGCATAATATATGGAGCGGTAATGAAGCCGGGCGGATCACGGCCACCGTGGTGGCGTTCAGTCTTAATTACGCCTGCTATTTTTCTGTGATCTTCCGCGGAGGCATCGAGGGTGTGCCGGCGGGACAGCGAGAGGCAGGACAGGTGCTTGGCATGACTAAGACACAGATATTCTTCCGTGTAACGCTTTTACAGATGGTAAAGCGTGTCGTGCCGCCGATGTCCAATGAGATCATTACGCTGGTAAAGGACACTTCGCTTGCGCGCATTATTGCCGCTTATGAATTGACCTTTGCGGGATATTCTTTTATGAAGAGCAACGGTCTGACGTGGCCGCTGTTCTATACGGGTGTATTTTATTTGATTTTTGTCGGTATTTTGACTTTGCTGTTTAACTATATCGAGCGCAGGCTGGACTACTTTAAATAATAAAGCATGCATTTTACGCAGATTGAAGTGAATGATTGGAGATAGAGCGAGATGGCGATTCTGGAAGTGAAGCATATCGGAAAACAATTTGAAGACACCAAAGTGCTCGATGATGTCAGTTTTTCCCTGGAGGAAGGAAATGCGCTGGCGATCATCGGTTCTTCGGGTTCAGGCAAGACAACGCTTCTGCGCTGCCTGAATTTCCTGGAAACGCCGGATCGTGGAACGATCGTCGTCAGAGGTGAGACACTTTTTGACGCGTCGATGCCGCTTAAGGAACAGGGGAAAGATCTGCGGACCAAACGACTGCATTTCGGTATGGTATTTCAGTCCTTTAACTTGTTTCCACAGTATACGGCGCTGGAAAATGTTACGTTATCCGAGAAGCTGCTTGCGAAGGAACGGGCAGACTTTAAACAAAATAAGAAAGAGATCTTTGCGCAGATCGATCAGCACGGCATAGAACTCCTGGAGCAGATGGGACTTGCCGAACGCATGGGCCATTATCCGCATCAGTTGTCAGGCGGACAGCAGCAGCGTGTCGCGATCGCGAGGGCCCTGGCGCTCAAACCGGATATTCTCTGCTTTGATGAGCCGACTTCCGCGCTTGACCCGGAATTGACGGGTGAGGTTCTGAAAGTGATTCGCGGTCTTGCGGACCAGAAGACGACAATGATTATTGTCACACACGAGATGGCTTTTGCCAGAGACGTGTCGGACCAGCTAATCTTTATGGATGACGGCGTCATCGTGGAACAGGGCGACCCTAAGCAGGTGATCGACCATCCGCATGAGGAGAGGACGAAGCAGTTCCTGACAAGGTATGCGCAGGGTTAATGTGAAAATATAATTTATGTTTTTAGAAAAGTCCTTTGCCGGACGGAAATTTTACTGGCAGAGGGCTTTTTATGGTATAGGAAATTTCTACGCTTATTCGAGTTCGCGAAGCGAATCTCGCAAAGTTATTTGCGAAGCAAATTACTTTTTTATATCGGATTTAATTAACGATATAAAGATGTAAAATAATTGACGTAATAATATGTTTGTGATACACTCTGTTCAAAGCACGAGATCCTGGATTTTACGGACTTACCGGACGAACGCAAAGGAAGGGTTTCGAATTACGGGATACGTGTAATTGATGTCAGGAGATTTAGCGACACCGGTGTATGTAAGACAGGTGTTTGATTTCATACGTTGTTCAGAGGATGGCAAAATCAATATGTGTAAAGCAATTATGGACTGGATGGAAGAAAGCAGAAAAGAGGGAAAAGAAGAGGGAAGAGAAGAAGGGATTCTAATGGAGGCTGAACGAATTAATCAGCTGAATCTTTTACTATCGGAGCAGGGCCGCATGGATGATCTTGTGCGGGCGGCAAAGGACAGAGAATATCAGGAGCGGTTATTCCGGGAAGTATTGGGGCAGCAGCATGGATGAGCAGATGAGTATGACAAAAGAATATAAAAAAGCAAAGGTGATGGCGATTGTATCCTGTATTCTGATTTTGCTTGCTTTTTCATGTCTGATCATGACGGCGCTGACGCAGTATTATGACGATTTTAGCACGGTGTTCCTGCCGGTTACGCTGACCGGATTCTTTGGCGGCAATATCATTGCGCTTATTATGCTCTGCAAGGCGTATCCGGTGCTCCTTGCTTCCGACTGCGTGAAAATGGAAGAGCGGTATGAAAAACAGGAGCCGCAGCAAATTTTACTGCCGGGCAGAGATTCTTGCACGAATATACTTCTTGCAAATAAATTTGAGTATACGCGAGAGGGATATTATCGAAGAAAAAGACTTTCGCTTTTGAAAGATTCCGTTTGCTATTATGTTCGTATGACGGAAGATACTGAGGTGGAAAAAGCCATGCGCCGCGAGGTGGAATATCTCTATCAGACGGGAAAGAAAGATAAGAATCTCTGTATGCTGCTGTTTGTGTATATGGATGAAGTGGGGGAACATGAGCAAAAAGAAATCAAAGAACTCGGTAAGAGAAATATTGTCATGGAAAGCGTAATCAATCCGAACATATCTTTAACCATCCTTGCCATTGCCGTAGACCGGGGAACAAACACGGGATATTATATGGGGATCGGAAGGCATGGTATGTTTACCCTGTACGCATACGGGTGCAAGATGTTAAAGAAATTGTTTGCACCGGAAGCTGATTCGCAGCCCAATCTCACACCGTAGATAAAATATAAACCGTCTCATTGCATGACCGTAGAAATTAAGCTATTATGCTGTCGAGGAGGTGGCAGATCATGGCGAATGAAGATAAGAAAGATTTCAATGCGATGCTGCATAAGGCAGCGGATATGCCGAAGATACAGATTGTGACGGATGAGGCTTCCGTTAAGAAGTACGGCGGAGAGAAGATGTATTTTGCGCCGCCGCTCACCTATGATACAATTATGAAGAAGATTCCGCACGGGAAAGTAGTTACGGTCGGGATGATAAGAGACTGTCTGGCAAGAGAAAACGGAGCGGATTTTACGGACCCTATCACGGCAGGAATCTTCGTGTCGATTGTGGCGTGGGCGAGTTACCAGCGGACGGAGGATGAGACGCCCTATTGGAGAACGCTTAAGGCGAATGGAGAGTTGAATCCGAAGTATCCCGGCGGTGTCGAGGCACAGAGAGAGAAGCTGGAGGCGGAAGGCCATACGATTATCCGCAAAGGCAGAACGAATATCAAGTATTACGTGAAGGATTATGAGGAGGCAGCTTATGCCTTATAGAGATTTAAAAGTAACGGGAAGAGATAAGCGGGATGTTGCGATTATCGTGATTACAAGTCTGATTTTTGCCGGACTCTATATTGCATATGAGCAGCCCATTATGGAATACGGGCGCAATCCCGAACATGCATTGTTATGGCGGTTTTTACCTGTTGCTGTTATTCAGTACGGCATGGCAGGATTAGGGATCAGCATAGTACTGTGTAAAAACAGAGAAACGCTCAGACAGCATGGTCTGGTTATGAAGAACCTTATGTGGTCGGCGGCGGGCTGTCTCGCGGTTTCCGTGCCGACGATTCTCTTTCTCTATTTTACGGGCGATATCCACGGATTTCTGCCTTTTCAGGGTATGTTTTTGACAGAGGATATCTTATATGCAGCCTTTCCCTGTAACATCATAGGATATCTGGCGGTTGCCGTGATCTGGGGATTCTTTGAAGGATTGTATTATATCGTGCTCTCTGATAAAATAAATGCGCTTAAGGCACCAAAAGGCGTATGCAATACAGGGGCTTTGGTATGCGCCGTATTTGCGATCCTGATTCACGGTATGATCGGCACGTCCGCAGAAGTACTGCTGGAAGCTGCCGCAACGTTTATACTTATGTATGGCTCTCTTGTGATACGGGATAAAACCGGGAATGCATGGGGCAATATTCTGATTTTCTTCTTTGTCTGGAATGCGTTGTAGAGGGTGCGAAGATGCATCGGTGAAGGGATATAAGCCGGCGGGATAGAGGATTTTACCCGGCGATATCCTGCTCCCGAAACAGCGCATCCACAGCGCACACATAATCTGCAATACGGTTTGCCTTGCGTATCTTTTTTAAATATTTCTCAGAGCTCGTAAAGCTTCGGCTCATGTATGTCCAGAGATCCTTCATTTTGAAAAGAACAGGAGAATCTCCGGACATAATCTTTGTATATCCGTCCAGAATCTCATTGTGAAAAGCGTGCCAGGTCTCTTTCGGAACAGGAGATCCGGGAGAAACAGACTGTAACTGTCCGGCGAGAGCCGGATTCTGTATAATGCCCCGGCCGATCATGATACGGTCTGCGTCGATCCCTTCCGCCGTGCCATTGCCGGATATAGAAGTGCTGACTGCGGAAGTGTCAATTGCCGTCAGTACATCCTTAAGGCTTCCGGCGGAAACGATATCTCCATTGTAGCAGAGCGGTATGCGATGGTTCCGGGCAGTGCCGTCTGCCTGCAAGCGTTCTATTGCTCTGGTATATGCTTCCGGGTGTGTCTTACCGGTATAAAATTCCTGCTGTAAGCGCGTGTGAATAATCAGTTCGTGAATCGGATACTTGGCATAGATCTCCAGTAATCTGTCCCATTCGGACAGATCAGACACGCCAAGCCTTGTCTTAACGGAGATTTGCAACGGGCACCTTGCAAAGATCTCATAGAGAAAAGCATCCAGTTCATCGGGAATGCTTAAGAAACCGGCGCCACGCTTCTTGGCGGTAACAGTGCCGGAGGGACAGCCGAGATTCAAGTTGACGGTGTCGTAGCCGTAGGCAGCGATTTCCTTCGCAACGGCGAGAAAACGCCCGGCATGATTGGTGAGTACCTGCGGCACGAGCGGTATATTGACATTATTCTCAGGCAGGATGTCGCGAAGTTCACGTGCCGTCAGGGATTTGCTCATATTTTTATCTGTGATAAAGTTCTTATCACTGATAAAGTTTTTATCACTGATAAAGCTTTTATCACTGATAAAAGGGGTAAAATATTTATCAATCCCGCCGAAATACTTGGCGTATGCATTACGGTATATGTAAGTCGTGATTCCCTCCATGGGTGCCAGATAATACTGCATTGTTAAAAATCCTCTTAATTTTCCCCTATGATTTCGTTTTCCGCAAAAAGATTATCTCTCGTGATATTCTGCAGCCATTTGCCGCTGCGGTATCGTTTGATGACCCACGGCCATTTGACAAACTCGTCGGTGCACAGCAGGAAATAGACTACCAGCACGGGCAGCTTTAATGCGAACGCCGCAATAAACCCGAGCGGCACCGCATAGCACCACATGTCCACAGTATCACAGATCAGTCCGAACCGGGTATCTCCGCCGGCTCTGAATACGCCGGCGATCAGCGTGGTATTGACCGCTGCGCCCATTACATAGTAAGTATTGATAAGCAGCATATATTTCAGATAGTGCATCGCTGTCTCGGACAGGGAGGCAAAGCGCAGCACGAAAGGGGTTGCGATCAGGATCATCACACCGCCGATTGCGCCGGTGACGACGGTCAGCTTGAGCAGTTTGGACGCATATTCTCTGGCGCGCTGCATATCGCCTTCCCCCATGACATTCCCCAGCAGGATGCCGCCTGCGCTGGCTGTGCCGAAGCAGAGCACCGTGCCGAAATTGCGGACCACGACGACCAGAGAGTTGGCGGCCACCGCATCGCTTCCGAGATGTCCCAGAATAACCGAATACATGGAAAAGGCTACGCTCCATGAGATATCATTGCCGAGCGCCGGCAGGGACAGTTTGATAAAATCCTTCAGCAACAGTTTGTTACGGATAAACATGTATGCCGGATTTAGCCGCAGGTCCTTGCTGAATACGCAGGAGACAAAAATACAGCCCGCCAGTTCCACGATACGCGAGATCGCAGTGGCAATCGCAACGCCGACTGCTCCCAGCTTCGGCGCGCCAAACAGTCCGAAGATAAATACGGCGTTCAGGAATATATTAAGTGTAAAGGCAATGATGTTTAGAACCATGGAAACGGTCACTTTGCCTATGCTTCGCAGCACGGCAAGATAGATTTCTATGATGCTCCAGCACAGATAAGTGACTGACATAACGCGCAGATAGCCGGCGCCGATCGCAATCAGTTCTGCATCGGGGGTAAATATACGCATCATCCATTCCGGTGCAAACAGTGCAAAGCCGGAGAAAAAGACAGTGATTAAGAGGGAAAAACGCATGGCGATGCCCTCTATGACACGGATCGGCTGGAGCTCTTTCTTGCCCCAGTACTGCGCGCAAAGAAGCGTCGCGCCTGTGCCGAGTCCATAGTACACCATAAAGAGTACGCCGGCATAATTGGCCGCAAGTGATACGGCTGAAATAGACGACTGCCCTACATAATTGAGCATAACCACGTCAGCCGAATTGACGGCGGCGCTCAGCAGGTTTTGTATGACAATCGGTACCACGAGTTTGATAATCTGAGAGTAAAATCTGTCCTTCATAAAGAGTCCTTTTCCTGTTTTAACTGCATGATATTTCGTTAGCGTTATGCTTTCAAGAATACTATCAAAAATGCAGAGTTGTCAACTGGATTTTGCGCAATATATTCATGGATGCTGCGCAGTGTGCTTTCAGGCTGTGTCATCAGAATACAGATCAGGATTTTTGCGTCATAAGCCCCGGTTTCAGAAATGAAAAATTAGATTGACAGAACATTTTATCCGGTGATTCAATATGAATATTTTAGCTGTAAATAAAACGATTTTGACCAGTGTTTCAAAGGTGTAAAATAGTCGTTGCAGATGAAATATGAATGTGATATGTTGATGTTGTTTTGAAGAAATTCAAGCTGAGGAGAGTGCCTGACAGTCAGGCAGATTATGCCGCAGAACCTGACGGCAGGAAGAAAGAGCAGGGTATTGGATTGAATCGGAGACGGGGATGTGCTTCGATCGCAGTAAACTGCTCCGGGATGGAGGACTAGTGTGAAAAATCACACTGATGTGCTGATTTTTCACACGCAAATTTGTGTTGGAGCGTCACAAATTTGTTTGATGGCAGACGCAAATTTGATATTTGCGTCGCCCCGTCGCGTAAACGCTCCGGGATGGAGGACTATTATGGAAAAAGATATGACAAAAGGCAGCCCGATGCGGCTGATCCTTGGATTTGCAGTGCCGCTTTTGCTTGGTCTGATCTTTCAGCAGTTCTACAGTATGGTGGATACTATTATCGTTGGACATTATCTCGGGGTGGACGCGCTGGCTGCAGTAGGCGCAACCGGTTCCGTGAATTTCCTGATCATCGGATTCTGTATGGGCGTGTGCAGTGGATTTGCGATTCCCATTGCGCAGGAATTTGGTGCGAAGCATGAGGAAAACCTGCGCAGATATGTGGCAAACTGTGTCTGGCTTTCGGTGATTTTTGCGGTTGTGATGACGATTGTGGTGGTGATACTGTGCCGTCCGATCCTGTTGGCTATGCGTACACCCGTGGATATCATCGATGGCTCTTACAAATATATTGTGGTGATTTTCCTCGGGATTCCGGTCACCTATCTGTATAATATGACGGCGGCAATCCTGCGCTCGCTGGGTGACAGTAAGACGCCGGTTATCTTTCTGGTGATGGCGGCGATTATCAATATCTTTCTCGATCTGCTGTGCATCATTGTATTTCGCATGGGAGTTGAGGGGGCGGCTATTGCAACGGTTGTCTCACAGGCGCTGGCGGGAATCTGCTGTCTTGTGTATATGTATAAGAAATTTGATATTCTGAAATTAACCAGAGATGAATGGAGATGGAACCGTGACTGTGCCGGTAAGCTGTGTGGGATGGGGATACCCATGGGACTGCAGTATTCCATCACGGCGATCGGCAGTGTCGTTTTGCAAAGTGCGGTTAACGGGATCGGCTCCGAGGCGGTGGCGGCGGTGACGGCAGGCAGTAAGCTGAGTATGCTGCTGATGTGTCCTTTTGACGCGATGGGCTCCACGATGGCAACCTATGGCGGCCAGAATGTGGGCGCGGGGGATCTGGGAAGGGTGGATCAGGGATTAAAATCCTGCACGATTCTCGGCCTGGCGTATTCGGTGATCGCAGCAGGCATCGCATACCTGCTGGGCGATAATCTGCTGCTCCTGTTCCTGGAGGCCGAAGAGGCGGCTATTATAGGAAACGCATATGCTTTTATCAAAATGAATACATTGTTCTATTTTCCGCTTGCGCTTGTAAACATTGTCCGTTTTCTGATTCAGGGCATGGGATTCAGCAAGCTGGCAGTGTTTGCCGGTGCGTTCGAGATGCTGGCAAGAGGACTGGCGGGCTTTGTGCTCGTCCCTTATTTCGGGTTTCGGGCAGTGTGCTTTGCCAATCCTCTTGCATGGATCTTTGCTGATATTTTCCTGATTCCCGCGTTCTTCTATGTCCGCAGGAAAACTGCGCAGCTGCTGGGAAAATGCTGATAAAGTATTTCCTTAGATCGTAAAACGACCTAACAGATCTGTTAATTCCGCCGCGCGCGCCTGCAGTGTGTTCGCGGCGGAATCTAATGTCTGGATCGCGTCACGCTGCGCAAACACTGTCTTGGCAACATTGTCGGAACCGGCGGAGGTCTCGGCGGAGATTGCGGAGATACCTTCTATTGCGGTTAAAGTAGTGCTGCGTGCATATTCCATATTCTGCATACTCTCGGATATTTCAGAGATGGAATTTAAGAGCGTATGTATCTGAGAATCCATGGTGACGAAGGAATCGGTGGTCTGCGCCACTGCTTTTTCCTGAAATTCCACGGTGGATTCCGCTTCTTTGGCAATATCTACAACGCCGTATGTTGTCGTGACGATGTCGTCTATGATCACCTGAATCTGACCGGCGGACTCAGCAGACTGGTCCGCTAATTTACGGATCTGCTCTGCAACTACCGCAAAGCCGCGCCCGGACTCTCCGGCTCTGGCAGCCTCGATGGAAGCGTTCAGGGACAGGAGATTCGTCTCTTTCGCAATGCTGTTGATACTTTCCACGATCTGTCCGATCGAGCGGGACTTATCTGCCAGTGCCTCGATCGCCTGGATAACATGATCGGTGATTTCGGACGTTTTCTTCGCGCTGTCAGTCAGGACAGACATGGAAGAGATTCCCTGATTGATAGAGGAACTGGTATCCTGCGTCAGTGAGATGATGTCCCTCGTACCGTTTGCCACCGTGCCGATTTTGCCGGACAGAGAATCCATCTGTGTCAGGCAGTCTTCGGAATTGGTATCAAGCTGTGTCACACCGGCGTTAATCTCGGTGATGGCGCCCTGAATATCTCCCGCCGTGCGCAGGAAGGTATCCGACGCACTGCTCACCTGTCCGGCGGCCGCATTCAGAGAGTTACTTGCCTCTGTCACGTTGGTGATCAGGGCTTTCATGTTGTCCGTCATAGAATTGACACCGCCTGCAAGCAGCTTGAATTCATCCGTGCTTCTGGACTGTATCTGTACCGTAAGATCTCCTTCGGAGACGAGCTGAAGCTGATGGATGATACGATAAATATTACCGTTAATATGCGCGGATAAGAGATATCCGAGCAGCGCCGCGATGGCTACGGCCACAATGACAAGCACCATGGCAACGGTTTTAATGCCTGCCGCCTGCGCCAGAATGGTGGATTCCGGAATCAGCGTGCAGATCATGCTTCCCTGTGGTGACTTCGGCGAGTACATGGGAGAATACAGGAACAGATATTTTTCCCCGTTATAGTTTACGTATTTCATGCCGCCTTCTTCTGATTCCGCAATCTCCTTGTAGAAATCGGATGTGGTAAATACGGAGTTGCGGGTGGCATTGCCGTCGGAGTAGAATTCGGTTCCGTCGTGTGTGATCAGAGCCGCGTAGCTGCCGTCGCCTGCGCTTAGGGAGGACAGGGAATCTATGAGGGTGTCTCTGTCCAGATCAACGAGCATAATTGCTTTACAATTGTCTATATATTTAGCAATTCGGATAGAGTAGTTCAGCTTGTGGGTACCAAGCGCTTCGTCGGCATCGCACAGACTGCCGAACAGATGGTAGGAAGTACGCTGATCTTCAACCATTGCACCCTGTTCGGAATCCGTATATGCCGTCAGCAGCGAGGAAGTGGTGGGGGCACTGCTGGTAAGGGAGATTACACGGTCGGATATGACAAAAATATTGCTTACCAGCGTATTGGTATTCGCGTCGCGCTTCATTTCCTTCGTGTACTCGACGGCCAGTTTTTTCGCAGGTGTTTCTTCCATGAGGTCTTTCAGGTAGCGTGCCAGTTCCGTGTCGTAAAGATAGGTCTTATAATTGGAACGGACCGTATCAATGACCAGCGTCAGATACTGATTGGTCATCGTCATGGTTTCCTGCAGAGATTTCTCATAATTGGAGACGATAGCTTCCGTGGCGCGTTGGTAAGAGACTACGCCCAGTAAAATAATACAGACGACCGGAATCATAAAAGCCGCGATGAGTTTCGTGCGCAGCTGCCTGTACAGCGGAATGGAACTGCGTGTTTTTTTCTTTTTGTTTTTCATAAATCGTAATCCTCCGAAAGATATATATCAGGATATACAGCATGTCCCCGCACAGGTACCGGCGCGTTGGCTGTCATTATTTGCAGTATAACATATTTGGGGATATAACTGCTACTTTTTTGCACAAAATAGTTGTAGAAAAAGTTGATACGGTTACTTTCTTTGTGCATTTTGTGTATCAACCTTTGCAATTTATGCCAAATCACCACACATGAATGCAGAATCTGGCGCGGATGTGAATGGTGAGTTGATCCGTGCTGCAAAATACAGATCCCTGAATCATTGCCGCAGATAAAAATAAGATTGAGACAATAAACTGTTCATGGTAAAATCTAGTAAAAGGGTAAAGCGGCAAAAGTCGGACCAGAGAGCATGAAATAAAATCAGAGAAGGAGAACAAAATGGGATATCAGGAGGCATACGACAAACTGGAGAAATACGGGCAGCTGCATGTATTAAAATATTATGATGAACTGAGCGGTTATGAGAAGGAGGCGCTGCTTGAACAGATTGAAAATACGGATCTGGCAGTGCTGGAACAGTGCCGGCATAAAGAAGAACTGAATCCGCGCGGGAAGATCACGCCGATCAACGTTATGCAGCTTGCCGAGATCGAGTGTAAACGGGAAGCATATACGAAGACCGGTCTGGAAGCGGTCAGGGCAGGTAAGGTAGGCGCGGTGCTCTTAGCGGGCGGCATGGGTACCAGACTCGGTTCCGACGCGCCCAAAGGGGTCTACAATATCGGTCTGACGAAAGAGGTGTTCATTTTCCAGCGGCTGGTGGAGAATCTGCTGGAGGTGGTACACGAAGCCGGGGCATGGATCCCGCTTTATGTCATGACCAGTGATAAGAATCATGCGGCGACCACGGCCTTTTTTGAGGAAAAGAATTATTTCGGTTATCAGCCGGATTATGTGACCTTCTTCATGCAGGATATGGCGCCGGCGGCCGATTACGACGGCAAGGTGTATATGGAAGAAAAATGGAAGATGTCTACGTCGCCCAACGGTAACGGCGGCTGGTTCTTATCCATGATGAAATGGGGCGTGACGGATAAGATCAGGGAAGCTGGCGTGGAATGGCTGAATGTCTTTGCGGTGGACAATGTGCTGCAGCGCATCGCCGATCCGTGCTTCATCGGTGCAACGATCGCCACGGACAGCGCGGTCGGTGCGAAGGTGGTTAAGAAGAATGCGCCGGATGAGAAAGTGGGCGCCATCTGTCTGGAAGACGGCAGACCGTCCATCGTGGAGTATTACGAGCTGACAGAGGAACTGATGAACGCGACCGACGAGAAGGGAGAGCCGGCGTACAATTTCGGCGTCATTTTGAATTACCTGTTCCGGGTAAAAGATCTCGAAGAGATCGTGGCGCGGAAGCTTCCGCTGCACATTGTAGAGAAGAAAATACCGTATCTGGATGAAAATGGGCTGCCGGTCAAGCCGGAGAAACCAAACGGGTATAAGTTTGAGCAGCTTGTGCTGGATATGATCCATGAACTGGATTCCTGCCTGCCCTATGAGGTAGTCAGGAACCGCGAGTTTGCACCGATCAAGAATAAGACGGGAATAGATTCCGTGGAGAGTGCGAGAGAACTTTGCAGGGAAAACGGGATTGAATTGTAGGAAAATGCACGGCTCAAAGCATATAACATTTCGACAGGTTTGAGTAACATTAGGAACTTGTATAGAATGTCAATGAGAGTGTACACTATGGGTACAACACGAACAGAGCTTGTGAATCGCAAGATGTATCGGCTGCGGTCGATTAACATTTTCACAAGACAATATTTGAGAGAAAGGGCAGGTGTATTGAAATGGCAATTTTGGTTACGGGTGGCGCAGGTTATATCGGGTCTCACACAGTAGTTGAACTGCAGAACGCTGGATATGACGTGGTAGTTGTGGATAATCTGGCAAATTCCAGTGAGAAGTCTCTGGCACGTGTGGAGAAGATCACGGGGAAACCGGTGAAATTCTATAAGGCGGACATTCTGGACAGAGAGGCGTTAGAGAATATTTTTAAGCAGGAGAAGATCGATTCCTGTATTCATTTCGCGGGACTCAAGGCGGTGGGCGAGTCCGTACAGAAGCCCTGGGAATATTATGAGAACAATATCGCTGGCACACTTACGCTGGTGGATGTCATGCGGAAGAACGGCGTGAAGAACATTATCTTTTCTTCTTCCGCCACCGTATATGGGGATCCGGCGATCATTCCGATCACGGAGGAGTGCCCGAAGGGACAGTGCACGAACCCTTACGGCTGGACGAAATCCATGCTGGAACAGATCTTAAGCGATATGCAGAAAGCGGACCCGGAATGGAATGTGATCCTGCTTCGCTACTTCAATCCGATCGGTGCGCATAAGAGCGGTACGATCGGCGAGAATCCGAACGGCATTCCCAATAACCTGATGCCTTACATCACGCAGGTGGCCGTAGGCAAGCTGAAAGAACTGGGCGTATTCGGCAACGATTATGATACGCCGGATGGAACAGGTGTCCGCGATTATATCCACGTGGTGGATCTTGCGGTCGGTCATGTGAAGGCGCTCAAGAAGATCGAGGAGAAAGCGGGACTGTGTATTTATAACCTGGGTACGGGTGTGGGCTACAGCGTACTGGATATCGTGAAGAACTTCGAGGAGGCAACGGGCGTAAAGATTCCTTATGTGATTAAGGACAGACGTGCCGGAGACATCGCAACCTGCTACTCGAATGCGGATAAGGCGAAGCGGGAGCTGGGCTGGGAAGCACAGTACGGCATCAGGGATATGTGTGCGGATTCCTGGAGGTGGCAGAGCAATAATCCGAACGGATATGAGGATTAACTGGATTGTCAGCTGACCGGCGCGCTGGAAGCCGGGCCTGAGAATAATAGATATGATTGACAAAAATAAAAGGAGAAGACACGGATCATGAAGATTCGGGTCTTCTCTTTTCGTTGTGTCAAATCTCGCATTCCTGCGCGTGAATGGTATTTTCATTCACGCTATGCCACATACAGGTACATAAAAATGAAGTGGCAGATACTTCCGCCCATCACGAACAGGTGGAAGATCTCATGGGAACCGAAATACTTGTGCCGTGCATTAAAAATCGGCAGTTTCAGTGCGTAGATGATGCCGCCCAGTGTATAGATGATACCGCCTGCCAGAAGCCACAGGAACGCACTGCGAGAGAGTGTATTCCACAAGGTGCCGAACACTGCAAGACATGCCCAGCCCATGGCGATGTAGAGTACAGAGGAGAACCATTTCGGACAGGTGATCCAGCAGGCTTTGATGATCATGCCTGCAATGGCTATGCCCCATACGACGGCTAACAGCGTGTAGCCGAGTCTGTTGCCCAGAACGACGAGACAGACAGGCGTGTAGGAACCGGCAATCAATACGAAAATCATCATGTGATCCAGTTTGCGGAATACCCGCAGGATATTGTCCTTGACAGTTACGCTGTGGTATATGGCGCTGGCGCCGTAGAGCGCCACCATGCTGCCGATAAATACCGCCATGGCAATAAATGTTATATGATCCGCATCCGTGGCAACTTTGACCATAAGCGGCGTAGCCGCTATGATTGCCATCATCATACCGATAAAATGTGTGATAGCGCTTCCGGGTTCGCGAATTGTAATTTGCATAGATAATCCCTTCTTTCTGTCAGTCCCTTGCCAGATACCTTCAGATATCTGACATGGCTATAATACGTTGACATGTAGTAATAAAAACTACATATAATATATAATAATACTACTTAAAGTATGCAGTGTCAATCATATTATGCACAATCTTTACAGCTATTTTCGGGATCATTTGGCAGATATGCCAATTTACTGAAAATGTGTAGAAACAGTCAGTCTTCTTCAATGACATGAATTTCCAGATAATCAAAATCAATGGATTCGATAAAATTATCCTGTGTAAACCGGGTCTTATCGTGGCGCTTAAAATCATGAACGGTGGAATCCAGCCAGATGGGTTTGCAAAGATCGAAACGATAACATACTTCATCCAGGGCGTGAAATACTTTGTGCGTGCGCGTATCTGACGAACCGTCTTCGATGACGGTGTCACGCAGCATACGATTATCTTTAAATTCTTTGGCCCAAAGACGAAACATGGATGCACCTCTCTTATTTCTTCTGTTGTAACGGTTCTGTATCTATGGCATTGTGACGTAACGGTCCAGCCTTACACGACTTTGCTTTCCATAATAATATACAGATCATTGTGTTAAAAGTAAACACTTTTTCTTTGTTCTATAAAATGATACACTGATTACAGTTCGGGTTGTAAAACAAGATCCGGCATAAGTTGACAAAACAGGATCAGAAGATAAGTGCAGAAAACAGAATACGAACAGAATAAGGAAACAGGTAACGTGAGAGAAGACAGAAGCGGATGGATAAAAAATAAATATGTAATAATTGTCATATCTATGATACTGTCTGGCATAAATATATATTTAGCGGCAACTTTGGAGCCGTGGACGCAGCCTGCAGACAGACTGCGTATCATGCTGTTCTGCGTACTGGGCACGGCTGCCGGGTATGTATTGGTCCGCGGATTCTTCAGACAGCACGGGGAGAGACTGCGGGTGCATTCGCTCGTGTGGGGTGTGCTTATGTCGGCGGCATATGTGCTGGGAGGCCGGCTGGGGCGCGACGGCACTGTGCTTTCTGGTTTACGGCATTTGCCCGGACTGCTTGTGCAGATCGCCTTTCTTGCGGTTCCCATAGCGTCCGGTGTCGCTTATGTACTGCGCGGCAGGAGTGTGCCGCATCAGGACGGCTTCGGGCAGAGGGCTCAACGGCTGTATGAGAGGTGCGTAAAGAGAAGCGGCGCGCGGGAAAGAGCGGGGAAACAATATCGTCCTGCGCAGATATGGATTCTGTATGCGGCGGTGATTTTCTTATGCTGGCTGCCGGTTTTCCTTGCCTATTATCCGTCGGTTTTTGCTTACGATGCGGAGGGACAGTTATACCAGGTGATTGCGCACGATTATAGCACACATCACCCGTTGCTTCATACCTTATTCTTAGGGGCTTTCTTTCGGATGGGCGCTGCATGGTTCCATTCCGTTTCGATCGGTATGGCTGTGCATTCCGTCGTACAGATGGCGCTTATGGCTGCTGCATTCGGTTACACGCTGTCGTATCTGTACCGCAGAGGCGTACCGGTATATTTGCGGGTGCTGCTTGCGCTTTTCTACGCGTTGTTTCCGGCCAATTCGATTCTGGCGTTAAGCACGACGAAAGATGTGTTATTTGCGGCACTGGTGCTGTTATACACGCTGACACTTCACAGGTTTATCACGAAGCAGAGGTGTGATAAGACCGAAGAACAGCCGAAGACGGAGGCGTTACGTGACCGGGGTCTCCTGCTGGGGTATGTGGTGTGGGCGGTGCTTATGCTGTTGTTCAGAAACAATGCGGTTTATGCGATCATTCTGAGCATCCCTGTCGTCTGTCTGCTGCTGCGCGGGGAGAAGGGTATGAGAGCCGGGACATGGAAACGGTATCTGTTTGGCACCGGCATAGCGCTGCTTATGTTCGCGGTGTGTGCGGCGGCGCTGAAATCCGTTACCGGGGCGCAAAACGGCAGCCCGCGGGAAATGCTCAGCGTTCCGCTGCAGCAGATGGCGCGCACCAGAGTGGTGGCGGAAGATACTTTGTCTGAGGAGATGCGGCAGGAACTGGACCGGTATCTGCCCTCCGAGTGGGTGATGGCAGCCTATAATTCCCATCTGGCTGATCCGGTGAAAAACCGTGCGGTGATCCATGACGATCCGGCGGGACTCATTAAGACATGGATAAAGCTGGGGATGCAGCATCCGCAGATCTATATAGATGCTTTTCTGGATAACTCGATAGGGTACTGGTATGTACAGGACCGCAGCCATGCACAGATCTACGGGATCGGAACGGAGAGCGGTTTCGGCTATCTCTCCACCGACAACAGGACGATGCCGGCAGGATGCGAGATTGTGGAGCACAGTTACCTGCCGGCACTGCGTGCAGGCATGGAACGCATCGTGTCGGATAATGTTTACCAGAAACTGCCCGTGATCAGACTGATCTTCGCACCCGCTTTGTACTGGTGGCTGCTATGCATGTATACTGCGAAGGTAATCTACAGGAAACGCTATGAATTGTTGATTCCGGCAGTTTTCCTGATGTGCTATTACATGACTCTGCTCTTGTCGCCGACTGTACTGATCCGCTATATGTATCCGTTTGTGGTGGCTGTTCCTGCAATATGTTGTTGCCTGACGGTTGATCTGATGGATATTAAAGGTAAAAATATACAATAAAAATTAAATATTTATGAATTTTTTGTATAATATATACATTTTGATAAAACGGTGGTATACTATTCATAATGGCAATAAGCAGTATTGCGGAATTGAGCGTGCACTGCGGATGTACTTGCAGGATAAGTGTGCCGGTGAGGGAGCAGCAGAATTAAAATTTTGTGTGAATTTCAGGGGGAAACAGCAGCAATATGGAAATAAGGATAGACCGGGATGGAGATATCGACAGCTGGAAAGAAGTGACACTGATCTATAACTCCGCTTTAAAACAGATATCCACGAAACTGGAGATTCTGAATGATGAATTTCAGCACGTACACAGATATAATCCGATAGAACATATTAAATCACGTATCAAGACGCCGGAAAGCATCGTCAAGAAGTTAAAGAAACACGGCTATGAATCCACGATCAATAATATGATCCGTTATGTCAATGACATTGCGGGTATCCGTGTGATATGCTCTTTTGCATCGGATATTTACCAGATCGCGGAGATGATCAGCAACCAGAGCGATATCAAGGTGATCTCCGTGAAAGACTATATTGTCAATCCGAAGGCCAGCGGCTATAAGAGCTATCATATGCTGGTGACGGTGCCTGTATATCTGTCAGACCGCATTGCGGATACGAAGGTGGAGATACAGATCAGAACGGTCGCCATGGATTTCTGGGCCAGTCTGGAGCATAAGATCCATTACAAGTTTGAGGGCAACGCGCCGGAACACATTAAAGACGAACTGGTCGAGTGCGCACAGATGGTATCGGACCTGGATGCCAGAATGCTGGCGCTCAACGAGGAGATCCAGCATATAGAGCAGCAGGAACTGGAAGAATATGCAGAATAGGAAAATCCGGGTGGAGGGAAACTTCCATCCGTTTTTTTTATGGGATAGGAAATAAAAGCCTTTCGGGCAGCGTGCGCAGGTCTGCATATGGAAGCTTGAGAAATGTGTCTGTAAAATGAGGAGTGCCCAAGTACCTTGCGGCACTTGGGCTATTATGAAAAAATTTATCTATGTGTGTAATGATAAACATTACATTTTCTCTCGTTTGGTATAGGTAAAGTATACAGTGAAAATATGAATAAACTATGAACAACATGTGAAGTTATCGTAAATATTTACAATACAGGAGGAAAACAAACACTAAAGTTGTGCAAACTATATAAAAACCGCGGTTTGTAAGGTGCGGTCCGAAAAGAACCCTGAAGAATCAGACTTTTGCTTTGCAGTTGTCATATCGTCGCAAAGGTGTTAAAATGCCATTAAGTTATTAAGTGTTTAAACGGCAGGAAGAAACGACAGGCGCGTCAGAAACGGCGTCGGAGGAGTGTGCCGCTGCGGCAGGCTGTTCCGGCATGGAGGAAAGAGCATGGATACCTTTATCGATAAGATTGCACAGAAAAGAAATGCACAGGAGATGATCCGGGCGAATATGACGGCGGAGGCCGTCAAGATGGAGCAGATGGAGAATCAGATGAAGGCATATGATGAACTTATGCAGGAGATCAGGCAGGTCAATCTGAAAACAGCACAGAACGTTACGGAACTTCAGGACGTGCTGAAAGACTGTGTCTCCAGACTGGAGGCCATGCAGGAACAGGATGCAGGCGAGGGAGCGCTGACGGGTCAGGAACTGGCACAGATCAGAGAACTTCTGGAAGAGAAATTCAGACAGTCGGATGATTTCCTGCACAGGGAGAACGTTAAGGTGTACCGCAATGTGCAGGCGGCCGTGGCGGAGGAACTGGGTAAGCAGACGGAGGAACTGAAGAAGAGCCAGATCGAGAACAGGGGAAGCCGGGCAGTGCTGCCGGTCTCTATTCTGATTCTGATCGGTGTGATTGCGGATATTCTGATTAAGCTGTTTGGCGTTGTGATTCCGATGTAGCGTCACAAATCTGTTTGATGGCAGACGCAGATTTGAGATTAGCGTCTCCTTGTCGCATAAACGTTTCAGAATGAGGTATAGCTCTTATCGCAGAGCCGAATCTGATATTCGGCTCGCGATTCCTCCGACGCTAAAGCGTCTGCGGAATGGAGATTATTATGAATAAACAGACATGGAAGGCGGGCAATATGCTGTATCCGCTGCCGGCAGTTTTGGTCAGTGTGGCTGACCGCGCCGGTAAAACAAATTTATTTACCGTGGCATGGACGGGGACGATCTGTTCCGATCCGCCCATGGTTTCGATTTCCGTCAGACCGGAGCGGTATTCTTATCATATGATCGAGGAGACGGGAGAGTTTGTGATCAACCTGACGACGGAGGCGCTTGCCTATGCGACGGATTACTGCGGCGTCAAGAGCGGCAGAGATATCGATAAATGGCAGGAGACGGGACTGACACAGATGAAGGGTGAGCATATACAGGCGCCTATGGTGGCGGAGAGTCCCGTGAACATAGAATGCCGTGTGACACAGAAGCTGGAACTCGGAACCCATCATATGTTTCTGGCAGAGGTTCTGGCGGTTCATGTGGATGAGCAGTACATGGATGAAACAGGAAGGTTCCTGTTAAATGATGCGAAACCGCTCGTCTATTCCCACGGCAGGTATCTGGGAGTCGGTGAGGAGATCGGCAGTTTCGGTTACAGTGTGAAGAAGAAAGGCAGGAGGTAGGAGGCCGGAAGTTTGTGGTCATTTCGGCGGCCGGTCACGCAGCAGACTGCCGCGGACGACAGCGTCCGCACCGTAACGGGCACGGATAGCATCCAGAGCAGCATCGAGCTGCTCTTTTTTGTGTGTGGAAGGTTCCTTGCGGGAAATGGCAGACGGTGCCACTTCAGGCAGATCGAACAGAGAGAGCTGTACTGGTTCTTCGCAGGAGACGAGCCTGGAGGAACGTATCCCCAGCAGCCGTACCGGCGTACCGTTCCAGATCTCGTCGAACAGACCGCATGCTGTCCGATAGATTGTATCTGTCTGGTTCGTCGGGGTGAGCAGGGTGGTCTGGTGGGAGACCTTTTTAAAAGTATTGTATTTGATCTCAGTGCTGATCATGCCGGCGGACTGACGGGAGGCGCGCAGCCTGCCGGAGACGGACTCGGCCAGAGCCAGGAGGACTCTGTGCGCCGTCTCTGTATCAACGGCGTCCTGTGACAGCGTGGTGGAGTTGCCGATCCCTTTAGCGTCAGCGTGGACGGTGAACACTTCGGAGGCGTCGATGCCGTTGGCATATTCCCACAGAAGCGCACCGTGGCTCTTCAGATGTGCCTCCACAATAGAGCGGTCGGTGCGTGCCAGATCGCCGATCGTCAGTATCTCTAATTTGCGCAGCGCTTCGACGCTGGAATGTCCGCACATGAACAGAGAAGATACCGGAAGCGGCCACATTTTCTCCTGAATTTCACAGGAGTAGAGCGTGTGTACCAGATCCGGCTTGCGGAAATCGGAAGCCATCTTGGCGAGAATCTTGCGGTCGGATATGCCTACATTGACAGTAAAACCGAGTTCGTCCCTGACACGGTTTTTGATCAGATGCGCGGCAGCTTCGGGGGAGGGATACTGTCTGCGGATCGGGGTGTAATCCATATAGCATTCGTCCACACTGACCTGTTCGATATCCGGACAGATGTCGGAAAGAAGGTGCATAAATTCCCTGCTCCGGCGGTCGTAGAGTTCGTGATCCGGGGATTCCAGTGTCAGTCCCGGACATTTGCGCATGGCATTTACAATGGGTTCGCCTGTGACGATACCATAGGATTTGGCAGGAATGGATTTGGCCAGCACGACGCCGTGGCGCTTTGCCATATCGCCGCCGATGATGGCGGGGATCGTGCGCAGATCGACCGGGCTGCCGCTATGCAGTTTTTCCAGAGCGCTCCAGCTTAAGTATGCGGAGTTGACGTCTATATGAAAAATGATCTTATCCATACCAGAATTATACATCACTTTACTTTTTGTGGAAATACTGATAGAATATAAAATGTTACGTTTTTGTTACAAAAGTTTGGCCGCTGAAAGGTACAAGAGCGTAATTTGCGTAATGTGCCCTTTCATTTTGTGGACTGCGGCTGGCAGAATATACCAACCGGCATACCGGTAAACGGATTTAAAATAAAGAAGATGAAAAAACTCAGCAGATATTATAAAAAAATGAAAATTGCATATATTAAGGTTGCGGCGTTTGCAACTGTTGTCAGCATTTTCTTTTTTCCACATTATCAGAAATTAGAAAGTACGGGCGACAATATCTTCACTGTGTACCTGAATGGTAAGCAGGTCGGAACCGTGGGCGATCCGGAGCAGGTGGATGCGTGTCTGATCGCGGCACGCAAGAAGCTGGCAGGTACGAGCGATGAACTGGTGCTTGCGGACAGCGAGATCAGTTATACAGGTGCCGAGGTACTCTGGGGTGCCATTGATGACGCGAGTGTCATAACTTCTAATATGGCTTCCGTGTTAAAAGGCAGTGTCAAGGAGACACTGAACCGTTCCTACACGGTGAAGATCAATGAGTATACCGTCAATCTCTCCAGTTCGGAGGAAGTGCTGGCGCTGCTGCAGGCATCAATCAATAAATATGACAGCGGCAGCGAATACTATGTGGATCTGGTGCTCGACGGTGACAGAGAACTGAATGTGCTGACGACTCAGATTTATTCCGCCAGTGAGCAGAAGGAAGAGGAGCAGGCGGCGGAGGAAGTCATGACCAGTGTCGGCATCAACGCGGAACTGGATGCGATGTTTGCGGAAGTGGAACCGGCGGTGGAGAAGGATTTCGCCGATTACGAACTCGGACTCAGGTCTCTGCAGTTCGGCGATACGGTAGAGGTGGTGGAGTCTTATCTGCAGGAGGACGAGATCACATCTTTAAGCCAGGCCATAGAGGAAGTGACGAAGGAGCAGGAGAAAGAGCAGATCTACGAGGTCGTTTCCGGAGATACGCTGTCTCAGATTGCGGAGAAGAATGAGATTCCGCTGGCAGATCTGATCGCGATGAATGAGACGATCGAGAATGAGAATTCCATGATCCGTGTGGGGGACGAGCTGATCGTTACCGTGCCGGAACCGGAACTTTCTGTGGAACGCACGGAAGAAGTATACTATGAAGAAGACTATGAGGCGGATATTATATATGTAGATAATGATGACTGGTATACGACCCAGACACAGACGCTGCAGGAGCCGTCTGCGGGACACCGTATCGTGGTGGCGAATGTTTCCTACCGCAATAATGAGGAAATAGACCGGGATATATTAAAAGAAGAGATCACTTATGAAGCAGTACCGAAAATCGTAGAGCGGGGAACGAAGATTCCGCCGACTTATATCAAACCGATTTCGGGTGGACGGCAGTCCTCCGGTTTCGGCAGGCGTCGTGCGCCTACGAGAGGTGCGAGCAGCAATCATAAGGGAGTAGACTGGGCTACCCCTGTCGGTACGGCAGTCATGGCATCCTCTGCAGGAACTGTTGCCAAAGCGGGATGGGGCAGCGGCTACGGTTACGTGGTATATATCAATCATGGGGACGGCAGACAGACCAGATACGGGCATTTGAGCAAAGTGCTGGTATCACCCGGTCAGACGGTCAGCCAGGGACAGAAGATCGCACTGAGCGGTAACACCGGTGTGAGCACGGGACCTCATGTGCATTTTGAGATTCTGATTAATGGTACGCAGGTGAATCCTTTAAGTTACCTGAACTAGCGTAACTGCATGCGAAAGTGTGCAGTTTGCACAACACGCGGCGTATCCGGTGGCTAATATTTTCATTTACAATTATGCAAATTATGGTATACTGTTAATTAATTGATTGCGGTTTGCACCGCGTTATATGTGTTAAATGATGTATTTTACGAATGAATGTTTCCGGTTTGAGCTATTGAAAACCGGAAAACGGGTAGTTTTTTAATTAATTTGAACTTTTTTCTTTTCATATACAGGGGACAATTATGGAACAATATGCGATTAAAGGTGGAAATCCGTTAGTCGGCGAGGTGGAGATCGGCGGTGCCAAGAACGCGGCGCTGGCTATTCTTGCTGCTGCCATTATGACGGATGAAACCGTAGTGATAGAGAATGTGCCGGATGTCAGGGATACGAATGTTCTGATGCAGGCGATGGAGAGTATCGGCGTTATCATCAGCAGGCCGGACAGGCATACGGTGAAGATCAATGCTTCGCAGATCAACGATCTTGTGATTGAAGACGACTATATTAAGAAAATCAGGGCATCTTACTATCTGCTGGGTGCGCTGTTAGGAAAATATAAGAAAGCAGAAGTTGCCCTGCCTGGCGGCTGCAATATCGGGCTGCGTCCGATCGACCAGCACATTAAGGGATTTCGCGCGTTGGGAGCCAACGTGAGAATCGAGCACGGACTGATCATTACGGAGGCTGAGCGGTTAGTCGGTAACCATGTCTATATGGATGTCGTGACAGTAGGCGCGACCATGAATGTGATGATGGCGGCTGTGATGGCGGAGGGACAGACTGTAATCGAGAATGCGGCGAAAGAGCCGCACGTCGTGGATCTTGCCAATTTCCTCAACAGCATGGGCGCGAATATCAAGGGCGCCGGTACGGATGTGATAAGAATCAGAGGCGTGGAGAAGCTGCACGGTACGGAGTACGGTATTATTCCGGACCAGATCGAGGCAGGGACCTTCATGTTTGCGGCGGCGGTGACGAAGGGTGATGTGACGGTGAAAAATGTGATACCGAAGCATCTGGAGTCGATCAGTGCGAAACTGCTGGAAATCGGGTGCGAAGTGGAGGAGTCTGACGATGCTGTCCGCGTGGTGGCGTCCAAACCACTTGGACATACACATGTGAAGACATTGCCATATCCCGGTTTTCCGACGGATATGCAGCCGCAGATTACGGTGACACTCGGGCTTTCCGGCGGGACAAGTATCGTGACGGAGAGTATATTTGAGAACCGGTTTAAGTATGTAGACGAACTGACCCGTATGGGAGCCAATATTAAAGTAGAAGGTAACACTGCGATTATAGACGGCGTCAGACAATATACAGGAGCAAGTATTACCGCTCCGGATTTGAGAGCAGGTGCGGCGCTTGTGATTGCAGGTCTGGCGGCGGAGGGTTTTACTACTGTAGACGATATTAAATATATAGAGCGCGGATACGAGGATTTCCATCTGAAGCTGCAGGGACTGGGGGCGCAGATCGAGAAGGTTGAGACCCAGAGAGATATGCAGAAATTTAAGCTGAAGGTCGGATGATTTAGTATTGACATGTGTTCCTGATTGGTGTATGTTAGGTACAGATATGAAAATTCCATATTGTGATGTTTTCTCTTATTCAGAGTGGTGGAGATACATAGGATCTGTGAAGCCACGGCAACCCCTGAGAAGGAAGGTGCCAACCTGAGCGAAAATACTGTCATAAGGCAGCTCGAACAATAAGAGGATTTGATTATCGACTGTCAGGTCCGCTTATTAGAGTAAGCGGACTTTATTTGCGCGAATAAGCAGAGACAGAAGGACTGATCAGCAAGCGTCATGCCTGCATGTAAGACTGCTGACCGGGACTTATGACGAGCAACGCGAATGAGGGTTGCGAAGCATCCGGAATCTGCTTATTTGCACATAACAAACACAACACATAAAAAGGAGAGCGAAACATGGAAAAGAGATTATTTACATCTGAGTCAGTAACAGAAGGCCATCCCGACAAAGTCTGCGATGCCATTTCAGACGCCATCCTGGACGCGTGCATGGAGAAGGACCCGATGAGCCGTGTTGCCTGCGAGACAGCATGCTGCACAGGATTCGTTCTGGTGACGGGAGAGATCACAACGAATGCATACGTTGATATGCAGAAAATTGTACGTGAGACTGTAAAAGAGATCGGCTATACCAAGTCCGAGTACGGATTTGACGGTAATACCTGTGCCGTGCTGGTCGCTATCGACGAGCAGTCTACCGATATCGCAATGGGCGTGGACAAGGCTCTGGAGGCAAAAGAGAATAAGATGTCTGACGCTGAGATCGAAGCCATCGGCGCAGGCGATCAGGGTATGATGTTCGGTTATGCCACCAACGAGACGGAAGAGTATATGCCTTACCCGATCTCTCTGGCACACAAGCTGGCATTACAGCTTACCAAAGTGCGTAAAGACGGCACACTTACTTATTTAAGACCCGACGGTAAGAGCCAGGTTTCCGTAGAGTATGACGAGGACGGCAAGCCGGTAAGACTGGAAGCGGTTGTATTATCCACACAGCATGATGCGGATGTGACACAGGAGCAGATTCACGAGGATATCAAGAAGTACGTGTTTGATCCGGTGCTTCCGAAGGAACTGATCGACGACAATACCAAGTTCTTTATCAATCCGACAGGACGTTTTGTAATCGGCGGACCGCACGGTGATGCGGGTCTCACAGGCCGTAAGATCATCGTAGATACTTACGGCGGATATGCGCGTCACGGCGGCGGCGCTTTCTCCGGTAAGGATTGCACGAAAGTAGACCGTTCCGCGGCTTATGCGGCCCGTTATGTAGCGAAGAACATCGTGGCGGCAGGACTTGCCGACAAGTGTGAGATCCAGTTGTCCTACGCCATCGGCGTGGCACAGCCTACCTCCGTTATGGTAGATACCTTCGGTACAGGCAAAGTATCCGATGAGAAGCTGGTAGATATCGTTCGCGAGAACTTCGACCTTCGTCCGGCAGGCATCATCAAGATGCTTGACCTGCGTCGTCCGATCTACAAGCAGACTGCAGCTTACGGTCACTTCGGCCGCAATGATCTGGATCTGCCATGGGAGAAAGTGGACAAGGTGGATGTGCTGAAGAAGTATTTGTAGGATGCATCCGGCATGCAGAAGGCATGATGAGATTATATGGAATATATAATGATCAATAACAAGATGGGAAATGGGATATTGCTTTGGCGGTATCCTTTTTTCATGAAACAACTCTTTGTGCCGCGGCGCAAATATGATAAAATGATAACAGTTTATTGTGAAACGATCGAAAATAAGGAATGGGAAGTGCGATCGGCAGTAGAATCGGGGGAAATCCATATGAATAAGAGTAAACTATATATGATCATGTTTCTGGTGTGCGTCGTTTTATGCGGCTGCGGCGGTAAAGATCCGGATAAGGGAGAGAAAGTGAAGGACGCTGCGGCGCTCTGTGACAGACTCGGCATTGATATGAGCATGGCAGAACGGCGTGACGGTGTGTCGGATTTTACGTACAGCATCGTGGACGAGACGATCGGGCAGGTCACGTTTACGCATGACGACAGTGAGATACGCTGGCTTGCATCGAAAGATCATGACATACTGGAACGGCTGGGCATCACGATAAGTGATGACGGCGCAGCGCTTGGGACAACGCTGGATGCGGGCGTGGATACGGATGATTCTCTGACAGGCATAAGCTGCGTCAATCTGGAGGCGGGAGGATGTGTTTACAGTTGGCACTGGCACGGAATTGTGCTTCACATGATTGTGCCGTGGGATGTTGACATGGATTATTATGAAGGCGGATTTGTATACGGCATCGGGGTAGCCTCCTATGTGCAGCCGGATCTCCAGGCACCCCGATAGTTTATCTCAGTTTAGTAGAAACGGCACCGCGTATATGCCGATCAGCACCGCTGCCAGTACGATCATTGCAATTATTGCGCCGATCTTTCCTGTTGTTGTAATTGGTTTGCCGGATGCATTTTCCTGTGCATCGGCAAGGATTTTTGCCTTGATTCCCGCAGCTGCCCGTCCATCCATCAGATCAGCCATACATTCACCTCCCCGTCGTTGTTCTCTGCCTTGCAGAGTGAAAAACAATTCTGCCCCATTCGTCTGAAAATGAGTGCACTGATACACCGGCAGCACATTTGGTTAGTATCATTGTGACATTATTCTATCAGGGCGTCAACCCGTATCTGCGATTTATATATCGGTTCGGCCTTCGGATTCACTGCCGCGCCGGATGCACACAACTTTTTCTGTCTATAAATTTTTCCCCTTTTCTCCCAAAATAAGGTATACTATATACATTGACAGCAGGCGGCGCCGTCAGTGTGCCGCATATATAATTATCTATCCGGAGAAACGAGGTTCCACATGGCATTTGCACATTTACACGTCCACACCGAATACAGTCTGCTGGACGGTTCCAATAAAATCAAAGAATATGTCAAACGGGTCAAAGAGCTGGGGATGGACAGCGCCGCCATCACGGACCATGGCGTTATGTACGGCGTCATTGACTTCTATAAGGAAGCCACGGCAGCGGGAATCAATCCGATCATCGGCTGTGAAGTTTACGTGGCGCCGCATTCCCGCTTCGACAGGGAACTGACCGGCGGCGAGGACAGATATTATCATCTGGTGCTGCTGGCGGAGAATAACACCGGTTATGCCAATCTGGTAAAAATTGTCAGCCGCGGTTTCACGGAAGGATACTATTACAGACCCCGTGTGGATATGGAAGTGCTGCGGGAGTATCATGAGGGGATTATCGCGCTGTCGGCGTGTCTGGCCGGTGAAGTACAGCGGTATATTCAGAAAGGGCTGATCGACGAGGCGAAGAAGGTTGCGAGAAAGTACGAAGACTGCTTCGGCAAGGGCAATTTCTTCCTGGAGCTGCAGGACCATGGGATTCCGGCGCAGCAGACGGTCAATGCCGCGCTTTTATCTATGAGCAGGGAACTGGATATCCCGCTGGTGGCGACGAACGACGTGCATTACACCTATGCGGAGGATGCGCAGCCCCACGATATTCTGCTCTGTCTGCAGACTGGCAAGAAGCTGGCGGACGAGGACCGTATGCGCTATGAAGGCGGACAGTACTATGTGAAGAGTGAGGAGGAGATGAAAGGTCTTTTCACTTATGCATGGGAAGCGGTGGAGAATACCCAGCGCATTGCCGACAGATGCCATGTGGAGATTGAGTTCGGCAAATACAAGGTGCCCCATTATGAGGTGCCGGAAGGGTACGATTCGTGGACTTACTTAAATAAGCTGTGCCAGGAAGGCATGGCGCAGCGGTATCCGGAGGACGACGGGACGCTGCGGAAACGGATGGAATATGAACTCGGCATTATCCGGGATATGGGATTCGTGGACTATTTCCTGATCGTGTGGGATTATATCAACTATTGCAGAGAAAATGACATAGCTGTCGGTCCCGGACGAGGGTCGGCGGCGGGCAGCATCGTCTCCTACTGCCTGAAAATCACGAATATTGATCCGATCAAATATAACCTGCTGTTCGAGCGGTTCCTCAATCCGGAGCGCGTGTCCATGCCGGATATCGACGTGGACTTCTGCTTCGAGAGACGGCAGGAGGTAATCGATCACGTGAACCGCAAGTACGGAAAAGACAGGGTCGTGCAGATCGTGACGTTCGGTACGATGGCGGCGAAGGGCGTGATCCGCGATGTGGGACGGGTGATGGATCTGCCCTATTCTTTCGTAGATTCCATCGCGAAGATGATTCCGAATGAGCAGAATCAGGGCGTGCCGATCAAAAAAGCGCTGGAAATGAATCCGGAGTTCCGGAAAATATATAACGAGGATGAGCAGGTGCACACGCTGATTGACATGAGTCTGCGTCTGGAGGGGCTGCCGCGGCATACGTCCATGCATGCGGCCGGTGTCGTGATCTGTCCTGACGCGGCGGACCATTTCGTGCCGCTGTCTCGTGGCTCAGACGGTTCCATTACGACGCAGTTTCCGATGACCACGATAGAGGAGCTGGGTCTGCTCAAGATGGATTTCCTCGGTCTCCGCACGCTGACCGTAATTCAGAACGCGGTTAAACTGGCGGAGAAGAGTACGGGCATCCATATCGATGTGGATACGATTGATTACAATGATCCGCAGGTGCTTGCATCCATTGGGACGGGCAGGACGGACGGGGTGTTCCAGCTTGAGAGCGGCGGTATGAAGAGCTTTATGAAGGAGTTAAAGCCGCAGAGTCTGGAGGACGTTATCGCGGGTATCTCCCTGTATCGTCCGGGACCTATGGATTTTATTCCGAAATATATTAAGGGCAAAAATAATCCCGGGTCGGTTACCTACGAGTGTCCGCAGCTGGAGCCGATTCTGGCACCCACCTACGGCTGTATCGTCTATCAGGAGCAGGTTATGCAGATCGTGCAGGATCTGGGCGGTTACACGATGGGGCGAAGCGATCTGGTGCGACGTGCCATGAGTAAGAAGAAGCAGTATGTGATGGAACAGGAGCGCAAGAACTTTATCTACGGCAATCCGGAGGAAGGTGTGCCGGGCTGCGTGGCGAACGGTATCAGCGCGGATGTTGCGGGGCATATCTACGGCACGATGATGGATTTCGCCAAATACGCTTTTAATAAATCACATGCGGCCTGCTATGCGGTGGTGGCATATCAGACGGCTTATATGAAGTATTACCATCCGGTGGAATTTATGGCGGCGCTGCTTACTTCAGTGATCGATAATCCGAATAAGGTGTCGGAGTATATTATGTCCTGCAGAAGTATGGGCATAGAGATTCTGCCGCCGGACATCAACGAGGGAGAGAGTGGATTCTCCGTGTCCGGCAGACAGATCCGCTATGCCCTGACGGCGATCAAGAGCGTGGGCAGACCGGTGATCGACGCGGTGGTAGAGGAGCGCAAGGCGCGCGGTCCGTATACGAATCTGGAGGATTTTATCACCCGTATGTCGGATAAGGAAGTCAATAAACGTGCCATAGAACATTTTATCAAAGCGGGCGCCATGGACAGTCTGGGCGGCACGCGCAAGCAGTTTATGAGTGTGTATGTCCGCATTATGGAGAGCATTCATCAGGATAAAAAGAATAACATGGCAGGCCAGATTTCGCTGTTTGATATCGTTTCGGAAGACCAGAAAGAACATTTCGAGATTAAACTGCCAGACGTCGGGGAGTATTCTAAAGAGATGAAGCTTGCCTTCGAGAAAGAAGTGCTGGGCATCTACATCAGCGGACATCCGCTGGAAGAATATCAGGAGATGTGGCGTAAGAATATCACGAATACAACGGCAGATTTCGTCCTGGATGAGGAAACCGGTGAACCGGTCGTGGAGGACGGCAGGAATGCGACGATCGGCGGTCTGATTGCGGAGAAAAAGATCAAGTATACGAAGAACGACAAGGTTATGGCATTCCTGCAGATGGAAGATCTGGTGGGATCGGTGGAGGTCATTGTGTTCCCGTCGCAGTATGAGCGGTACGGCAGTCAGCTTACCGAGGACAATAAGGTTTTCATCAAAGGACGGATCGCCGTGGAGGATGAGAAGGACGGCAAGCTGATCTGCGAACAGATTACACCGTTTGAAAACGTGTCCAGAAAGCTGTGGATCAAGTTCCCCACAAAGGATGAATACGAGAAACATAAGGAAGAGATGTTTGAGGCACTGCGGCTTTCAGAAGGCAAGGATCATGTGATCATCTATGTGGAAAATCCCAAGTCGAAATATCCGCTTCCGGATAACTGGAATGTAGACGCCGGGGAGGAACTTATCGGGAAGCTGTCCGGTCTGTACGGGAAGGAAAATGTAAAGGTGGTGTGAGAACGCTTATAATTGTAATCCACACATATTATTGTAAAAGCATGTGTAATTTGGCGTGGATGTAAATTGTAACGTGCACGCTGTCCGCAAACGGCACATTTCTCAAAAAATATTGAAATGCGATTGCAGATAGAGTAAAATACTGGTAGAAAACAGCGCAGAAGTGCATGTGGAAAGGCATGGGTGTAGATATGGCAAAGCAGATCAATACAATAGGTGTTCTGACAAGCGGCGGTGATGCGCCGGGCATGAATGCAGCGATCCGTGCGGTTGTCAGGAAGGCGCTTGCAAACGGCGTCAATGTCAAGGGAATCAAGAAAGGCTATCGGGGTCTTTTGAACGAAGAGATTATAGATTTACAGAGATGGTCGGTGTCTGACACGATCCAGCAGGGCGGTACGATTCTGGGTACTGCACGGTGTTCGGAGTTCCGGACGGAAGAAGGTCAGAAGAAAGGCGCGGATATCTGTCATAAACATGGAATCGACGGACTGGTGGTGATCGGCGGCGATGGTTCTTATCGCGGTGCGCAGGCGCTTGCCAGACATGGTATTAATACAATAGGCATTCCGGGTACGATTGATCTGGACATTGCGTGTACGGAGTACACGATCGGCTTTGATACGGCGGTTAATACAGCCATGCAGGCGATCGATAAGATCAGGGATACTTCATCCTCTCATGAGCGCTGCAGTATCATAGAGGTAATGGGCAGAAATGCAGGTTATATCGCGCTGTGGTGCGGTGTTGCCAACGGTGCGGAAGATATCCTGCTGCCGGAGAAATACGATTATAACGAGCAGCAGATCATCAATAACATTATTGCCAGCAGGAAGCGGGGGAAAACGCACCATATCATCATCAATGCGGAAGGAATCGGACATTCCACTTCCATGGCGAGGCGTATCGAGGCGGCAACCGGCATGGAGACGAGAGCCACGATCTTAGGCTACATGCAAAGAGGCGGATCGCCGACCTGTAAAGACCGGTATTATGCTTCAATCATGGGTGCGTATGCGGCAGATATTCTCTGTGAGGGTAAGACGAACAGAGTAGTCGGATACCAGCACGGTGAGTTCCTCGATTTTGATATCGAGGAAGCGTTGAATATGCAGAAGGATATTAAAGACTATCAATATGATGTGGCAAGGATTCTGGCAATGTAATAGCGTAAATTAAAAGATCATTCCAAGGCATTCTCCCGGATAAACTTGTTTGGCTTTGGATTCCGGGATGCCGCGAAGCGGAATCATGAAGGCTAAGGTGAAAAGAAATGGCTGTTCCCCGCAGATGGATAATTTGCGGGGAATTATTGTGTTAAATTATGATTTAACTCCTTTGTTGCCGTTGTTTTCGGCAATGCGGCATGAATTTATAAAATAACATGTGTTTAATAAACTGCATAAACAAATGCGTGTGCAGATTCGTATATAAATATTAAGTGTTATACAATATACAGGAGAAACGATATGATTACGAGTTTTAACAATAAGGCCGTCAGAGACGTGATGCAGCTGAACCAGAAGGCAAAGGCACGCAATAAACAAGGCGTATTCGTGGCGGAGGGCGTTAAGATGTTTGCGGAGGCTCCGACGGACCGGATCGAGAAGGTCTATATCGCGCAGCGGATGGAAGGGAAACTGCAGGAACAGTACGCGGATAAACTGGGCCGGCTCTCCTGTGAAATTGTGGCGGATGAGATTTTTGATAAGATGGCGGACACGAAGACGCCCCAGGGCGTACTCTGTCTGGTCAGGCAGTTTCATTATAATATGGAGGATATGCTTGCCGGTAAATATCGCAGGAGCGTAGGCGGGAAGCATATCGTCATTAATTCATCTGCTGTGTCGGAACATGGCAATAAGAATCAAATGTTATTTATTGTGCTGGAGGATATGCAGGACCCCGGCAATCTGGGAACGGTGTTCCGCACCGGAGAGGGAGCGGGGGTGGACGGTATTATCATGAGCAGCCGTACGGCGGATGTGTATAATCCGAAGACGATCCGTTCCACGATGGGATCGGTCTATCGTGTGCCCTTTCTCTATGCAGAGGATCTGTGCGGGGCGATCCGCGCGATGCAGAAACGGGACATCAATGTTTATGCGGCGCATTTAAAGAAAAGCAAGCGTTATGATACTTATGATTATTGCGCCGGCACGGCATTTCTGATTGGAAATGAAAGTGCGGGATTAAGCGGGGAGACAGCACAGTGTGCCGATGCGTATCTTAAGATTCCCATGGAAGGACAGGTGGAATCGCTGAATGCGGCGGTTGCATCTTCGATTCTGCTGTATGAAGCTTACAGGCAGAGAAGCAGCAGGTAACGGAACGGGTGTAATTAATAAGGCAACGATGGGAACAGGGTGTCTTTAAATGCGCCGTGCACATGTGCTAAAACAAGATTTAATATATTGAATACGTGGGAATGGGCGAAAAAAATGCGAGCACAATAAAGGAAAAAGCTGCAAGAAAAAGAACATATCGCACGTAATTATATTCCGTTTCCTGTATGCCTGAAAAGTGGTTTGTAAACCGGCGGCTTTTGATTAAATCCTGATATAATGATTTGTTGATGGCGGATTTTATCTGGTGTGAAGCAAAACAGACCAATTTTTGTTTTTTAAACAAGGGGAAAATACATTTTTTAAATAACACGATTGATTAATTGATGGAAAGTAACTATTGGAAAATTTATATTATAAGATTATAAGACGGAGGAAAATATGAAAATCGGTTTTATCGGATTGGGAAACATGGCAAAGGCGATGATCGGCGGAATGCTGCAGAATCAGATTGTGAAGGCGGGGGATATCATCGGGACAGCCAGGACACGGGAAACGAGGGAATCCATGCAGGAGGCATTCGGTATAGAAGTCAGGGAGACGAATGCGGCGGTTGCAAGGGAAACAGATGTTATCATTCTGGCTGTCAAGCCGCAGTTTCTGCAGGAGGTGATCGGAGAAATCCGTGATGAAGTAACACTTGGTAAACTGGTGATCAGCATTGCGGCAGGCAAGTCCCTCGCATGGATTGAAGAGGCATTCGGCAAAGAGATCAGGCTGGTCCGGTGTATGCCCAATACTCCTGCACTGGTCGGCGCGGGATGTACAGGTGTCTGTGTCAATGCACAGGTTGATCAGGAGCAAACAGATTACAGTATTCGGCTTATGGAGAGTTTCGGCAGGGCGAGCCTCGTACCGGAGCATCTGATGGATGCCGTAGGGGCTGTCAGCGGCAGTTCACCGGCGTATGTATTTATGTTTATAGAGGCCATGGCAGATGCGGCGGTGGCGGCCGGTATGCCAAGGAAGCAGGCGTATGAATTTGCGGCACAGGCAGTGTACGGCTCGGCGAAGCTCGTACTGGAGAGCGGTATGCATCCTGCGCAGCTGAAAGACATGGTATGCTCACCGGCGGGTACGACGATACAGGGTGTCCGGGTGCTGGAGGAGAAAGGTATGCGCGGCGCAGTCATTGACGCACTGACGGCGACGGTGGAGCAGTCGAAAAAATTGTGATGGCGAAGCGGCTGACATACTATATATAGAAGAAACCCGACACAAGAACAGGAATGAAAATAAGACAGGCAGCATAAACTTGACAAAGAAAAGGTGTTTTGCTAAAATTATCCATACTTTAAGAGTTAACAATTTCGTAATATTTTAGTATTATGATAGTAACAATTTGGGGAAATGATGGAGGATTATGTTTATGCCAAGAAGCAGAAGGACATTTATTCTGTTTGCCGGTCTTATTCTTTGTCTGGGGTTATGGGGAGCGTGCCGTCAGGATGCGGCGGCTTCCAACAAGAAGGAGTATTTGGACTCTTTAAGCGTAGGGATTTCACAGATCATCGATCCGACGACGGGAATAGCCGGCGAGCGTGCTGTGCAAGAACTGACAGAAATGTCAGAATCCAGAGACACGCAGGCGGATGAAGAATCTGATCTGGTAATGGTCGATGTACAGGTAGCCATGAATGTAAGGGCAGAAGCGAGCGAGGACTCTGACAAGGTCGGCGTGTTGTACAAGGACTGCGGCGGCAGAATCTTAGAGCGCAAGGACGGCTGGACGAGACTTAAGAGCGGCGACCTGGTCGGCTGGGCAAGCGATGAATATCTTTTGTTCGGAGAAGAGGCGGAGAAGATGGCGGATGATGTGGGGAATCTGATCGTTACGATCGAGACGGAACTGCTGCGCGTGCGTACTGATCCGAATACGGAAGCAGAGGCGGTCGGACTGCTGACGAGTGATGATGAACTGGAGATCATCGAATTTATTGATGATGCCTGGATCAGCGTAGACTATGGCGGAGAGACGTGCTATGTGTCCTCGGAGTATGTGGATGTTGATTTCCATATTGATGAAGGTGAGACACTGGCGGCAATCAAGAAGCGGGAAGAGGAAGAGCGTCAGGCCAAGCTGACGGCCAATCAGGGCGCAGTCGTAGTAGGCGGCGACGATCTCAGACTGCTGGCGGCCCTGATCCACTGTGAAGCGGGCAGCGAGACCTATAACGGTAAGCTGGCGGTGGGAGCTGTTGTTATGAACCGTGTCAGAAGCGGGGCATATCCGAATACAATATCGGGCGTTATATTTGCTTCCGGACAGTTTACACCGGCACTCAACGGTAAAGTGGCGAGAGTTTACACAAACGGTAATATTGCGCCGGGATGCTATGAGGCCGCACAGGCGGCGATCAATGGAGAGACGAATGTGGGCGGAGCAACGCACTTTAGAAGAGCGGGCAACCATGACGGTCTGTTGATCGATAATCAGGTATTCTGGTAAGCGGACATTCAGTGCTGCCGGGGCTGCGTAATGCGTAGTCCCGGCAGCACTGAATTATATCATGGCGAATCGCGGGTAACAGTTCAGCCTTGCGCTATTCCGCGAGTAAAATCGCTCTGTATGCGATTTTATGAGTTGTGAAAGCGCCAAAATGCGACTTTGGAGCATTTTGTGTGCATCAGGAGTGACAGTGAAGCCGAAGGCTGAACTGATACAATTGCGGAGTGTTTCGCCATGATAGAACTTGCCAGATGTAACATATTATAGTAAAATACTGTGTAGTTGTTAATAATATTATGAAGAAGCCGTGCAGATTTCAGAGTAAAGGAGTGTGAGTGGATATGGACATAGGCACTATGACCAATTTAAGCATGACCGTATTCTGGCTGGTTATCCTCGTAGTACTGGTTGTCATAGAGCTGCTTACGATGGGGCTCACAACTGTCTGGTTTGCGGGCGGAGCGCTGGTGGCTACGGTCGCTGCCCTGTTACATGCACCGTTTTCATTACAGATTATTCTTTTCCTGATCGTATCGGTACTGCTGTTGTTTTTTACAAGACCCCTCGCGGTCAAGTATTTTAACAAGGACAGAGTCAGAACCAACGCCGAGAGTCTGGTGGGACGTCAGGCGATCGTGATCAGTGAGATCGATAACCTTCAGGGAATCGGACAGGTCAATGTGGGCGGTATGGAGTGGTCTGCCAGAACAAGAACAGACGGTATCAGACTGCCCGTCGGCACAGTGACAACCGTATTGGCAATCAATGGTGTCAAATTAATCGTAGAAGAGAGAAAAGAGGTTTAAGAATGGGTGGAATTATTGCGTTAGTCGTTGTTTTGATCTTAGTAGGGCTGATTCTGATATCCTGTATCAAGATCGTTCCGCAGGCACATGCCTATGTTGTGGAGAGACTCGGCGCTTATCAGCAGACGTGGTCCGTAGGTCTGCATCTCAAGGTGCCTTTCCTGGATAAGGTGGCTAAGAGAGTCGTATTAAAAGAGCAGGTTGTGGATTTTGCGCCGCAGCCGGTGATCACCAAGGATAATGTAACGATGAGAATAGACACGGTCGTATTCTTCCAGATTACAGATCCGAAGCTGTTTGCATACGGTGTGGAGAATCCGATCATGGCGATCGAGAATCTGACCGCCACGACGCTGCGTAATATTATCGGTGAGATGGAGCTGGATCAGACACTGACTTCGAGAGAAGTGATCAACACGAAGATGAGAGCATCGCTCGATATTGCGACAGACCCCTGGGGTATTAAAGTAAACCGGGTTGAACTTAAGAATATCATCCCTCCGGCAGCCATTCAGGATGCCATGGAGAAGCAGATGAAAGCAGAGCGTGAGCGTCGTGAAGCGATTCTTCGCGCCGAAGGTGAGAAGAAGTCCACCGTCCTGGTTGCGGAAGGTAAGAAAGAATCCGCGATCCTGGAGGCCGAGGCTGAGAAACAGTCCGCAATTCTTCGTGCGGAAGCACAGAAGGAGAAAATGATTCGTGAGGCGGAAGGTGAGGCGGAAGCGATCCTTAAGGTACAGCAGGCTACCGCAGACGGTATCCGTATGATCCGCGAGGCGGGTGCAGATGAGTCCGTGCTGAAGATCAAGAGTCTGGAAGCTTTTGAGAAGGCAGCGGACGGGCAGGCCACCAAGATCATTATTCCTTCCGAGATTCAGGGACTGGCAGGACTTGCTTCCTCCATAAAGGAAGTATGGAAATAGATTGAAGCGCCCTGTCTGTCTTCGGGTTATGAGATTCCAGAGAGCGGAATATGGGGCTGCGCAGTTATATAACGCTGATTGCTGTGGGATGGTTCTGCGGAGCCGTCCCATAGTTTGTTGCATTACAATATACAGCCACAGCGGTACACGATATCGATACAGGCGGTCATGATATCCTGCATGGGTGTGGAGCCGATTGTGCGCAGAAAAGAGGGACATTATGAATTTAACAGGAAGACATTTTCTAAAGCTTCTGGATTTTACGCCGGAGGAAATTACATACATGCTGGATGTGGCGGCAGACCTGAAGGATAAAAAGAAGAAGGGCATTGCCGTCGATATTCACCGCGGCAAGAATGTGGCGCTGATCTTCGAGAAGACAAGCACCAGAACACGTTGCTCTTTTGAAGTGGCGGCACATGATCTGGGGCTGGGTACGACTTATCTGGACCCTTCGGGATCGCAGATCGGTAAGAAGGAGAGCATAGCGGATACCGCGCGGGTGCTGGGACGCATGTTTGAGGGGATCGAGTACCGCGGTTTCGGGCAGGAGATCGTAGAGGAACTGGCGAAATATGCCGGTGTGCCGGTGTGGAACGGTCTGACGAATGAGTTTCATCCGACACAGATGCTGGCGGATCTGCTGACCATCAGAGAGCATTTCGGGCATCTGCAGGGCATCAGGCTGACGTATATGGGTGACGCCCGCTATAATATGGGCAATTCTCTTATGGTGGCGTGTGCCAAGATGGGCATGCACTTTACGGCGTGTACGACGAAAACATATTTTCCGGAAGCGGAACTGGTGCGCACCTGCGAGGAGATCGCGGCTAAGACAGGCGGCAGCATTACGCTGACAGAGGACGTGGCGGCGGGCGCCGGCGGTGCGGACGTGGTCTATACGGACGTCTGGGTGTCCATGGGAGAGCCTGAGGAAGTGTGGAACAGCAGACTGCATGATTTGATGCCCTATCAGGTGAACCGTCAGGTGATGGAGTATGCGGGAGCGGATGCGGTCTTCATGCACTGTCTGCCGGCATTTCATGATCTGCAGACCGGAGTCGGCCGACAGATCCATGAGAAATACGGCATAAGCGAGATGGAAGTGACGGACGAGGTCTTTGAATCGGCGCAGTCCATAGTGTTCGAGGAAGCGGAAAACCGTATGCATACGATCAAGGCTGTGATGGCGGTGACGCTGGGAGCATACGAAGTTTGAGGTTCCGGGAAGCGGAATCCTGAAGGTCAGGTTGCATATGAAAACAGATAAGACAGATATTTTGGCATTACTCAGAAACAGTGGAGATTACGTGTCAGGGCAGCAGTTGTGCGACCGTTTCGGCGTGACAAGAACGGCGGTCTGGAAGGTGATCAATCAGCTTAAGGAAGAGGGCTATGAGATCGAATCGGTTTCCGGCAGAGGTTACCGACTGGCGGAAGAGCCCGGGGACATCCTGTCAGAGAGCGAGATTGTCAGCAGGCTGCACACGAAATGGGCGGGCAGGAAAGTGTATTATCATGATGTGACGGGCTCCACCAACAATGATGCGAAGCGCTGCGGCGAGGAGGGTGATCCTCACGGTACCGTGGTGGTGGCGGATATTCAGAACGCTGGCAAGGGACGCCGCGGCAGAGGATGGCAGACACTGTCCGGAACCGCGCTTGCTTTTACCATATTGCTGCGGCCGGAGTTTGCACCGGACAGGGCTTCCATGATCACGCTCGTGATGGCGCTCAGCGTGGCAGAGGCAGTGGAAGAGGTTCTGGCAGACGCAGAGGAGGCTGTGACAACCATTAAGTGGCCGAATGACATCGTGTTGAATAGGAAGAAAATATGCGGCATGCTGACGGAAATGACAATGACGCCGGAAATGGACGAGATCCAGTATGTTGTGGTCGGTGCGGGTGTCAATGTGAATAATGCAGTGCCGGAAGAGTTTCAGGAAGAGATCCGGAAGACGGCTACTTCCCTTAAGATCGAGACGGGGCGTCATATCAGCAGAGCAGGACTGCTTGAAAAAGTGCTCCTCAGATTTGAAGATAACTATGCTGTGTTCCTGGAGACGCTGGACATGTCGCGGCTGCGGGAGGCTTATGAGCATCATCTGCAGGGCATTGGAGGCGAGGTCAGGGTGCTCGATCCTGCCGGGGAGTACACAGGGATATCCCACGGCATCGATGATAGGGGCGAGTTGATTGTCGAGAAGGAAAATGGAGAAAAAGTACTTGTCTACGCCGGAGAAGTATCGGTGCGCGGGCTGTACGGGTATGTATAAAACATGTAACAGAGGAGTCATAAGCAGCCCTGACGTACAGGGAAGCTTGTAATGCAAGGGTCGGGGAACCGTACTGTGGAGGGTCTGCAGTACGTACAGGTATGGATATGGGTGAGAATCGGGATAACAGGGTAGTGCTGTGCGGCGCGAATGCCTACGAACAGAAATATTATTTCAATGAGCAGTTTGCGGGGATTCCGGAGTCAATTAAGGAAGAACTCCATGTGATCTGCGTGCTGTTTACCGAAGAGGTAGGGGGTGTCTTCACGATTGTCTTCGAGGAGGACGGCAGTATCTCACTGGAGACGAATGCGGAGGAGGACGATCTGCTCTATGATGAGATCAGCAGCGGGCTTCTGGTAGGAGAAATCCGAAGGAACAGGCAGGAACTGCTGGAGTCGCTGCAGTTGTATTACAGGGTGTTTGTTCTGCATGACCGGACTGTGCTGGAAGAAGGATAATACCCTGTGCCGGCGGTGTGTTTCAGTGCCGGCCGGAGCGCAGAGCGGGATTATAACGGAATGGATACCGGAATGAAGGGATACAGGCGGGATGAGTGATTTACTGCACAAGCTGACGATTGGCAGCGTTACCTTGGACAATAATATTATACTGGCTCCCATGGCAGGCGTGACAGACCTGCCTTTTCGTTTGCTGTGCAGTGAGCATGGAGCGGGCATGTGCTGTATGGAGATGGTCAGCGCCAAGGCGATTTTATATAAAAATAAAAACACGGAAAGTCTGCTTGAGATCCATCCGCAGGAGGGGCCGGTATCCCTGCAGTTATTCGGCTCAGACCCGAAGATCATGAGTGAGATGGCCAGACAGATCGAGGACAGACCTTTTGACATTCTGGATATTAATATGGGCTGTCCCGTGCCGAAAGTGGTGAATAACGGAGAAGGATCGGCGCTGATGAAAGAACCGGATCTGGTTGCCGAAATAGTGTCGGCAGTGACTCGATTAGTCAATAAGCCGGTGACGGTCAAGATCCGCAAAGGATTTGACGAAGCCCATGTCAATGCCGTGGAGATCGCAAAGATTGCAGAGCAGGCAGGCGCGGCGGCGGTGGCGGTGCACGGCAGGACGAGAGAGCAGTACTATGCCGGCGAGGCGGATTGGGAGATTCTGGCGAAGGTGAAGGCGAGCGTGTCCATTCCGGTGATCGGCAACGGCGACGTCACGGACGGTGCCAGTGCGGAAAGAATGCTGTGTGAGACGGGATGCGACGGCGTAATGGTGGGGAGAGCCGCCAGAGGCAATCCGTGGCTGTTTCGGCAGATCGGGGCGTATCTGTGTGACGGGACGGAAGCAGAGCCGCCGACGCGGGAGGAGATTAAGGAGATGATTCTGCGCCATGCAGAGCTGCAGCTTGCATGTAAGGGGGAATATACGGGGATACGGGAGATGCGTAAGCATGTGTCCTGGTATACGGCAGGACTGCCGCATTCCGCCAGACTGCGGCAGAGCGTGAATATGGTGGAGAGCTTCGAGGAACTGAGACGGCTGGTGGAGGAGGAATTTTGAATACTATGCCTGCATAGCGGATTACGGGCGTTCCGCCCTATAGAAATAATGATATAAAACGCTCTTAGTGAGCGAGCTCCCACGAGCATTTTATATCATTATTTCTGCATGGCAGAATGGGTGGGCGCATATATTAATGCATGGAACGGGAGAAGATTATTTATTATTATCCGATGCAGGAACGAAATGCAAAAAGAGGTCGTGCGTATGCGGCAAAGAGGCGCTGGTTTCAGGAGGCAGAGCTGGACGCGCAAAATGCGGACGAGATAACGGCAAAACCGCAGGAGTTCGAGGTGATCGGCTGTGTGATACCGCCTTTTTACTACAGAAACAAAGTGTGGAAACCGCAGGTTCTGTCTGAGGCGATGGAGCGTGTGCCGCGGCGTGTGGAGGGTATGACGGATACGTGGATTCACCCGCAGATCGCGGCGATGCTGACGGCGGAATATGAAGGCCGGTTTGCGACGCGCAGGGAGACCATACAGATGGTGACGGCACAGATCGTCCGTCAGTATGCGGCGCAGACGATCGGGGCGTGCGGGGAGGCGGTAGTGCTCTTGGGCGCGCCGGCGGATACGGATCTGCAGATGGACATGACCAGGGAACTTTTACTGCCCTACCTGCCCAGGATCAACAGGCTGCTGATCTTCTATGAGGAGATTGCAGAGACGGATATCTGGATGGAATTAGGCAGCCATCTGGACGAGTATTATTATGAATACGGGCTGGTGCCCCAGCTGGAGCCGTATGTGACGTCTTACGGTGCAGGAACGGCGGATATCTGTGCCGGGCCGCAGCATGTGACAGAGGGGCAGGCTGAGAATCCCGTAGGGATTCAGGAACGGCACTGCATCCTGAAGTGCGGAAAACCGCGCTGCAGCGGTATGATCCTGGATTACAGCAGACAGTTCCGGTATCCTAAAATTATGCCGGAGAGCAAGGCGGTCTATATTGATATTGTGTCCGAAGCGGAAAAAGAATGTCTGCTCGGACGAAAAACCCCTTGGATTCCATACATCTCACCGTTAAAATACCTTGACACTATAGTAAAAAGTGGGTATGATAGTTAAGTTATAAAATCAAGAAATTGCAGGAAACCGCATAATACCTGATTGTATATGTAATAATGGATGCAGGTTACACGAGAAATATGGACCGGAGCAGAACGGTGTGCGCCGGATAGCAGGATTAAAACGAAATATAAATGTATAACAATATAGTAACAATATATGGAGAAAGGGAGAATTACCATGCAGGAGAAGAAAAACATCTTAACGTATGAAGGCTTGAGAAAATATGAGGACGAGCTGCACGATCTGAAGGTCGTAAAACGTAAGGAAGTTGCGCAGAAAATCAAGGAAGCAAGAGAGCAGGGCGATCTGTCCGAGAATGCCGAGTACGATGCGGCAAAAGACGAGCAGCGCGATATTGAGGCAAGGATTGAAGAACTGGAGAAGATTCTGAAGAATGCGGAAGTAGTCGTGGAGGATGAAGTAGACTTAGATAAGATTAACATCGGCTGTCTCGTGAAGATTCTGGATATGGAATATAATGAGGAACTGGAATATAAGATCGTAGGTTCTACCGAGGCAAACAGCCTGAAAGGCAAGATCTCCAATGAATCTCCTGTGGGAAAAGCGCTGATCGGCGCAAAAGTCGGCGATACGGTGGATGTTGAGACACAGGCGGGCGTGATCAAGTATAAGGTGCTTGAGATCCAGAGATCCAACTGATCGGTTCAATAGGGAAATCACAAATAACAGAAATGCGTTTTTTTATAAATTAGAAATATAATTATGTAAGGTTTATGTAAGGCATAACAATAGAGAAAGGTGTAGGTGTTGACATGGCAGAAGCACAGAATCGGGGAAAAGAACAGCAGGAACAGGATATCAACCAGCTTCTGAAAGTGAGACGGGAAAAACTCGCTGCACTGCAGGAGAGTGGCAAAGATCCTTTTCAGATCACAAAATACGATGTGACCCATCACAGTCAGGAGATCAAGGACAATTATGACGCGCTGGAAGGCAAAAAAGTCTCTATCGCGGGCCGCGTGATGTCCAAGCGCATTATGGGCAAGGCTTCTTTCTGTAACGTGCAGGATCTGCAGGGCGATATCCAGTGCTATGTGGCGAGAGACAGCATCGGTGAAGAACCCTATGCCGAATTTAAAAAATATGACGTGGGTGACATTGTCGGCATCGAGGGTGAAGTATTTACCACGAAAACAGGCGAGATTTCCCTTCACGTGGAGAAAATGACACTCCTGTCAAAAAGTCTCCAGATCCTGCCGGAGAAGTATCACGGACTGGTAAACACGGATATCCGTTACCGTCAGAGATATACTGACCTGATCATGAACGAGGATGTGAAGAAGACCTTTGTCATGCGTTCTAAGATTATCAGTTCCATCAGACGCTATCTGGACGGACAGGGATTTCTCGAAGTGGAGACGCCCATGCTCGTGTCCAATGCGGGCGGTGCGGCGGCAAGACCTTTTGAGACACACTATAATGCGCTGGACGAGGACGTGAAACTTCGTATTTCACTGGAATTATATCTGAAAAGACTGATCGTGGGCGGCATGGAGAGAGTCTATGAGATCGGACGCGTTTTCCGGAACGAAGGACTGGACGCGAGACATAACCCTGAATTTACACTGATGGAATTGTATCAGGCTTATACGGACTATTACGGGATGATGGATCTGACCGAAAATATGTTCCGCCATGTGGCGGGGGAAGTGTGCGGCACGACCACCGTTCCTTACGGCGATGTGGAGATCGACCTTGGCAGTCCCTTCGCGCGCATGACGATGACAGAAGCGGTGAAGAAATATGCCGGCGTGGATTTCGATGAAATCAAAGATACTGCAGAGGCGAAGAAGATTGCCGATGAAAAAGGCGTTCATTATGAGGACAGACACACGAAAGGCGATATCCTGAATCTGTTCTTCGAGGAATATGTGGAGGAACATCTGGTACAGCCGACTTTCATCATGGATCACCCCATCGAGATCTCTCCGCTGACCAAGAAGAAACCGGACAAGCCGGATTACGTGGAGCGTTTTGAACTGTTTATTACGGGCCGCGAGATGTGTAACGCTTATTCTGAATTAAATGATCCCATTGACCAGAGAGAGCGTTTCAAGGCTCAGGAAGCGGCGCTGGCAGCAGGCGATGAAGAGGCCAATACTACCGATGAAGACTTTATGAATGCGCTGGAAATCGGTATGCCCCCCACGGGCGGTATCGGCTACGGTATCGACAGACTGGTGATGTTACTGACCAATTCGCCGGCAATCCGCGATGTTTTGCTCTTCCCGACCATGAAAAGTCTGGATAAAGCACAGGACAAAAAAGCGGCAGACCGCGGGAAGAATGAAAAGAAAACAGCCGGCCAGGCAGCGAAGACAAGCAAGGTTACAAGAGAGCAGGCGCTTGATCTGCTGAAGAAATATAACAAAGAGCCTTTTCATATCCAGCACGCGCTGACCGTGGAAGGCGTCATGCGCTGGTTTGCGAAAGAACTGGGCTATGGAGAGGAAGAAGAGTTCTGGGGAATTACCGGACTTTTGCATGATATCGACTTCGAGCTTTATCCGGAGGAGCACTGTAAGAAAGCACCGGAGCTTCTGCGCGAAGGCGGTGTGGGCGAGGACATGATCTATGCGGTCTGCTCCCACGGCTACGGACTCTGCAGTGAGGAAGAACCTAAGCTGGAGATGGAAAAGGTGCTCTTCGCATCCGACGAACTGACCGGTCTGATCTGGTCCTGTGCGCTCATGCGCCCGTCCAGGAGCACCATGGATCTGGAAGTCAAGAGCCTGAAAAAGAAATTCAAGGATAAGAAATTTGCGGCAGGCTGTTCCAGAGATGTGATTGCACAGGGCGCCGAAATGCTGGGCTGGGAACTGGATGATCTGTTCGACAAGACGATCCTGGCGATGAGAAGCTGCGAGGCGACTGTGGCCGAGGCGATGGAAGAAAAGGCATAAGGAAATATTGAAAATTGTAAACAGGAGCGGATCGAACGGCGAGAGCCAGGAGATCCGCTTTGTTGTGTCTTTCCGACCTGACTTTCTGACCTGATCTGTGGAAAAGGATTGGTCATCGGTTAGAAATGTGATATGATTTATTGCAAAGAGAAGTTTAGGTTGTACATATCAGCGGAATGTTTGAAGTTTTTAAAGACAGGACATACACAATTGTGTTGAAAAAAGGAGGAAATCATTATGCAGTACAGAATCATCGGAGACACAATGCCGGCAGTGGAGGTGCTCTTTGACGCACCGGGAGAATCCATGTATACACAGTCGGGCGGAATGGCGTGGATGACAGAAGGAATCACCATGGATTCCAACATGAGAGGCGGGCTCGGAAAGAGTATCGGCAGAATGTTCTCGGGAGAATCAATGTTTATGGCAACTTATAAGGCGGAGCGCCCGGGCGCAATGGTAGCCTTTGCGTCCACAGTTGCCGGAGAGGTACTTCCCGTGGATGTGGGAGCAAACGGCGGACTGATCTGCCAGAAAGGCGCATTTCTCTGCGCACAGGAGACGGTAAACCTGAACATAACCTTTACAAAGAAATTCTCTGCAGGACTGTTCGGCGGAGAAGGATTTATCCTGCAGGATATCAGCGGCAGCGGCATGGTATTCTTGGAGATCGACGGAAATAAAGTAGAGAAAAATCTGGCGCCCGGCGAAGTCATCAAAGTGGACACGGGAAATGTGGTCGCTTTCGAGCGGAGCGTGCGGTATGAGATCGAAACGGTGAAGGGACTGAAGAATATTTTCCTGGGCGGCGAGGGACTGTTCCTGACGAAACTGACCGGACCGGGCAAGGTGATCCTGCAGACACAGAACTTTAACGAGTTTGCGGGAAGGATTGCCGGATTTATCCCTACGAGGTAGAGGCGGAAAGGTGTGCAGGAGATTATTGGGTTTGAAAATATATTGCTGAACATACATTGACTGCCCGGCGGGAGCGGTGCGACGGGGAATTTGCATTCAGGAAGACTGAGGTTTGAGCCTTGGTCTTCTTTTTTAACAAAAACTTATATGTAACATATGTTACATATAACATTGACACACAATAAACTTAAATGTAAAATATGTTACAAATAAGTTTTGCAGAAAAGAGGACGAACAGGATGAAGGAATTTCCGTTTTGGAAAGACGTAGAAATTGTACAAGGACTGCTTGATATGACAACAGAAGAATTGGCGGCCGTGATCGGTGTATCCAGGATGACCCTGAATCGATGGAAAAACGGTGAGGGCGAGGTATCGGAAGCTGGTATGGCGGCATTTTACAGCATGGCATTTCAAAAAAAGATTCATTTGAATAAAATAAAAGAGCAGCTCTATCAGGAGGATTATGCAGACGATTCACATGCGGTTCTGTTTCATGGAGCAAAAACAAATATAGAAGGGGAATTGAGCCTGCTGAAATCGAGAGCCAACAATGACTTCGGACAGGGCCTTTACTGTGGTGAGAGTCTGGAACAGTCGGCTATGTTTGTGTCAAATTTCCCAAAGTCATCTCTGTATATTGTAAATTTTGACCGGAGCGGGCTGAACTGTAAAAAATTCAGGGTCGACCGCGAATGGATGCTCACCATCGCTTATTTCAGAGGGCGTTTAAAAGAATATGAGCAATCTCCAGCAGTGCATGAATTAATTCAGAATATTCAGGACATAGACTATATTATAGCACCCATTGCGGATAACAGAATGTTTGAGATCATTGACAGCTTTATCGACGGAGAAATTACGGACGTCCAGTGCAGACACTGCCTGTCTGCAACAAATCTTGGTAATCAGTATGTCTTTACAACACAGAGAGCGCTGGATCAGGTAAAAATACTGACACACTGCTATCTGGCACAGGAAGAAAAGATGTACTATCTGGAATCCAGAAAAGAATCTGAGGAGGTAAACCGTGATAAAGTAAAAGTGGCGAGAAAACAATACCGGGGGCAGGGACATTATATTGAGGAGATTTTGCAATGAGAGAATTTGACGAGTATGGATTAAAGATGTGTCGGTTTCAAGGACAATTGTTTTTGATGTCCAGAGAAAAAACGGCCTGCAGTACGCCGGTTTTTCTCAGACGTTTCATGTATTCAGAAGTGGCCGTAAGAATGGACGGAGAAGGGTTTTTGTTTGAATCGGAAACACAGGAGGATGTGTTTGATGAAATAGAGGCCGAGTTCGGAAAAAGCGAATATGGCCGGATCAAATATGACGGAGAGGAGTTGTACTGGATCGGATATATGTACAGATACTGGTGCTACACCCGCCGGATCAGCAGTAAAGCGCTGTATAAGATGATCAAGCCGGAGGAGCTGCGGAAGGTCTATTACCCCTATCACTCGCTGGATCCGGCGCAGGCGATTGAGAGAATCATAGAGGCAAACGGCCTGGGGGAAGAGGATTATATCCAGAAGGGCGTGGCACTGCTGCGGGAGATTTTGCGGAGGGATGGGTGAGAGGAAATCTGATATATTTACGATTCCGGTCTATCCAGCATAATTTCTACGATGTCATTTGGGGTACAATTTAGAATCTGACAAAGTCTGTGTATTGTTTCCATTGTTACATTTTTATTATGCCGCAGATTGCTCATTAAATGACTGGAAATGCCGTAATGATTTATCAGGCTGTATGTTGTAATGCCTCGTTGCTGCATTGTCTGCCAAAGCGGTGAGTAAGAATACATTTTATCTGCCCATTCCTTTCTGCTCTCATTATGGGTAGAATTCCCCAGATTGAACATATTGTATAAGTTGAACGCGTTGTGTATGATGAATACATAAAGCGCAAAGTGCAAGGAGACTTATGCATATGGACAAACGAGTATTGGAAATCATTATTGAGAACTTAACGAATGAAAGACTGGATGAGATTGTACAAGGAGTTGAGGCGTACAGACAAGCGGAAAAAGAGACGAACAGAACGCTGTGTGTTTTAGAAGGGATGCTTGATAAGGAGCAGCGAAAAGCACTGGATCGGTATTTATCTGTAGAAAATCATAGAACAGCTGTTTATACGGAAATGAGTTATAAACAGGGGATGAAAGATATTTTAGCGCTGCTGATAGCATTGATTGGCGGATAGCTGTTGCATATACGGGACTGTAAGTTTATCTGTGGAAAGCTGATTGCTCTACTGAGAGCGAAAATGAAATGGTCTTATAACTGATCTGGCCGGAAGGATCTGGTCAGAATCATTATTTACTGTAGATTTATATGAATTATTGTCATATTATTATATTATGTGTTAATAAATGAAAAAGAAGTATTCTTAAAAGATAAAAGGAACATTATCCCATGCAGCCAACCCTGACCTACTACAACCAAAATGCAACCCGATTCTATGCCGCCACTGTCTCCGTAGAATTCACCGCCACGCAGCAGCGTTTTCTGTCATACCTCCCCGCACCCGCCTCCATCCTCGACTTCGGTTGTGGTTCCGGCCGGGATACCAAAGCATTTCTGGATCAGGGATATCAGGTAGAGGCGATAGATGGCTCGGAGGAGTTATGTAAACTTGCGACCCGATACACGGGAATACAAGTCCGCCATATGCTTTTTCAGGATCTGAATGCAATCTCGAAATATGACGGAATCTGGGCATGTTCCTCTATCCTGCATTTACCGGGGGAGGAACTTATAAGCGTCATGCGCAGAATGTCTATCGCGCTGAAACAGGGCGGAATTATCTATACGTCTTTCAAATATGGCACCTTTTCGGGTGAAAGAAACGGGCGTTATTTTACGGATATGACCGAGGTGGCTTTTAACCAATTCATAAGAAATATAGAGGAGTTACACATCGAAGAACAATGGACCACGTTCGATGTACGTCCGGGAAGAGGGGATGAAAAATGGCTCAATCTGATTTTGCGGAAAATCTGAATATCAATATCCCGTTGGAGAACGAAGAACTGCATATCGAGCCCACCAGCGTCATGACCGGAGACCGGAACAGGAGCCGCTTTTTGTATTATCAGTTAAAGATTAGTATGAAAAAGGCGAAGCGCATTGACATTATCGTTTCTTTTCTGATGGAATCCGGCGTGAAGATGATTCTGCGAGATTTGCGTGAGGCATTGGACCGGGGTGTACAGGTGCGCATTCTTACGGGCAATTATCTTGGAATCACCCAGCCGTCGGCATTGTGCCTGATTAAGAAGGAGCTGGGGAATCGGGTTGATCTCAGATTTTATAATGACAGGAAACGGTCTTTTCACCCAAAAGCATATATTTTTCACTATGAGAACAGCGGGGATATCTACATAGGATCTTCCAATATATCCAGAAGTGCGCTGACTTCCGGGATCGAGTGGAATTACCGGTTCAGCAGTCTGACGGATGGCGGGAATTTCAGATTGTTCTATGATACTTTTTCAGACTTGTTCGAGCGGCATTCGATCGTGATCGACGATGCGGAGCTGACCGCATATTCCCGTAACTGGCATAAACCGGCGGTGTCTAAAGACTTGGCAAAGTACGATGATATAGAGGGTGGATCTGACACGGCTACGGCAGTAACACCTGTTTTTCAACCCAGAGGCGCACAGATCGAAGCCTTATACGCATTGGAGAACAGCCGCGCGGAGGGCGCAGTAAAAGGGCTGGTGCAGGCGGCCACGGGAGTGGGTAAGACTTATCTGGCGGCGTTTGATTCTGCAAAGTACAACCGGGTGTTATTTGTGGCACATCGGGAAGAAATTTTACAGCAGGCGGCAGTATCTTTTTACAATGTCCGGCAGTGTGATGATTATGGTTTCTTCAACGGAAGCCGGAAGGATACGGACAAAGCGGTTGTTTTTGCTTCCGTGGCGACACTGGGGCGGGAAGAGTACTTGACAGAGCATTATTTCCGCCCGGACTATTTTGACTATCTGGTGATTGATGAATTTCATCATGCCGTAAGTGACCAGTACAGGAGGATTGTAAATTACTTCAAACCGCGGTTTATGCTGGGGCTGACCGCTACCCCTGAGCGGATGGACGGCAGAAGTATTTATGAACTTTGTGATTACAATGTTCCCTATGAGATTTCCCTGAAAGAAGCCATCAACAAGGGCATACTGGTACCATTCCACTATTACGGAATCTATGACGAGACGGATTATTCTACTCTTCACCTCGTGAAAGGGCGTTATGATGAAAAGGAATTGAACGAGACATATATCGGTAACGTCAGAAGATATGACCTGATCTACAAATATTATATGAAATATCATCCGAAGCGGGCGCTTGGTTTCTGCTGTTCCAGACAGCACGCGGAAGAAATGGCGAAGGAGTTCTGCCGCCGGGGGATTTCGTCGGTGGCGGTGTACAGCAATGCAGACGGCGCTTATTCCGAGGACAGGGAGAAAGCAATCGAGAAACTGAAGAATCGGGAGATCAGTGTGATCTTCTCGGTAGATATGTTTAATGAGGGTGTGGATATCGCGTCTCTGGATATGGTCATGTTCCTGCGGCCGACGCATTCTCCGGTGGTGTTTTTACAGCAGCTGGGGCGCGGGCTTCGTACCTGCCGGGGCAAAGAATATCTGAACGTGCTGGATTTCATCGGCAATTATGAGAGAGCCGGGCGGGCGCCTTTTCTCCTGAGCGGCGGCACAAGTTCCGGTGAGCGGCCGGCCGTCGATTATTACAGGATCGAATATCCCGATGATTGTATTGTTGATTTTGACATGCGGCTTGTGGATCTTTTCAGGGAGATGGATCACAGATCACTGTCCGTCAGGGAGCGGATCAGACAGGAGTATTACAGGGTCAAAGAGACCTTGAGTGGAAAAGTGCCGACAAGGATGGAACTTTTTACTTATATGGAAGACGAACTGTATCAATACTGTATCGCACATGCCAGAGAGAATCCGTTTCGTCAGTACATGGATTTTCTGCATGAACTGGGAGAATTGTCTGCGGAGGAGGAAACGGTTTATGACGGTATCGGCAGAGAATTCCTTTCGCTGATTGAGACGACAGACATGCAGAAAGTCTATAAAATGCCGGTTCTGTACAGCTTTTACAATCACGGGAATGTGCGGCTGGCGGTCACGGATGATGAAGTGCTGTATAGCTGGAAAGAATTTTTCAACACCGGAACGAACTGGAAAGACTTGGTGACAGATGTGTCATACTCGGATTATCAGAAAATAACCGACAGACAACACTTAAGCAAAGCCAGAAGTATGCCCGTCAAATTCCTGAAAGCCTCCGGTAAAGGCTTTTTCATTGACAGGGACGGCTATATGCTGGCGGTCACGGAAGAACTGTCGGGAGTAGTGACGCAGGAAGCGTTTCAGAAGCATATGAAGGATATTCTGGATTATCGGACGATGGAGTACTACCGGCGGCGGTACTATGCGGATGCCGGTGAGCCGGACTGAAACAGAGAATGACTTTAGAAGTATTTCTTATACTTGGATAGAACATGCAAAACGGCTAATTTTGTTGAAAGTTGTCGTTTTAAATGATACACTTATCATATTAATAAATTCGGTAGGTGAATCGTATGTGTAATATTACTTTTTCTGAAATTATGGATTTTTATCCCGGACATAACAAATCTGTATATGAAGATTTAAAGAAAGACTATCAGCGAGGAGGCCTTATCCCTTTTATCGGAGCAGGGCTTTCTGTTTTTTGCGGTTATTTGGGATGGTCGAAAGTGCTGGAGCAGCTTGCCGGGTTTGTTTATGACAAAGATACAAAAGCTGAAATATTAAAAATGATTGAAGATGGAGAGCTTCTTTTGGCGGCACAGGAGATCTATGATCATTATCCGCGGATGTCGAAAGAACTTCAGAAAATTATTGATTATAATAAGATTAAGAATTGCGATTTGAGCGTCTTGCATGCTTCGGCAGCATATGCTCTGCCATATTTGTTTCGCAGCGGCACGGTAATGACAACTAATTTTGATCGTGTGCTGGAAGAGGTCTATGATCGGTGTCATGCGAAATTTGAGAAAATTGTCTCACCGTACGAACCGGATATTCTGGCTCAGGTGCGGCAGAATAGTCCGCATTGCCTGTTCAAACTGCATGGAGATATTGGTCCGGAAATCCACGATATAGGCAAACTTGTGTTTACACAGAAACAGTATGATGAGGCTTATGCTCCTGCCGGTCAGCTCATGCAGGAATTGTCCCAATGGTTTCAGAATAAGAGACTGTTGTTTTTAGGCTGCAGTTTGCAACAGGACAGGACGATGGATGTGCTTCAACAGGTGATGGCGAAGAATCCGGGACTGGATCATTATGCAATTCTTGCATGCAGGCCGGAAGATATCGGGAAACGGAGCAGAGAATTGGGGGATTTGGGGATTTCTCCGATTTTTTATCCGATGGATAAGCATGACGCGGTACGAGTAGTGTTGGAGCGGCTTTTAGAAGAGCATGATCATAGCGCATACGAGGAACTGCGCAGCCATGTGGACAAGTATACGCCTGAGTCTAAGGCGGATCACCGTTTTATGTATGATGCCGGTTATATTGATTTTACCGGAAGAAAGCAGGAATTAGAACAGCTGCAGGATTTTTGTCAGGACCCCGGTCAGATTGCATGGTGGGCAGTTACCGGACCGGGCGGGATGGGGAAGAGCCGGCTTGTTCATGAGTTCACAAAAGCACAGAAAGAGGAAGGCTGGGAAATCGTTTGGCTGAATCAGGGTGTTTATACAAAGTTGTTAGATTGGAGACCGCCGGTAGAACGTTGTATCCTGGTGGCAGATGATGTTCAGTCCTATTTTCAAACCGTCGGGGAGTGGATTGTTTCTGATTCTATCCGACAGCGCAGTGAGAAGCTAAGGATTATCTTATTGGAACGTGAAGGAGCAGACATGAATTCTGCAAAATGGGCAGAGATGCTGCAGTCGGATTCTCCGTATGATGATACCATTCAATCTCTATGCTACCGATCCGATTTTCTGAGACTGGAACCGTTACCGGAAGAAGAACTGAAAACGATCATGATGGATTTTTCGCAGGCTTGCGGGAAAACGCTAAAAGACAGCGAGGCCGAACGACTTTTAAGTACATTGCAAAAAGTTGATGGTGATCTGCAGCGTCCGATTTATGCCCTGGCGATTGTGGATGCATGGTGTGACGGAAAAGATCCTACCCGTTGGGATAAAGAGCGGATACTGGATGAATTGACTGACCGCGAATTGAGATTCTACTATGACCGGTTACGTAATTTGTCCGCTGACAGAATATCTAAAGAACTGCGTTCCGAGTTTGAAAATCTATTGGCGCGGTCCTGTCTGGAGCAGGTTTTGCCATTGGAGGATATCGGCGGCCAAGAGTATCAGAAACTCCGTAACAGAGCTAATAAGCTGGATATGGGTTTTTTTGAATTGCTTCGGGCGATGGGAGTTGTTCATCAGGGAACGGTTTATTTTGTGGAAATATATGAAGATGAAGTAGGGACTCAAAGACGAAAAAAGCAAGAGAAACAAATTGAGGCGGTAGTTTTGGATTGTCCGGATCTTGTGAAAGAATATCTTGTTTTACGGCAGGCACTTGATAAAGGCCAGATGGGACTTCTACTTCCGGATCATTGGGAGGACAACCCGAATCAATTACATTTCTTTCGCCGGATTTTGATCGATTATCCTGAAAAATTAGAGGGGAAAAGTTATTTTTGGAGAGGTTTTTTTGCAGGTGATCCGGAAACGGATTTTTCTGCGTGGTTATACAGCGATTTGTTATTTGGCATTACAGTACAATTACCCAACTTGAGAGAGCAGGCACTGGATCGGCTGAGGAACTTACATGATCAATTCCAGTCAGATGCTAGGATTGCGTTTTATTATGCCAAAAGTCTGTCTAATCTATCGGTGGAAGAGACAGAGGAGACATGTAGCAAAAGTGTAGCAAGACTGATGGAACTATGTGAAAAGTATGCGGATAGTGAGGAAATAGCAGCAGCGTATGCAAATGGTTTACTTAACCTAACTGCAGAACGGCCACGAGAAGAATGTGGGGAGAGCGTTGTAAGATTGAGAGAACTGCATGAAAAGTATGTGGACAATGAGAAAATAACAACAGCGTATGCAAACGGTTTATTTAATCTTATTCTTAAGCAAACAAGGGAAGAATGCATGCAGAGTATAGAAAAATTGGGAGAATTGCATGAACAGTACAAGGAAAATGAGGAAGTAGCAGTTGCATATGCACAAGGTTTTGCTAATTTGACGACAGAACAGCCACAGGAAGAATGTGAACAGAGCATAGCAAGACTGCGGGAACTGTATGAACAGTATGAAGGCAATGGGGAAATAGCATTAGTATATGCAAATGCTTTGGCTAATATGACGGTTGGTCAGCCAAAGGAGGGATGTGCGCAGAATACAGCAGGACTGCGAGAACTGTATGAACAGTATGAAGGCAATGAAGAAATAGCAGTACTGTATGCCAATGCGCTGCTGAATCTAATGGTCAAACAATCGCTCGAAGAATGTCAGCAGAGCATAGATCGATTGAGAGGATTGTATGAACGGTATGAGGGTAACGGAAACGTGTTAGCTGATTATGCGGGCGGCCTTTGCGTTTTGATTATAAAGCAGCCGTTAGAGGAATGTCAGCAGAGCAGTAATGAATTGAAGATTTTGTATGAACATTTCCGGGATAACAAGGAAATAGCGACTATGTATATGAAAGGTCTGGTCAATGTTTCTTTTGCCCAGGACACAGAAGAGGACGTGCGCAGGACGATACAGGAATCACAAAAAATTCTGAATCAATATCCCGATAATATTGAATTGCAGCTTACATATGCCCAGACATGGTTTAACCTGACCTTAGTCCAATCTATGGAAGCTTTGCAACAGACTGTGCTGGAGCTGCGTGAATATCTTGCGCAGCATCCGGATGCAAATGAGGGATTTCAACTTGCATTGGATGAATACCTTGAGGAACATCCGGACCATACGGAACGGTATTCACTTCTTCACATAAAGGTGTAGCGTGTTTTATATGTGAGTCAGACACATGGATTACACGCTGCTAAAGAATCGGACCGGAAGCCGTCCGCCCCGCAGTCCGGCACAAACATACGAAATCATACGAAAAAATACGAAAATTAATGATAATTTAGGCAAAAATAGACATTTTCATATACGAAATATTCTGTTATACTACATTATGTGTTGCGGAAAAATTTTCCGTGAGGGAGATAGGTAATCAACTAACTTACAGGAGGAAATGGGTAAATGGAGAATTATCAAAATGCAGGAGCAGGTCTTAAGAAAATGTTTATCGCATCGGTGGGAACCGTTGCATGTACGGTACTGGCGATTATTCCGCTCGTGAATATCATCGCGGCAATCGGAGTATTGGTATTTGGAGTTATCAGTCTGGTAGGATTGTACGGCGCAGGCAAGGATATTGAAGGCTGCAAGAAGGCATTCACACTTACGATTGCGAATCTTGTCGTAAGTATTGTGGGTTCATTCTTTAAATCCGGTTTCTTGGCGGCGATCGTTTCTATCGCGGGCTATGTACTTAGCTTCATGGTGGTATATCTGGTATGTACTTCCGTATCCGAGGTGATGAATCAGGTCGGTGCAGCTGACGTTGCACAGAAGGGTGAGACCGTGTGGAAGATCAACGCAGGCTGCTACGGCGTGCTGGCTGTTGTTGCAATTGCCGGTCTGATTCCGGGACTGAGTTTGATCGCAGCCGCTGCGGCAGGCATCGTAGCAATTGTTTCACTGGTTGCACTTGTCCTTTATATGATCTTCTTAAATAAGAGCAGTAAGGCACTGGGTGCATAAGAGACAGAGACTATAAGTTATTTGCCGGCGGATGGTTTTTACGGAAACTGTCCGCCGGAATACGTTACGGCACTTCAGGATAAAATCTTTAAATGAAATAAAATCATATCACCTCTAAAGTCTTACGAGAATTATCCGATACACATAATGTAAAGAATTTATTTATGCATGAAAGGAGGCATCTTCTATGCGTATAGAATCATACACACAGGTACAGCAGTTGTACAACACGAAGAAGCCTGCGAAGGTAGAGGGAAAAGCAAAATCGGCTGCTTCGGACCGGATACAGATTTCCAGTATCGGTAAGGACATCCAGACTGCAAAGAACGCAGTTGCTGCAGCGGATGATATCAGGGAAGAACTGACAGCTCCTATTAAAGCAGGTATTGCGAACGGCACTTATCAGGTGAGTGGAGAGAGCTTTGCAGAGAAACTGATGAAGAAATACGAAGAGATCGAAAGTCTGTAGACACAGTGAAGGAGAGTTATCGGCGTGGCGAGTTTAATGGAGGTTTTGATCGATGTTCTGGAGAAAGAGAGTCAGGAATATGAGAATCTTCTGACGCTGTCCATGAAGAAAACTCCGGTCATTGTGTCTGAGGACTTGGCGGAATTAGCGAGAATCACGGATGAGGAGCAGATCATAGTAAGCAGAATCAATCATCTGGATCATCAGAGAAATGAAGCTGTTAATGATATTGCGAATGTGCTTAACAAGGATGTTGACAATTTAAAGATCGTAGACTTGATCAGGATGCTGGCGGCAAGGCCGGACGAACAGGAGAAGCTGGCAGCGGTGTTCGATAAACTGCAGGACAATGTACGTGGCGTGAAACGGATCAATGAGCAGAACCGCGAACTGATTCAGGACGCGCTGGAGTTGGTACAGTTTAACATGAATGTTCTTCAGGCGATGAACAAAGCTCCGGAGACGGCGAACTACAACAAGGGCGCTTATAAGACCGGCGATATGATCGGTGCAAGCCATAAGGCCTTTGATGCGAAACAATAATTGTTAAGGACGGTAGAAATATGTCATTGATGGGAAGCCTTTGGACGGGCGTATCAGGATTGCAAACTTCAAATAATGCGCTGAACACAACTGCGCACAACATGTCTAACATGGACACCGTAGGGTATACCAGACAGCAGGTATCCCAGGGAACCAGGCCGTATGTTACGATTGAGAAAAATAACAAGACGAACTGGAAGCAATTAGGTCTCGGTGTCAACTATACCCTTACAAGACAGGAAAGAGATTATTTTTTAGACAAAAACTATCGCCGCGAGTCGGGACGAAGTGCTTTTTATGATGTCTCAACGAGCACGATGGAGGAGATAGAGTATATATTAGGTGAGAGTGAGTCGGGCGGCTCGATCGAGGGGCATGAATTTTCAGAGTCGCTGTCTAATCTGTGGGTAGCAATACAGGAGCTCAGTAAAGACCCGACCAGCTCAGTGAATCAGAACCTGTTCGTGACACGCTCTTACGAATTTATTACGAGAGCTTCGGCGGTGTACACCAGCCTGTGTCAGTATCAGGATAATCTGAATAAGACAATAGTCAAAGACGTAAATAACATCAACAGCTATGCGCAGGAGATCGAGGCGCTGAACCGTAAGATCGTAGCGACGGAGGCAGGCGGTGTGGAGCATGCCAACGATCTGCGTGACCGCCGCAACTATCTGCTCGATGAGCTGGCGAAGATGGGGAATATATCTTACAGCGAGGATACGCTGGGGTATCTGACGGTACAGTTTGAGGGAATCGATCTGGTCAAGGGTTCCATGGTCAACACGATAGAACTGTACACAGATCCGAAGACCGGATTTTATACGCCGTACTGGAAGATGCTGGCGCATTGCGACTACGATAAGGACGGCAATATTATCGTGACGAAGGAAGGAATCTCCGGAGCGGAAGTGTTTGATCTGACAGCGACGGTATCCTCCGACCTGAATACGGATATCGGTTCCCTTAAAGCCATGCTTCTTGCAAGAGGCGATCACAAGGCTACATACAGCGAACTGAAAGATATCAACCCTGACGGCGAGTACGAGGAGGGCTGGTATGACCGCAACATATCCCAGTCCATAGTCATGAATATACAGGCGGAATTTGATCAGTTGATCAATGCGGTTACGACGAAGATCAACGAGATTCTGGCAGAAGAAGCAGAGCGTGCGGGTGCGGCTGACGTTTCGGATTATCTGCGGGATGAGAACGGCGATCCTTATCAGTTGTTTGTGCTGAAGAACGAGGGCAACGGCTGGACGGTTTCCAATATAGAAATCAATCAGGTGCTTCGTCAGAATCCGGCGCTTTTAAAGTTCAGGAAAGAGGAGCATTCGGAGGATAATCCGCTGACGGAGAGGCTGAAAGCGGCTTTTGAAGAGAAGATATATACATTGAATCCTAATGTGCAGACGCCGGTCTGCTTCAGGGATTATTATAAGAATCTGGTATCTCAGGTAGCCAACAGCGGATCGGTGTTCCGGGGAATTCAGGTGACACAGACCCAGACGGCGGAAGGACTGTTTAACGCGAGAGAGCAGGTGGTCGGGGTTTCCTCCGATGAGGAACTTACGAACATGATCAGATTCCAGAATGCATACAACGCATCCAGCCGCTATATCAACGTAATCAGCGAGATGCTGGAACACATTTTGACTACACTTGGTCGATAAGACGGAGGGAGTGAGCTTATGCCATCTACTTTTTTTGGATTAGAGATTGCAGCGTCGGGTTTGCGGGCTTCTAATGCGGCGCTTAACACGACAGCGAACAATATCAGCAATACCCATACGGAAGGGTACAGCAGACAGGAAGTGAAGCAGGAGGCAATGAATCCGCTTCGCGTGTTTGCGACTTACGGCTGTGCAGGCGCGGGTGTTAACACACTGGCGATCGAGCGTATCCGTGACCAGTTTTATGATAATAAGTTTCGGGATAACGAGACGAAGCTGGGCGAGTTTGACACGAAAGCATACTACTGCAAGATGATCGAGGAATATTTGAAGGACGACGGCAAGACGGGATTCAAATCCATCTTTGATCAGTTCGGTCTGGCGCTTCAGGAGATTACGAAGAATGCCAGCAGCGAGTCCTATAAGCGTGCTTTTATCTCTGCGGCGAAGAGTATGACGGATTATTTCAACAATATGTACGGCGATCTGCAGAACCTGCAGGCGGACGTTAACGATGAGATCAAGATACGTGTGGATCATATCAATTCCATTGCACAGGATCTTGCGACAGTAAATAAGCAGATCAACGCGATTGAGATGACTGGTACCGTGGCGAATGAGCTTCGGGATAAAAGAGATGTTCTGATCGATGAACTGTCCGCAATTGTGGACGTTGAAGTGTCAGAGTCTCCTATTTATGATCAGTTGGGAAATGCGACTACTGCCAATCGGTATATCGTGCGCATTGCCGGCGGACAAACGCTGGTGGATCAGAATGATTATAATCAGCTTGAATGTATAGCGCGTACTTCGGGAGAGAAGGTCAACCAGACGGATATAGACGGTCTGTATGATATCAGATGGACCAGCGGCATTGATTTCGGACTGTATAATGCCTCCATGGGCGGTGAGCTTCGCGGGCTGATTGAGATGCGCGACGGCAACAACGGCGAGTATTTTAACGGTAAGACGACCGAGGTCATCTACAGCGGCAAGACCAGCAAGGTGACCATCGAGACTTCAGCGGCTTATCTGAACAGCATGAGCAAGTGTAACTTATCCGATACAGGCGGCGTGATCAACATCGGCGACGAGCTGTATTATTACACGGACTGGACCTACGAGGGCGACGGCGTATACACCTTTACCATCGATAATGTGGCCAGTGACCGGCCGATCACGGCGACGAAGAACAATCGTCAGGCTTCTATCGGCAGCGGTGTGAATTATCAGGGTGTACCTTACTATATGGCGCAGATGAACGAGTGGATGCGAGATTTTGCCAAAGCTGTCAATGACATCTTTACAGAGGGTATGACGGACGCGGAGGAGGATGCGGGCATCCTGTTCACGGCGAATTATCCGAAGAATGACGGGCAGTACACGGAGGGACAGCTGAACGACTCCGCAGGTAACGGTAAAGGATATTACTATATGACTTCGGGTAATGTGACGATCGTTGATGCGCTGATGAAAGACGCGTCGCTGCTCGGTACCAGAGCCAAGAACGAGAAGGTCAATGACACGGATCCCGATGAGATCGACGGTGTGGAACAGCACAAGCAGGCCAGAAAAGTAATCTCGATGATGAGTGATAAGAATCAGTTCAGTTTCCGCGGAAGAGATGCGGGCGGCTTCCTGGAGTGTGTGCTTTCCGATTCGATGTTAAATACCAAGAATGCGAACACATTCTACTCCACATATCTGAGTCTGGAGACGAACATAGACAACCAGAGAACTTCCATCTCCGGCGTAGACGAGGATGAGGAGGCGGTAAGTCTGGTAAAATACCAGAACTCCTACACGCTGGCTTCGAAGATGATCTCCGTGCTGACGGAAGTATATGACAGACTGATTTTACAGACAGGCGTATAACAATGTAAGAAGATTATACGGGAATGCAAAGAGCAGAATTTCCGGAATGTTGTAGATACGTAAATAGAAACCGTGTAATAGAAAAGAGGATGATAAGCCATGAGAATGACAAATAAGATCATGCGGAACAATTCGCTGTACAATATCAACCAGAATAAGATTCTCGAAGACAGACTGACGAATCAGATGACCAATCAGAGTAAGATCGCAAGACCTTCCGACGATCCGGTCGTAGCGATCAGAGCGCTTCGCCTGAGAAGTAATGTGACGGCTGTGTCACAATATTACGACAAGAATGCAAAAGATGCGGATCAGTGGCTGACGGTGACAGCGGATGCGCTCACGACGATCGACGAGGTTCTGACAGACCTGCTCAGTCAGGCAACCGGCGCTGCAAATAAGGATTTTACGGCAGATAATCTGGATATCGTTTTGACGCAGATGAAATCTTTGACGAAGGAATTTTATGCCAGCGGTAACGTGGACTATGCAGGACGCTTTGTCTTCTCGGGATTTAGAACTGACACGGCTATCACTTTTTCGGCGGAAGACATTTCCGAGATGACCAAACATCCGGTATCTTATGAGATTCATGAGGATATGGGATACGCGGATATCAGTACGATCAATTACACGAATTACAATATACTCTCCACGGATATCGGCGGTAACGGCGTAAATGCCAATAACGAGAGTTATGAGCAGGGCATTACGAACACGAAATTATTCCGCCTGCGTCTGTCTTACAACAATCTGGACAGCACTGATGCAGCGGGCAATCTTCCGATTACACTTACGGTCGGCGGCAACACGGTTCCGCAGACTGCGTTTACGGAGTACAGTGATGCGGAGAAGGCTTACGCGGCGATTGCGGATGGCACGGAGAAGGGGATTGCTTACATTCCCTCTACAGGGGAACTTGTATTTAGTGAGAAGTATTATCAGGACAATTACAAAGAGGGCGATCAGTTCGGAATCACCTATAATAAGTCCAACTGGATCGAGGGAGACATTAATCCGGCGCACTATTTCCAGTGTACGGAGACGAAAGACATCGGCGACGGCACCATGACGGATGTCAAGAAGACTGCTTACAATATTACCTCGATCAATCAGGACATCTATTATGATGTAGGATTTAACCAGCAGATTCAGGTGAATACACTGACAACGGAAGTGTTCAGCCATGATGTGCAGAGGGATATGGATGATTTCCAGCACTGTCTGACACAGCTCCGCGATATCGAGACGAAGATCAGTGATATCGAGAAGAAGAGAGCGGAATTTGCAGAGGACAGCGACGATTATAAGAACTGGACGAAGAAACTGGAGGCAGCGAATAAAGCGAAGGATTATATCCGGGAGAACATTCATACCAAGTTTGAGAACCAGATTACAAACTATCAGAAATATCAGAATGATAACAATATAGCAATCACGAATAACGCGACCAGAGGCAGCAGACTGGAGCTGATCTCGACAAGACTGATGAATCAGAAAGCCACCTTTAAAGATCTGCAGACAGACAATGAGGGTATCGATGTCACGCAGGTTGCAGTGGAGTTGTCCGCGTCCGAACTGACCTATCAGGCGGCGCTTATGGCAACTGGCAAGATCATGGAAACCAATCTGATGAATTACATCTAAAAGATCGAACAGGTTCGATTGCGGGATTTGTTTTATAAACTCGGAAACACTTACTTTTATTCGAGTTCGCGCAGCGAAAATAGGATTTTTGGCGTGTTTCGAGTCCGCGAAGCGAATCTCGCAAAGTTATTTGCAAAGCAAATTACTTTTTTTATAGAAAGGCGGTTAGGGGATATGCAGATTACGACCAAAGTATTTGGCGAGATTATGATAGACGATGATAAGGTCATACAGTTTCCGAAAGGAATCATCGGCTTTCCGGAACTTACAGAGTTCACGCTTGTACATGATGAAGAGAAGGGAACAGATTCTATTCATTGGCTCCAGTCCATTCAGGAGCCGGCGTTCGCTATGCCGGTGATGGACCCGTTGATCGTATGTCCGGATTATAATCCGGAAGCGGATGACGAGTTATTCAATGTGCTGGGGGAGATCAAGCCGGAAGAACTGCTTGTTCTGGTTACTGTCACGGTTCCCAAAGACCTGACACAGATGTCAGTAAACCTGAAAGGACCTATTATCATCAATGCGGCTGAGAAGCGGGCGCTGCAGATCATTGTAGAGGGTGATGAGTACAAGGTGAAGTTCCCGATCTACGATATCCTAAACCAGAAGAAAGCAGGTGAGTAAATGTTAGCTTTATCCAGAAAAAAGAATGAGGCGCTGGTGATCAACAATAATATCGAGATTACGGTGCTTGAGATCAAAGGCGAGCAGGTAAAGCTGGGCATTAGCGCGCCGAGAGAAGTACCCGTATATCGCAAAGAGGTATATGTACAGATTCAGGATTCCAATCAGGAAGCTGTCAACATGGACGGTATGGAAGCACTGAGGAATCTGCTGGGATGAAAGAATTTCTCATTAATCCTAAATATTTCTTTTTTTTCGCCGATATAGATTGTAAGAGATTACGTCTGTTTTGTTATGCATAAATAGCGTATTCACAAGACGATTCTGGTAAATTTACAATAATCACATGGAGGTGATCGGCAATGGCAATCGAACCATTAAACAGTGCCATGACTTATCAGGCACAGGCGGTTGTGAAACCGCAGACAGTTACACCGGTGAACACGGAAGTTCCGGAAGATGGACAGACAGTTAATGTTGATGAGACAACGGCGTCCGTCACGCAGATCCAGGCCGAGGATGATAAGAGCGGCAGTGACGGTAACGGAAGTCCGCAGCAGCAACAGCAGGCTGTCGGCAGCAAACAGCAGCCTGTCGTGAACAAACAGGAAACGCCCGAGCAGTTGAAGAAGATGATCGCGGAGATGAATAAGAAGATCAACAAGACGAATGAAGAAGCGGTTTTTGGTGTTCATGAACAGACAAACAGAATAATCATTAAGATTCAGGATAAGGATACGAAGGAGGTCATCAAAGAGTTTCCGCCGGAGAAGACGCTCGACATGATCGCGAAACTCTGGGAGATGGCAGGTATCCTTGTTGACGAGAGACTATAGGCGGTTTGAGATAGGAGGGAATAGGAATGCCCATTAGAATTACAGGTATGTATTCGGGTCTTGACACAGAGGCGATTATCGATCAGCTCGCGTCCGCGCAGAGTCTGAAGAAGAATAAGCTTGTGAAGGCACAGACCAAGCTGAGCTGGAAACAGGATGCATGGAAAGCTCTGAATACGAAAGTTTATAATTTTTATACCAATGTGCTGGATAACATGCGTTATCAGGGTTCTTATCTGAAGAAGAAGACCACAGTGTCCAACACGAACGCAGTCAGCATAGTTACCGGTGCGGATGCGCCTAACAGCGTGCAGTCGCTGGAGATCAGCAAGCTGGCCAGACAGGGATATATGACGAGCGCACGTGTTTCGCCGGAGGGCGGCAAGGAGTACACCAAGATGTCCACATTAGGGGATATGGGCTTCAGCGGCGAGGGATCCTTCCGTGTGAAAGTCGGCGGCAAGACAACGGATATTAAGCTGACCGAAGATATGAAGATCTCCGATGTACTCAGAGAGTTTGAGTCTGCAGGACTGACGGCAAGCTTTGACACTAAGAACCAGAGATTCTACCTGAGTGCCAAGGAGTCTGGATTAGCTGCGGACTTCACGATCACCAGTAATGATGCGGGCGGTAAGAGCGCACTTGCGGTGATGGGACTTGTGGCAGCATATAATAAAGACAGCAATGAATATAAGGAATATGAGAAGTGGGCGTCATACGCCAACGATCCGGCAGCCCGTGCAGCGGCGGAAGCGGAGGAAGTAGCGAAACTGATCGCCTCCAAGCTGGCATCCACCAATAAACTGCTCCAGTCTAATGAAGAGCTTGAGAAACAGCTGAAGGCTTTAAGAGAAGAGATTATTGATCCGGATTATACGCTTGATTATGTAGAGGGCGCAGACCGGCAGACGAATGCGGATACGCTCAAGGCGCAGGCCGAGGCGATGTACGAAGAGCTGTACGGACCGCTGGTTCCCAAGGTTGATGAGAAGGGCGATCCGGTATATCAGACGGATGCAAACGGTCAGCAGATTAAGGACGACGACGGCAATCCGATTCCGGTCATGGAGAGAAAAGGCGGTCTTAAGGGGATCGTAGATGAGAAACAGGCGGCTCTCACCGAGGCACAGAAGAAACTGAATGAGGCTAAGCAGTCCGGCGTGGAAGCGGATATTGAGAAAGCAGAGGCCGACGTAGTGTCGGCAAGTGCGGCACTCACAGAAGCGCAGACCAACTTTAATAAGAAGAACGGGCATTACAGCTATGTGCAGGGTGCGTCCAATATCCAGAATGCTCTGGTAGCCAATGACAAGCAGATCGCAGAGAACCGGTCATACTATCAGGTTGACGCCAATGGCGATCCGGTGCTGGATGCCAATAATCAGCTGCAGGCAACGACGAAGGCCACAGATGAGATCACAGCTTACTTTACATCGAAGATCGCAGCGGCGCAGCAGTATATAAAGGAGGCGGATGAGTTTCTCGCAAAGCCTTCGGCGGATCAGGCAGCGCAGGCATCGAAGTTTGCGACGAAGGTGGACGGCCGTGATGCAGAGATTTATCTGAATGATGTGAAATATACGAACAGCAAGAATGTATTCGAGATCAACGGTCTGACGATTACGGCACAGAATGAGACCGCTCCCGGCGAGAAGATTACATTGACGACAGCAGAGGATACCGATGGTATCTACGATATGATCAAGAACTTCTTTACGGAGTACAATAAGCTGGTCAACGAGATGAGTTCCCTGTACAATGCGGACTCTTCCAAGGGTTATGAGCCGCTTCTTTCAGAGGAGAAGGCTGGACTGGCTGATTCCGAGATCGAGGAGTGGGAGAAGAAGATCAAGGATTCCCTGCTTCGAAGGGATGCAACCTTGAGCGACGTCAGCGGCGCGATCAGAGATGTTATGCTGAAGGGTGCTACCGTTAACGGGAAGACGATGTATCTGTCTGACTTCGGTATCAATACATTAGGATACTTTAAAGCGGCGGATAATGAGAAAAACGCATATCATATTAATGGCGACAAGGATGATCCGAACGTGGCGACTGAGGATGATACACTGCGTCAGATGATAGCGGCAGATCCCGATACGGTTATGAAATTCTTCTCATCCCTGTCACAGAATCTGTATGATAAACTGACAGATAAGATGAAGAGTGTCGAGGGTGCGAGCAGCGCTTTCACGGTTTATAATGACAAACTGATGAAGAAGGAGTATGATGATTATAAGGATCTGATCAAGAAAGAAGAGACGAAGCTGAATGACCTGATGGATAAGTGGTACGCTAAGTTTTCAGCGATGGAAACCGCGATGGCGAAACTGCAGTCCAAGAACAACGCGATAGCCGGTATGCTGGGCGGAGGCGGCTGATCAGGATCTTAAGAGTGTAAGTACGATCAAGGAGGAGCAAACTTATGCCAGTACAGAATCCCTATGAAGAGTATCAGAAGAATAAGATTCTGACCGCAACACCGGCGGAAGTGACACTGATGCTGTATGAAGGGGCGATCAAGTTCTGCAATATCGCTATCATGGCTGTCGAACAGAATGATTTGGAAAAGGCGCATGTCAATATCATGAAGACACAGCGCATTATCGAGGAATTCCGTAATACGCTGGATCGGAAGTATCCGGTGGCGGAGGATTTTGATAGAATATATGTGTATGTGCTCAGAAGATTGTTTGAGGCGAATATCCAGAAAGATAAAGAAATTCTGGAAGAGGTAAACACACATCTTCACAGTCTGCGTGACACATGGAAAGAAGTTATGCGCAAGTGCAATAGGGCATAGAGAGGTATGATGATGAACCAGAGCAGTGCACAGATATTATTACAGAGCCTTGAAAAGAAAAATGTGTTGCTGGATCAGATGATCTCGCTTAACAGTGAGCAGGAGGTTATCTTAAAACGGGAAGAGTTTGACATGGATGCCTTTGACGAGGCGATTAACAGGCAGAGTGCCTGTCTGGAGGAACTGGATAAACTGGATCACGGGTTTGAAGCGGTTTATGACAGAGTGCGGGAAGAACTGATGCAGAATAAAGAACGCTACCGCACGGAAATCGCAGGGATGAAGGAACAGATCCAACAGATTACCGACAAGATCGTAACGATCAATGCAGGCAATATGCGTAATAAGATGCTGGCGGAGAACCAGTTTAAGCGTAAACAACTTGCGATCGGCAGCGGAATTTCTAAGAACAAGGCGGCGAGTAATTACTATAACAGCATGAACAATTTGAATTATGTTTCACCGCAGTTCTATGACAGTAAGAAGTAAACATAAGGCAGTCCGATGAGTTTACTTCATTGTAAGCGCTTGAGGTTTTCGTTAAATTATTATGATTTGAGGAAAGCCATAAAATAAATCGGGAAATATCCGATATATATTATATAAAGTAACATAGTTTACTTATACAAGCGGTAACGGAACTGACGGCTGCGTACGAGCCGGCAGAACCGTTATAACCTGAAATCAGCGGCAGGGAAGCCGCATAAAATTCAAGGAGGAATATAATATGGTAGTAAAACA
>CALGVA010000074.1 GCA_937920345.1 uncultured Lachnospiraceae bacterium
GAAAATTTTCTCTTGAATTTTCAGGGTTGCATTACTGTTTATTTGTCAAGGTTCTAAAGCACACAATTGTAATGTGCATTCCACTGCATACATAGATCACGCAGTGAACGGAGAAGGAGGGATTTGAACCCTCGCGCCGCTATTAACGACCTGCACCCTTTCCAGGGGTGTCCCTTCAGCCATCTTGGGTACTTCTCCACATACAGCTAAACGCAATCATTTATAATATTGTCGTCTTTATCAGGCACTGCTTTTATTATATAGAAAGTTCTCATTTCATATACACGCAGTAAGATTCGTTCCAAAAGAACTTATCATGATGATAAAGGCTCGGTTGGAGAGGTATCTCCAGCGGAGAGGGTGGGATTCGAACCCACGCGCCCTTGCGGACAAACGGTTTTCAAGACCGCCTCGTTATGACCACTTCGATACCTCTCCGTGTTCGCATTGCACTTCCCTCACGGTCAGCGCAAGGATTATTTTAGCAAAAATGAATTTCAGTGTCAACCTATTTTTCACCTTTTATTCCATTAATTTTCAAAAGCGGAATGAAATGTTTATTTCCGCTTAGATGCGAAGGGATGGATTTCTGTCTTTCGCCCATTATCAGATTCCATTATTTAAAATATTAATCGCCTTATACAGAACAATTGCCAATACCGCCATTGCTAATATGATCCATTGAAAGAGTTTCTCATGCGTCCCTGTAACCACCTCCACAGGCACATTATACTTTCTCACCCATACGCAGAACAGTTCAATATTCTTGACGGACAGATTAAGGCTGAGGCAGCCGCACAACTTTCTGCCCTCCCGGTCATATATTGCCATAGAACCTTCTGTATTGATCGTAACCTTCAGCAGTTCAACAGAACTGTAACGCTTACGCCTGATCTTTATATTTCTGCCGTCAATTTTTATCTTCTTCCCGACACTGAACGGCTCATACATCCCGTTCTCAACAAGCTGATCGACAACCATCTCTTCCTTATTGCAAAGCAGATCCGTAAGCCGTTGTATGATGGCATAACGTCTTTCCTCTGCCTGCAGCATATTACTTATTTTCAAGACCGTTCTCCTCAATATACATATCATTTGAACATGGCGCTCGTGCAAGCCGAAATAAATATGTCCAGCCTCCTTTTGCATGCATGCCCCATAAAAGTCAAAGGAATACATGAAAGAAAATCTCATCTATATTTCTTCCTTCCATGCCGCAATCCGTGCAAACAATTCTTCCATATTAATTTTTGAAAAATCGGTTGTATCAACCTTAATCTGCCTGCCATCAGCGCAAAAGGTATCAAATCCTCTTTCTTCTATTCCATGAACATAATTTTCATAAGAAATGGTTCCTGCCTTTGAAGTTTTCAGATGATTCTCTTCCTTTTCCGGATAACAGTCATTCACTACATGCCCTCTGTGTCTGTCAGGACTGCTTTCCCGCTTCACAAAACGCTGGTAGATCACTTTGTAATCGCCTGTTAAGGTAATCGTCAGTGCAGGACATCGATATTGTTCTAAAAGCTTTTTTATTCCATGTTCTGATGAATATTCAAAATTATTCTCTAAGATAAAAGGCTGTCCTGCTTTCATAAGCTGACCTGCGACATAATACATAATTTCCGTGCCGGCAATTCCAAGATTTACTTTTTCTGCTCTCGACTGAAAGCCAACATGATCAAACAGCAATTCTTTTATGGCATCCCTTGAAATAACAGGCAGCTTCAACCTTTCAGAGATGGCTTTCGCCATAGTGCTTTTGCCTGCTGCCGGCATACCTGTCACTAATATGCAAAACATTTTAACGCGGCTTAAAAGCGCCTCCGCGATCACCAGGTCCTCCGGCGTCGTTATCTTGATATTTTCATAAGAACCCCGCACCAGGCTGACGCGTTTCCCGGTATAGTTTTCTACTGCCATAGCGTCGTCCGTGATCCCGCAGCCGTCCGCAGCCTGCGCTTTATCCTGCATAAAAGCTTCATACGCCGCCGTAATCAGCGGGATCTCGAATACCTGCGGCGTCTGGATCTGCCATACGAGCCTCCGCTCCGGCGTCTGCGCCGCATAGCCTGCCGCATCTGCAATCTTGATCGTATCTTTAACCGGCATTCCCGTCACGCACGCGCCCGTTCTCTCGACTTCCGCAAGACAGCGTTGTAAGATCTCCTCCGTCAGAAAAGGACGTGCGCCGTCATGGATAAACACATACCCGCCCGCTTCCGCTCCGGTCATCTTCTTCGCCTCAATCAGCTTAAGCGCATGATACACGGAGTCATACCGTTCCTGCCCGCCTGCAATGACAGCGGACACCTTATGGAATCCGTAATGCTCCACGATCTCTTCTCGAACATAAGAAATATCCTCCGCGCCGGTGACAAGGATACAGTCATCAATCACAGAGGACTCTTCTATCGCATGCAGCGCATACCAGATCAGCGGTCTGCCCTGCAGGAGCATATACTGTTTCGCCACATCGCTTTTCATACGGCTGCCGCTCCCCGCCGCAAGCACAACCGCGATACATCTCTTCTTCTCCATCTTACCTGCCTTCCCCTCATACCTTCAACACCCGCCCAGACATGATATGCAGAGAATACCTGCCCGGACCTTCCCTGGTGCGTAGAAAATCCGCAAAGCAAATCCTAGCATTTCTTTGTATGTGTATTCTGCAGACTTAGATATTCTCTTCACACCGCGCCGAGTTTCAGATTCGGCACCGCATTCAGATCATACCCGTGCCGCACCCCTTTGCGATATTCATAATACGCCGCCGCACCGATCATTGCCGCGTTATCCGTACACAGAACGGGCGAAGGACGGTAAAAGGCAATACCGCGCTTATTGCACGCTTCCTCTAATGCACTCCGAAGCGCACTGTTTGACGCAACCCCGCCTGCGATGGCAAATTTCTTCGCACCGCACTCCTGTACCGCATTCATGGAATGTTCGACCAGCACGTCTACCACTGCCTTCTGAAAAGAGGCCGCCACATCCGCCTGCGAGATCTCGAGTCCTTTCATCTCACAGGAGTTCAGATAATTGAGCACCGCGGATTTCAAACCGCTGAAACTGAAATCATAGACCGCATCCGCCACCTTAGCACGCGGAAACTTGATCGCATCCGGATTTCCCTCCTTTGCAACCTTGTCAATCTTAGGACCGCCCGGGTACCCCAGCCCGATGGCTCTCGCCACTTTATCAAAAGCTTCTCCGGCCGCGTCATCCCTTGTCCTGCCCATGATCTCATACTCTCCGTAATCTGTAACCTGCACAAGATGCGAATGTCCGCCTGATACGACCAGACAGACGTAGGGTGGTTCTAAATCTTTATGTTCAATATAATTCGCGCTGATATGCCCTTCGATATGATGGACACCAATCAGCGGAATCCCCGAGGCAAAACTGATCGCCTTGGCCGCCGATACGCCTACTAACAGCGCTCCGACCAGACCGGGACCATATGTCACCGCGATAGCGTCCATCTCCCGAAGCGTCATGCCTGCTGTCTGAAGCGCCTCCGCGATCACCTGGTTGATCCTCTCAGTATGCTTGCGGGATGCGATCTCCGGAACGACACCACCGTATAATGTATGCAGATCGATCTGCGAAGATATGATATTCGACAGGACATCCCTGCCGTTTCTGACGACCGCCGCCGCTGTCTCATCACAGGAGCTCTCTATCGCCAGTATCGTGATATCTTGATTCCTGCACGTCGTCTCTGTATCCATCTGCGTGCCTTTCTAACAGTTCACACGGCTCCACGGTTACTGTGCACCGGTCCGCCCGGACTGTTGCCTTTCCTTCTATACTATTCTTCCTGTATCCGTCTTACGGTTTATACCGGAATCTAACTCTCAACCAGTTCCCAGCCCAGAATCTTCCAGTGACCGTCTTCGTCCTTGCGCAGCACGAACTGTTCCATGGAACGCACCGTGCCCGTCGTCCCTCTCTTAATACTGAACGTGCAGTACAGTCTCGCGCAGGAATATCCATCCTCCACAAATTCCTCTACGTCAACGCTGGCGGACAACACATAACCGGTTATCGTGCAATCGTTATTCTTCATGTCTGCAATCTCGGTCCGCAGATCGTTCAAATAGTCCTCCTGGGACTTATTCGCAACGAGCTCCGCATCATACAGTTCCTGAATCTTGAACGCCAGCTGCTCCAGTTCGTCTTCCGTATAGTCTTCATTATAGAAACATTTCGTGATCTCGGCGTAGTATTTTACCACTTCCTTCGGCGTATGCGGATAGTTCCGCTCCAGATCCTTCTGCAGCACCTTCTGTACCGGCGTCGATTCCACCGGCATTTCCGCCTCCACTTTAGATTTATGGTTTAAATTGATAAAATATGCCGCAACTACCCCTACAAGGATCAGTCCGATCACAATAACCGTTATGACTCCGGAACGCTTCATATCTATCGGCTCCTTTCTCAATCTTCCTGAAATACAAGGTCAACACTCCTGCCGTCTTTCGCCGCTACCGCGTTTGGAAAAATCTTCCTGACCGCCGGCATATACTCCTCCGGACGAACCAGTGAAGGGCTGTAATGTGTTAGCCACAATTCCCCCACATCCGCCTGTTTCGCCAGCTTCGCAGCCTCGTAGAAAGTCATGTGCTTATACTCTTTTGCTTTCGCAAGCTTCTCCGGTTCTCCATACATGCCCTCGCATATAAAAAGATCTGCATCTGCCGCGCCGCGCACAATTCCTTCCGTCGGTCTGGTATCCGTGCAATACGCCACTTTAAGCCCTTTGCGCGGCTCTCCCAGCACCATCTCCGGCGTATACGTGCCGTTTTCTGTCTCTATTATCTCACCTTTTTGCAAACGATTCCAGTAATTTCTCGGAATATTGAGTTTTTCTGCTCTCGACACGTCAAATCTGCCGATGCGGTCCACTATGATACTGTAGCCGTAGCAGATGACATTGTGATTGACTCTGTAAGCCTCTATGCGAAAACCTTCAAACGCAACAGACTGCTGCGCCTCCGTCAGTTCCAGATAGTTAATTGTAAAAGGAAGCTCCGGCGCAATTACGCGCAGAGCATTCACCACTTTGGCAAGCCCTTTGGGCCCGATGAGCAGAAGCGGCTCGGTCCGCTCCGCATTGCCCATGGTAAGAAGCATACCCGGCAGTCCGCTGATATGATCCGCATGATAGTGGGTAAAGCAGATCACATCGATGGGTTTGGGGCTCCAGCCCTTCTCCTTCATGGCGATCTGCGTGCCCTCCCCACAGTCAATCAATATGCTTGTCCCGTTGTAGCGCGCCATCAGCGACGTAAGCCATCTGCCGGGCAGCGGCATCATACCGCCTGTTCCTAATAAACAGATATCTAACATGTGTTCTCCCATTCCGTTACCGTCCGTATCTGACGCTTTTCATGCACCGCACCCTTACGTCAGTCTGAACCATAACCTCTTACAGTAACAGTCCGGGCAGCCTGGTGTACCGTAGTACACTAACCTTTATATCAGAGCAGTTCCTTACGCTCCCATTCTTCTGCGGGAATGGAGAATTTCTCCACTATTTTCCGGTAGCACGCCTCACACAGATCGAACTTCTGACTTATACCGTCTCTCGTTCCAAAAAAGCCAAAATCATGCTCCACGTGTATACATTCTTCTTTTACAAATCCATTTTCTACCAATAAATTTTTACCGCAGCAGTTGCAGACTGCCTGCACCAGTTCCGTTTCTTTTTTTTCTGAATAAACACGCATGACAAACCTCCCATATGTTACTTACTTATTCTGCTATGTCCCATTTTATCAGACAAAAACTGTAACAACAGTGGTAATTGTTCCATGCTGTTCCTATCTCTTCCAGAAGATCAGTGCATCCTCCGCCGGCTTCTCATAGAAATTCGGGCGGATACCCGCCGACACGAATCCCAGCTTCTCATATACATGAATGGCAGCGGCATTGCTGACCCTGACTTCCAGTGTGTATGCCGTGAGACCTTCCCGATCCCCCTCCCGCATCAGGTGCTGCAGCATAGCCGTGCCGATCCCCTGATTCCTCGCTTCCGGTGCGATCACCACATTCGTAATATTGCCTTCTCCGGCAATCATAAGGACGCCGCAGCCTCCAAGCAGCTGTCCGTCCCGCTCCGCCACATAATATCTGGCATCCTCTTTGCTGATCATTTCCAGAAAAGAATCCGCCGACCACGGCATGGAAAAGGTCTCCTCCTCCAGCCTGCTGATAAAAGGCACGTCCCCGGGGGTCATTCTTCTATATCTAACCATATTGTTATTCGTCCTGCCTTTCCGGCACACTCTGCGCCCGCTCCCGCTCCGCCTGGGACAGCCGCAGATATTCCGGCACATGCTCCGCCCCGCTCACGCTCCTGCCCTGTGCATAATATACACGCCCGAGCGCCGCAATACAGGCGGCAGACTGCCGGTTGCGATGTGCCGGCGCTAATGTATACGGCACCCGCAGCACTTCCCGCATCCGCTCTCTGAATACCGGAATCCCGTCTCCCACGAATACCACCGGTCTGCCAAGGTGATTCAGCGCTTCCGCAATTTCATCAAATGAAACGGCGCACTGTTCTTTAATGACACGCATGTCATATTTATACGCATCCGCCGTGCTTTGCGCTGCACTGTCCTGTGCGTGTTCTTTCTCTCTATCCCCCGGAACAAACGCATAGATTCCGGTGTACACCTGACTTCTTCTGGCATCCATGATCGGACATACCACATCGTCACTTCCGTACATCTGATACGCAAGTCCCTCCAGTGTGGGAACCGGAATAATCGGTTTCTCCATGGCGAAGGCAAGCCCCTTCGCCGTCGCCGATCCGATCCGCAGTCCGGTAAAAGACCCCGGTCCCGCCGCCACCGCGATCGCATCCACGGTGGACAAGTCCAGTTCCACCATGTTACGGATCTCCTCCAGCATGGGAAGCAGTGTCTGGGAATGGGTCTTTTTATATTGTATGGTATACTCTGCAATTAAATTATCATCTTCTGTCAGCGCCACGGACGCTGTCAGCCCGGAACTGTCCAGTGCCAATATTTTCATGGTAACTCCTCTATCGTGATCCGCCGGTAATCAAACCCTTTATCCAGATCTTTCTCTATCGTGATCCGCCGGTATGTCTCCGGCAGTATCTCTTCAATCAGGCCGGCCCACTCGATCAGGCATAGGCCGTCACCGTAAAAGTAATCCTCATAGCCGATCTCATCCATCTCTTCCACGTCACCGATGCGGTACACATCGAAGTGATAGAACGGCAGCCTGCCCTCCTCGTATATCTGCACGATCGTAAAAGTAGGACTGTTCACCGGCTCCTCTATGCCAAGCCCTGCCGCCACGCCCTGCGTCAGAACGGTCTTACCCACGCCCAGATCACCGATCAGTGTGTAGACCTCCCCGGCTTTCGCCTGCTGACCGATCTGTCTGCCTAACGCGAAGGTCTCCCCGGCGCTGTATGTCTCGATAATTTTCATATATTCTTCCATTCCGAAGCGTTTTACGCTGAGGAGGCGGGCAAAATGTCAGATTTTGCTCTGCCATCATGGAATTTGTGACGCTTCGACACAAATTCAAACTAAACCTGTTTTATTTGTTGAACTAAATTGCTCATCAGAGAATTTATTCGACCGTTCTCACGCTAACCTCTAATCTTCACTTTCTTCGGCGGCATGTGCGCGGAAATGATCTCAATCGCTTTATATTTACTGTCTCCCAGGTCTTTCTTCGGAAAAATACAGGCGCTGGTGCGCGTCGTATACACCACAACGCTGCTCGGGGTGGACACCGCCTTCACCATAGCGTCCCATGCCATCTGCTCCGTGGTATCGTCCTGCGACACCTCGATCCCCTCATCTGACAGCCGGTAGTGCAGCGGCTTCTTAAACGCCGGTGTGTTCAGCGCCTGCTGCCTGGATTTCAGGAAAAGGGTCCATGGCAGATACAGCAGGATGACAAGGCCGATGATCAGACAGATCGGCTGCCTGTTAGAAGCAAAGAGCACCAGCATGAGCGCTCCCACAATCGAGCCCATGATGCCCGCCATACTGCTGTAGGTATGGTGCAGCATATAATCATATAAAATGTTCGGGGTAATCTTCACGTCAAATTCGATTTCCATTCTATCGTACATCCCTCCGTATGCAAAAGCTGTTTCCGCGTATGATATCTCTCTATCGTTTATGATACCTGCAGCGGCTTTTTATTCTTTCGTGAAAAAGCACCTACGTTGTAGGCGCTTTTAATCTTACATAGAAAATTGCGACAGCGTAAAACATTCAAGGAAAATGCAAAGCATTCTCCGAATCGTCGCTGCCGGGCGACGATTTTTATTTATTTCTTATTATACTAAAATTTGAAAGAAGTGCAAGGAAAAAGAATATCGCCTGCATAATACTACGGCGCTCCCGCATTCCACACATGTACATCCAGAATCCACACTTCCCTGTTGACCGCCTCCGGCATTTCCGTCTGCGTCCCGTCCCCCGGACTGTCCTGCGCTGTACTGCTCGTCCGGCCGTCGAAGTTGGCGTCGATCATCGGGATCACCTCTCTGCTGCCGTCCGCGAAAGTATACTCCACAAGCGCTGTACCGTTATCGAAGATCGACGCCTCAGCCGTGCCGCCGCTCAGATTCATAATGTACGGTGCCGCCGTCTCCGGACTTCTGTATACGGCATTGCGGTCGTTCCCGCCGTTTTCCGCGTCGTACTCTGCCTGGTAGTTGATTGCATCCACAAATCCCCGTTCCACATAATCAACAAAATGGTGTGCTCCCTCACCCCAGTATGCGTCCCTGTACTCCGCCTCCGAGGCAATGCTGTCCAGATAAGTCAGTCTGCTGTCTGTCACCCGGTATTCGGAATGATCCTGCTCATTATCATTTCCGCTCTTTATTTTCTGAAAAGTGATCTCCTCTTTCCAGACAGTCACATGGGGATCGGATGTCCATGCATAATAGCGGATTTCCGCCGTTCCCTCGTCTTTACCCGCTCCCGTCGGCACCGTCCGCCAGAACTCGTCGGGCCATGGGCTTGACATGCCGAAAGTATACTCCCCGCCTGTTTTCTCCAGCATAGGCAGCTTCTCAAAAGCTGTTTCCTCATCAATATACATTCCGACGATCGCCTCTCCGTCCCGGCTGCACCATGCATTCGCATAATCCATGACAAACCGGTCCTTCTCTCCCAGTCGGAGCTGCTCCTCCGCCTCATCATTGCCGGCAGGATTGATGGAAAGCCCTACAGCCACGACAAGCAGCACAGCTGCCAATACAGCAACCGTCATAAACGCTCTCTTCCGATACGCCAGAATATTGCGGACACGGTCTTTGATCCTGCCTTCTCCGAATGCCGGCGGGCAGCTCCCGGTCTGCGGCGTATCGCAGGATAAGGCCACCAGCGCGCGGGAGTAATCCTGCCGCACATCCGTGCCGAGTCTGCGCACGACAGCCTCATCGCAGGACATTTCCATATCATGCTCCAGCAGTGCAAAAGCGAGCCATGCCAGCGGATTAAACCAGTGAATGCACCTTGCCAGCCATGCCAGAAGTTTCACCAGATAATCCTTTCTGGCAGCGTGTACGCGCTCATGTGCCAGCACAAACGCACGTTCCGCCGCCGGCAGACCAGCCGGCAGATAGATACGCGGGCAAAACACACCGAACACGAACGACGAGGAGAGCCCGTCCACCTCATAGATCCCTTCCTCCACACAAACGGCTCTTTGCAGGAAACGGCGCAGCCGGTATGCCGACCAGATTCCGTAAGCGATCAGGAAAACCATGCCCGCAAGCCAGATCCATGCGCCTGCCGCCAGCAAAATCTGCGTGCGGGTACGCACGCCCGGCTGCACCTGTGCCCCGGCCGGCAGAATACCGGTTTCCTCACTCTGGTTTCCTATGCCCTGTGTCAATGCGTCCACTCCTTCCTGCCATACCGCCCCGTCCGATGACCGCAAACCCGCAAGGTTCTCCTGTGAGATCACATTCGTATCCATCCGCAGCAGGCTGAAACTGCTGGAAAACGTAACAGGACACAACAGCCGGAACAGCACCACGCTCCACAGCAGATAGGACAGGATTTTCGGCTGCTTTTTCAAGAAAAAACGAAGCAGAATCACCGCCGCAGTGCAGTAGCCCGCCGTGAGGCTCATATTCAGGATCGTTATAAAAATTGTCGTAATATTCATTTCGTTCGTCACACCCTTCGTTATTTATTTCGCTGCCTGTCCTGTTGTTCGGACGACACCTTCGATTGACAAAGGCACCTTTATGCCGGGAAACGTCCGCTCTCCGTTTTGTATCCTCTTCATCTTGCAGTGTACTCGTCGATCAGTTGTTTGATCTCCGCCGCCTGCTCTTCGGTCAGCTTCTTGCCGCCCATAAAAGCCGTCAAAAACCGCGGTATGGAGCCGCCGAAGGAATCCTCCACGAATTTCCTGCTCTTGAAACCGTAAAACTCCTCTTTAGATATAAGCGACGTCACTTCCGCCTTTTCATTCTGAAAAATCCCTCTGTCACACAGCTTCTTCAAAACCGTATAGGTAGTGGATTTCTTCCAGTTAAATTCCTTCTCACATAATCTGACAAGCTCCGGCGAGGTTATCGGTTCCCGCTGCCAGATCAGTTCCGCAAACCGCGCTTCCGTCTCCGCTAGCCTGTATTCCTTTTTATTTTGTTTCATACATAAGTTGCTCCTTTTTACTTTTTGGTCTACTGTTTGTAGACTGTATTTTTAGTCTACTATTAATAGACTGATTTGTCAACAGAGAGGCGGCATCTTTTTCCTGTAGAAATTCACACTGGTGACACACAATAATGATATAATAACCGCCAAGGTGGTGATAGTGTGAAAAATAAGCTTGATAGCTCATTTTTCACACGGCTATTTGTGCCGCAGGCGTCACAAAATAGCTCTTATCGCAGAGCCGAATCTGATATTCGGCTCGCGATTCCTCCGACGCTAAAGCGTCTGCGGAATGGAGATTATCATGAAAAAAATAAAGCTGTTTCCTAAGACGTTCCTATACGTCTTTTCATTGATGGCCGCCATTTCGGTAATCAGCCATGCGCTGTTTTACTTCATGATGCCCATTGTCTACACAAGGCAAAAGGAGGCAAAATTTCAAGATACGCAGGAACAGCTTATTAAGGCACTGAAAGATACGCCTCCCGATAAAATAGAGGGCATAGTGTCGCAGTATGCGCTCCAATATCAAATGAGTATCTTTGTGTATTACGATGGAGCGATTTATAATCTTGCGGTAGATGGCACATCCCCGGCCGATCGTGACCATTCGTTACAGGAAACTGTTAAATCTGCCTGGCGCATTCCAAGTGCCGGTCAGGACACAGACCTCTCCTATTTGAAGAATGACTTTTACACCAAGACGGACGCGGGATTTTATTCAGGCACCCGCTTTGATATGGCAGGCGGAAAGTCCTGCTATCTGGTTTTGGCGGCCACGCTCCAGCCGGTCAATGAGGCGAAAGAAGCGGTCATCGTATTTCTGCCGTTTACTTTGCTGCTGTCCCTGCTGCTGGCGGCAATTTTTGCCCTGCTGTATTCCGGAACAATCGCAAGACCGCTATCCGAGATCTCGGCTATGACGGCTCGGATGAAAACGCTTGACCCATCGGCAGTATGCCGTGTGGAAACCGGAGATGAGATCGGGATGCTTTCAGAAAATGTAAACGCCCTTTATCAAAGTCTGCTCTCTACCATAGATGATTTGCAGAAAGAAAACGCCCGCGTCAGCGAAGCAGAAGCGGCAAAGGTGGACTTCCTGCGGGCCGCGTCCCATGAGCTGAAAACGCCTGTCACAGCGCTGTGGGGGATGCTTGACAATATGATTATGGGCATTGGCCGGTATCGGGATTGGGAAACCTATCTGCCGGTGTGTCGGGATATGGTGAAAACATTCAGCGTGATGATACAGGAGATATTGGACGCCTCCAAATTGAACTTTTCCTTTGAACAGGAAGCGACGGAAGAAGTGTCCATGCGGGTTTTCATGGAAAAGGTACTGTCCCCGTATGCCCTGATTGCAAAGGCAAAAGGGATTCAGTTAGATACGGATTTTTCTGCCGACTTTTCTGCCGGCTTTCCCGCGAATGCCATGGAAAAGGCCCTGTCCAACATCCTCTCCAACGCGGTCAAATATACGAAACCGCCCGGAAGACTGCGCGTTTATATAAACGGCAGGACGGTTGTCTTTGAAAACGAGTGTGAGCCTGTCCCATCAAACGTGCTGCCCCACATTTTTGAACCGTTCTACCGGCCGGACTTCTCCCGGAGCCGGAACCGGGGCAGCGAAAATCCGGATGGCGGAAACGGTCTGGGGTTGTATATCACCGCAAAGATTTTAAACACCCTTTCCTTTCGGTTTTCCTTTGCCCCGTTTGATGATTCGGACGGGAAAGGACACAGCGGTATGCGTTTCACTATTTTCTTTTAACTTTGCAGTCAGTTCCCTGCTTTATGAAGCGGGGAACTTTTTTTATTTGAAACACCGGTGAAATATACACGCCACATTGGTGAAACACAACCGTGTTATTTTTATAAACGTAGCAAAACCGTAAAGGAGTTGATTGCAAAATGCAAATATGGCAGCGGGCATACCTGTATGTCCGGCGCAAAGCAGGAAAATCCGTCCTTTTACTGCTTGTCATGCTGCTTCTGTTCTCTTTCGTGATGGTCGGGTTGCTGCTCTACCGCACCACCGATCTGGCGATACAGCAGACCAGACAGCGTTTGGGCGGCGGTTTTCGCGTTTCCCCCGATATGCAGAACCGGGAAAATGTCATGATAACCGAAGCTGACGGGCAAACCAACATTACCTACATCGGAGCGCCGCTGGACGAGAACCTTATTCAGGCGGTTCGGGCCAAAGAAGGGATCAACGCCTACAATGCCGTTCTCAAGGGGGAAATTCTCATGCAGGAGGATTTGAGACTGATTGATTATAACGGGATATACGGGGATGATCCCATTGCTGCGCATCTGCTGTCTTTGGAAGCAGGCACCGATCCATTACTTTCCGCAGCATTTCAAACGCAGCGGGTGAAACTGGCAGCCGGTGAGCCGTTTGGCGAAAGCGGGGCCTTGATCAGTGAAGCGCTGGCAAATGAGAATGATTTGCACATTGGGGATGAAATACGGCTATCGCCCCGTAAAGACCATAGCGGACAGCCCGTTACCGTGAAAATCAGCGGACTGTTTACGGTAGAAGCAGCCCAGCAGAACACTGATGTTGCGGCACCGGTTCACTTGCTGGAGAACAAAATTTTCATTGATATTACAAGCGGCAGGGCACTTATGGGAACAGCAGGGGCCGACTATGTGGATTTCCGGATCAATGACCCGGCGCAAGTCAATCAAACCATAGACGAAATCAGGGAAACGGGCGGCATTGCGTGGAGTTGTTTTTTAATAACCGCCAGCGTGGAGGAATACGAGAAAGCGGCAGGACCATTGTTAAGCATAAGGGAGCTGGCCCGCACGCTGCTGACGGTCATGGTCGTTGCCGGCATAGCGGTACTGTCTCTGATACAAGCTCTGTTTAGCAAAAGCCGCCGGCATGAGCTGGGCATTATGCTGTCGGTTGGCATTTCAAAGGGCGAAGTCCTTTTGCAGCGTTTTATGGAAGCGGTCTTTATTGCAGCCGCCGCGCTTGTCCTGTCCGCCGGTGCCGTTTTTCTGATCTGGCCGATGATAGGCAAGCGCATTTACGGGAACATAGAGGGCATAGCGGAGCCGACAGGCACCGTTCCCGCCATAGCCGTATTCGCGGTAACTGCGGGATGCGGGATATTGGTGCTGCTTTTGTCTGCCGCGCTTTCAAGCGTAGGTATTATGCGGATGAATCCCAAAGAAATTCTTTCAAAATTGAGTTAAGGAGGACACACCATGAACTTTATAAAAAGAGCGTTTGTATATGTCGTCCGAAAGTGGCAGCAAAGTGTGATTGCTTTTTTGATTCTGCTTGCCGCCTGTACTTCCGCGTTGATTGGCCTTTCCATCCTGCAAGCCTCCGACACGGCGGCAGCAAATCTGCGGGGACAATTGGGGGGAACGTTCAGTTTGGAAATCGATACGAGGAATCCCGCGAATATGCAAAGTGCGGGTTCCACAGACCAATATACCGCCAGTTACTATAGCGGTGATACCATCGACAATGAGGTAATTGATGAAGTCTTGAAAACCCCCGGTATTGCCGATTACAGTGCCAATATTGAGGTAGTCGCCAATCTGAAATCTGAGGACGGGCAATATTATAACCTGGCTGAAAACAAGCAGAATTATTATTCCTCTGCCAAAGCCCGTATCGCACCAATACAGGGATGGACCTCTTTGCGGCAATGCTCCTACTTTGCAAACGGTATTTTGGAGATAATGCAGGGAGAGATGTTCTCCGGCGAAACGTCAGGGCAGGCCGTAATCAGCCGGGAGCTGGCGGAGCTGAATCAGCTCGCGGTAGGCGACCGCATCACACTGGAAATCAACCGGGATGTGACGGGCATTGATTTTCCTGCCGAAAAGCAGGAATGTGTTTTTACAATTTGCGGCATATTCGATATTTTAAAAGAGCAGCAGATCGACGAGTACACAGGCCAGCGGCAAATGCTTCAAAACTGGGTGTTTGTGGACTCCCGAACGTTGCTGCCCTATTTAAATGACTTGTTGGAATCCATCGGCATGGAGCCCATGGGATATGAAAGGGTCACATTCAGCATTGAAGATCCCGCTGAAATGGATGCGATCATCAAAAATATTCAGGGTAACCGCGCGATCAACCGGGACTGTTTCAAAATTGAATTTGATAACGCCGCTTATCAGAGCGCAGAGAGCGCGCTGGAGGGAATGAACAGCTCCATCCGCGTCATGATTGTGGTGATTGTTGTGGTCGGAATCATAATTTTAATTCTGCTGCTTTCCATTTGGGCAAAATTCCGCGTACGGGAAACCGGGGTAATGTTAGCGCTGGGAGAGAGCAAGGAAAAAGTCATTGCACAGAGAATGCTGGAAATAGCACTCATCGCGGTGCTGGCCTTTGGCATTTCCTACCCCGTCGGCGGTATGGCGGCGGATAGGGTAGGGAATATGCTGCTGATACGGAACAATGAGCATATTGTTCCCGAATCGACTTCCAATACGGTACAGGCCGGGATGCCGATTACTTCTGACAATTTTGATTTAAGCCCGGTCTTTGCCGCTCCGAAAGTGGAGGAATTGGATGTCAGAATCAGCGGTGATATTTTCACGGCAGTGTATGGCATGGGAATGCTGATCGCCCTGCTCTCCGTCTGTGCCGCAAGTGTTCCGGTTATGAGAATGAAGCCAAATGAAATCCTGACAAAAATGAGTTGAGGAGGGTGTTAAAATGCCAATTTTAGAGATGAACAACGTCAGATATGCATACGGAAAACACACGGTGCTGCAAGGGATCAGTGCCCAATTAGAGCAAAGCAGAATGTACGCTATTCTAGGCCCCTCGGGGTGCGGGAAAACAACACTGCTTTCTCTGCTGGGCGGATTGGACAGCCTGACCGACGGTCAAATCCTCTATCAGGGCGAGGATATTGAAAAGCTTGGACTTTCTCTCCATCGCCGCCGCAATGTGACCTTCATTTTCCAAGGCTACAACCTGATCGACTACCTGACCCCGATGGAAAATGTGGCCCTGACATCAAAGCTGCCGCCTTTGCCAATTCTGGAACAGCTGGGACTGACTGCCGAGGAAGCAAGGCGGAGTGTGCTGAAGCTGTCCGGGGGACAGCAGCAGCGTGTGGCTATCGCCCGTGCTCTGGCCAGCGACGCACAGATTATTTTGGCCGATGAGCCGACCGGAAATCTGGACGAGGACACCGCCGCCGAAATCACGTCCATTCTCAAAGACAGCGCCCATCAGGCAGGAAAATGTGTTGTGGTCGTTACCCACTCTAACGAACTGGCAAAAGAGGCCGATACCGTTTTCCGTCTTAGCAGAGGCCGGTTACAGGAAGCCGCTCCTCACACGAAGCATAATACAAAAAGCTGATGATAAAGAAGAAACAGAAGTTCTTAATATACCTTCTTATCCAGCCCCATCCGCTCGATGATCTCCTGGATCTTACGGTATACCAGCTGCTCGTCGATCGTGAGGAGTTTCCTGTTCTCCATAGTGATCTGTCCGTTAATGATAACCGTATCGACCTCGGAGCCGTTCGCGGAATAGGACAGGCCCGCGATCAGATTATTTCTGGGCGTCAGGGAAGGCGTATTCAGATCGAGAATCGCCAGATCAGCCTTCTTGCCCACCTCAATACTTCCGATTTCTTTTTCCATGCCAAGCGCTTTCGCCCCATTGATCGTCGCAATGCGGAAGCCTTCTTTGGCGCTCACACACTGGGGTGTTCTGCCGGTTCCTTTATGGATCAGCGTAAGCAGGCTCAGTTCATGGAACATATTCAGGCAGTTGTTGCTGGCCGCGCCGTCCGTGCCGAGGCATACGTTGATACCCTTCTCCAGCATACCGGCCACCGGCGCAAAACCGTTACCGAGCTTCATATTGCTGGCCGGATTGGTTACCACACTGACATGCTTCGCTTTCAGAATATCCATATCCGCCTCGTCGATCTGTACGCAGTGCGCCGCAATGGCAGGCACATCAAACAGCCCGCATCTGTCCGCCAGCGCAATGGGACTGCAGCCGTATTTCTCCTTGATCTGTCCGATCTCGCTCTCGCTCTCCGACAAATGGATATGGATACCCATGCCGTTCTTCTTCGCCTCATTCGCAACTATTTTCAGATAGTCCTCATCGCAGGTGTACGGTGCGTGGGGTCCTAACACAAACGAAAGTCTGTCGCAGTCCGCCGCCGCATCCCGTTCCTCGTAAGCCTGACGCAGCCGCATCTGTCCTGCCTCGTCATTACCGCTTCCCACCAGGCCGCGGCTGATCACCGCGCGCATACCGGATTCTTTGACAGCGCGGGTCGTCTGATGAATGTTCATCTGCATATCATTGAAGCAGGTGGTGCCGCTCTTCATCATCTCGATGATCGCCAGATTCGCGCCCCAGTATGTATCCTCGTCTGTCATCTGCTGCTCGATGGGATCGATGGTTCCGAACAGCCAGTCCATAAAGGACAGATCATCCGCCACATTCCGCATAAAGGACATGTAGGAATGGGTGTGGCAGTTCACCAGCCCCGGAATCACCAGCTTGTCCCTGCCGTCAATTACCTTGTCCTGGGTGAATCCTTCCGGTGCCTGCCCGATTCCCGTGATCCTGTCCTGCTCGATGTAGATACTCGTCTCCCGCACTGCATCTTCCGCTCCTTGCGGCAGAATCGCCAGTGCATTCTTAATTACAATACCCATGTTTTTACTCCTCCGTTTTTGAGATGTATTTATCGTACCATATTCTTTGCTTTTTTCCTATACCATCTGTCCGACTTTATGCCTGCTTTCTCCCGAAGCTGATCATCAGTCCGCGATAGTGAAGATACTTCAGGTCCATCCGGTTTGCTGCCATATGCGACTGTAACTTCCGCTGTCTGCGGCAATAACTTTCCGCTTCCTTCCTTTCCATGCCGTGATTCATAAAACCACCCACCATCTCTTCTTCCGCCTCTGCCGAAACACTGCTGTGCCAGCCTTTTTCCTCCAGAAAATATTCCACGCTGTCCGCATAATCCTCCTGTTCGGGACAGACAAACGCCGCCCTGTCATTCATGCGGACCTCCACCTGCACAAGCCCTTCCTCCCGCATGAGAAAAGGCATTCTCATGCCGATGGCATAATCCCGGCCCTGACATTCCATTTCCTTTCTCCACATCTTGCGAAAACCGTTTCGCGAACAGAGCTTATCATATTCCAGTCCGTCTACATACAGACCGTCACTTTCCAGTTCCCGGTTCACGTCAATCACCGCCACCAGCCCGCCCGGCTTCGTACCTGCAATCATTTTACGCAAAAACTCCCGCGGCTCATTCACATGCCGCATAACGCACTGGCTGATTGTAATATCATAGTGTTTCTGAAACTTGTGCTGAAGAAAATCACCGCAGATAAATTCTCCTCGATAACCTTCCTCGGCGAAAAAGCGTTCTGCCCCACGCAGCATATTTTCACTGAAGTCGATTCCCGTATATGTGCTTCCCTCCGGTAAAAAAGGCAGCAGCGCAGCACCCATGTATCCGAAGCCGCAGCCGCAATCCAACACGTCCACCGGCTGTCTGATCCGCCACACTCTCTCGACAAGAAATTGAAGATAATCCTCGTTCCACATCGCTCTTCTGCTGGCTTTCAAATAATCCAGCCGCGACTCCCAGTAATCCTTTTCACCGCTCTTAACAGGTATGTACTCCTCTCCCGCAAGCGGCACAATTCCCAGAAGCTCATCCACCGTCACCTTGAAAAATCGTGCAATATCCGGCAGAAGCGTGATATCCGGCATACATAAATGATTCTCCCACTTGCTGACCGTCTGCACAGAAACGCCGACTTCATCTGCAAGTTCCCGCTGGCTGAGCCGTTCTGCCTTTCTCAAGTCATATATCCGCAAATGTATTTTCGTCATATGTTCACTCCTCTCCTTCTACGGTTTGTTCCTTTCAGACGGCCTGCGCGCAAAATGCCGTGATTGATCTTCTATCGTTGTTCACTATTGTAACCGAAGGTATCTTGCTTTGCAATCACGCGGCAGGAGAGTTAAGTTGCGCTGCAGGCGATAGCGTCCGGAATCCCAGCCTCACAGCTTCCCGCAGAGATAAGCATAAGCGTTCAGGATCGTATTCTGACGCTTTCCTGTTATGAAATAGAAATCTATCTGTTCCTCATTCTCAGCATGCAGATAGGAACCGTACGCCGGAATGTCACAGCACATAACCGGGCTGTCCGCCGCCACCACGATTCCGTAGCCCTGATCTGACAGAATAAACGGCAGTTCCCCGCTGTCTGTTCCACATGTACCGGCATGAGAAATATATCTGGCGCTTCCCCGCAGATGCAGTCCTGCCGTTTCTCCCGCACCCATGCCGTACAGATCTTCCTTCTTCTGCCAGTCTAAATAGAGCCATGTTCTGACGCCTCCGCCTGTTCCGTTTTCTATCTGGCGGCATTCCCGGCTTCGTTCCGCCAGGAGAAGTTTCTTATCCCGCGTCATATAGCGGATCGCACCCGTTCCCTTATCCACCTGCACGAACAGTTCGTCCGTCATAAGGTCAACCGTACTGCCGGACTCCTTATACATCCATCTTTTATCTACGGCATGTACCGCTATCTTATCATTGATATGATCAGCGATCTGTCCGCCTTTTGCAAAAGTGACCCTTACGATCGCGCTTCCGACCGGACTTAAGCGCAGTACACCGTACCGGCTGTGCAGATAGAGGCCGTCCTGCTGTTTCGTAACCCATTTCACCGCCAGATCGATCCTGCCGTGTCCCGGCGGACGCAGCATCTCGGTGGATGGCATATCGCCGAAGGCGTATCCCTTCCGCACGGTCTGCATTTGGGGTTTTAAAACTGTGTCCGCTTTCAGAGACGTATATGGCTTTGATACTTTGCCTGATTCCGCGGCCGTATTTGATTTCGGTGCAGATTTTCCCGATTGAACACCACTTTCCTCCCGAAGCTGATTGCGCACGATTGATATTGTTTTTTTCTTTCGCCTGTCTGATTTTATGCCCGCTTCCGGTATCTGTACTTTACGCCGTTTTTCAGCATAATTTTCTGACACTTCTGTCACATATGCAGGCTTCATCCTATGTTCTTTGCCGTAACTGTGACCCGACATTACAGCGTCATCTCTGTCACATTCCTGCGCCGCTATGCCGTCCTTATCCCCATCGCGTTTCGGTGTCGTTATGCTGCCTTTATCCCCGCTGCGGCCCGGCATCGTTATGCTGCCCTTATCCCCGCTGCGCTCCGGCACCGGATCTGCGATCAGCCCTGTCAGGTTTCCGGTGTGAAGCACGCACAATTCATGGAGCGCACGGGTTGCCGCCACATAGAGAAGCTTCGCGTGTCCATCGTCTGCCGGATACTTTTCTCTGGAAGGATCAAAAACCAGAACCGCGTCAAATTCCAGTCCTTTGGTGTACTCCACAGGCAGCACCATAATACCGCTGCCGAACTCCGTCTTCTCCGGATCGCTTTCCACCACGTCTATATATTGTGAAAGTTCCCGCGCCACCGCAGAAGCTTCCTTCTGGTCTCTGCAGACAATAGCAATTGTATCCAGCTTACTGCTTCCGGTCTGCCATCTCCTGCAGACTTCAGCTGCCTCGCGGATCATGGACTGTCTGTCTGCAAGCTGCCGCACCTGCACGGGATTACCGTGCCGGATGATCGGTTCCACCGGATACATAAAGAACTGTCCATGGTGCAGAATATTCGTGGCAAAATCCGAGATTTCCACCGTATTACGGTAACTTTTCTTAAGAATCCCGAAGCTGTCCATGGAATCTGTCAGGAGAAGCCCTTTCAGTTCTTCCCAGTCATTTAAGCCGTAACCGAAGTGAATGTTCTGGGAGACATCCCCCATAACGGTATAAGTGCATCGATAGATGCAAAAATGCAGTACCAGGTAAGCCATCATCCCGAAATCCTGCGCCTCATCGATCACGATATGGTGCGCCTCGCTGATCACTTCCGTCTCTTTTACTCTCTTATAAAGATACGCCAGCGCGGCCAGATCATAGACATCAAACGTCTCGTCCGGTATGCCAACATCATAACCCTTTCCCCTCTGACTGTACAGGAAATCTTCGTACAACTCAAAAATCGATCGTTTCCAGGTTCTGCCGCCATAATATCCGCGATATGCTTTCAGAATCGCTTTGCGCTCGGCTTCCGTATACTTAATACCTTTTCCCAGGAACTCTTCTTTGATTTTCCCCCGCAGACGGGTGTTTAACATATTGATCTTGCTCTGCACGGACACGGCGGGATTCTGCCGCACATACCGTTCCACTGCATCGCCCTCGATCAGACAGACCAGATCTTTTATATCGGACAGCCGGTCTCCGCTCTCATCAAACACACCAATCTTACCATCCCGAATCCCTTCCACGAACTGTTTCGGATTCAGGTAAACGGATTTACAGGATATGGTTTCCTGTTCCAGCTTCCGGCAATATGCTTCCAGATCCCGGAACCAAGCGGAACTCCCTTTTATGCTGTCACCGGCTCTTCCTGTCACGGCGGCCTTTTCCCCGCCATTCCTTCCATTCGCATCTGTCCCTGGATTACTTGCGCTTTTTCCATCTGCGTCCGTACTTGTATTACCTGCACTTTTTCCACCCGCATCCGTACTTTTGATTCGATACTTCTTATCGTCCCAGTCCTCATACAGCAATCTGACAAAAAGCTGCTCCATCGTCATCTGTCGTATGCCGTACACGTCTAGATCCGGCAGTACGCCCGTGATATAGTTGAGGAGAATACGGTTGCTTCCCACGATATAGAAATCATCCGGTTTAAAGCGCTCTTCATAATTGTACAGAATATAAGAGATCCGGTGCATCGCCACAGTCGTCTTACCGGAACCTGCCACCCCCTGTACAATCATGTTGTGATAGGGAGATTTCCGGATGATCTCGTTCTGCTCTTTCTGGATTGTCGCAACAATCTCGCTTAGAACCGCCTGTTTATTTTTCGCAAGGTATTTCGTCAGCAGATCGTCATTCGCGATCACTTCGCTGTCAAAATAATCCAGCAGTCTCCCCTCTTCTATCTCATAAGTACGCTTCACCTGCAGATCAATCTCGATCTGCTGCCCGCCCGGCGCCTCATAACTGCACCTGCCCAGACCGTTCTCGTAATACGCATTTGCCACCGGCGCGCGCCAGTCCGTTACCATCCAGTGGGTCGTGTCCTTCGAGATCCCGCCTCTGCCGATATAGATGGACTCTTCCTTGTCAAGCGCCTCGTCATGGAAAATGATCCTGCCGAAATATGGCTTGTGCAGTGCCTTTTCGTTCCGCAGCAACGCTCTTTTCATATGATCGTGCATAGTCACGGTATTATTCAGGATCGTAAGCACTTCCGTATCATTATCATGGTAGTGCGCCAGCATCTCATCGATATCCTCCTGCATGCGCGACACTTCATGCCCGTAATTCTTAAGATTATCTTTCACGACGTCCAGTGTCTGCTGCAGATAATCTTCCTCCGCCTGCCGTGATAAGTCCCTCTTTTTCTGTTTGCGCTGCGTACTCATATGCGACCTCCCTCTGTAGTATTGTGTACTCCCGAAAGTTCTTTTACTCCCGCCTGCAGACAGCCACCTGACTTGTTACCCGCAGGAATAAAGCCGTCAGGCTTCAGCTGTAATTATATTGTAAAGGGAAATCAAAAATTTACTAGACTTTTATTTTGTGATGTGGTAGACTATATACTACAGTAGTGCTTAAAAATGGTGTGCTTCATAGAAATAATATTTTATTGTTTTTACGTTTTTAAGATATGTTATACTATCTATTTATATTGTGGATATTGAGTCCATAAGACATCGTATATAGCTAACAGATCAAAGAAGTCAGGTTTTCCGGCCTGACTTCTTTTTCAATAAAGGTTAGCGTGTCAAAAGGTGCTTACGAAAGGCTGAGAGGGCAGAGTACCTTTTGACACCCTAATCCAATAAATAAATCATTACATTTTACAGATACAAAGGTAAGACCCGCTGCCTTGCGTCTCCTACTCCTCCGACAGCCTGATCACCTCTCCGTTCCTCAACTCTCTGGTGGAAGAAGCAATAATGACACTGTCCTGATCCAGCGCACCTTCTACCGCAACCCAGCTTTCATTTTTATCGAGTATTCTCACATTAACCTGCTCGGCGTAATACTCCTGTCCGAGAATACCGTCCCGCTCCCTGACCACATAGACGTAACTCTTCGCACCTTCCTCGTACACAGCCGCCGGTGTAACACAGCAGGAATGTTTCTCCCCCGACTCCGCGTGGCTCATCATGCCTGACATGCCGGGCACCCCGGTTCCCTCCGGAAGATCAATGTAAACTTCATAACTTCCGGGCATGGCGCTGCTCTCGGACAGATAGTCCACCGTCACTTCTTTCTCTCTGCTGCTTCCGTCCAGTTTGAGGGACACCGTGTCATTCAGCCCCACATACTTTTTCTGCTCCTGTGTGAGTACAGTTTTAAACTGGCAGGGCACGGAATCATCGGAAAGCAGCATGACAGCCGAGTCGGAAGTTCTGCCGCCGACGCTGATATAGATATCTGTCACCAGACCGCCGTGCTCTGCCCTGATCTGACCTTCCGCATCCTTTACTGCCTGAAAAAGCGCCAGATCATCCTGCAGGTCCGCAAGTTCCAGACGATTTACCGCCAGCGTAGAATCAGCACTTTCCGGTGCTGTGATATCCTCCACCTTTCTGGTTGCCTCTTTCATGTTCGTCTCTCTCTGCCATCTGGCGTCTGCTTCCGCATAGGCGGCTGCCTGCAGTGCGTCTTTCAGCGCTTCCTCATCGCCGGCATGATTCTCTATATCCTTCTCCGCCTGATTGATTTCCTCCGCACCTCTGCCCACCAGCGTGTCTTCCCGTCTCGCCAGCGCATCGTAATCTTCTCTGGCGCGCTTCTCGTCCAGTTCTCTCTTCTGTCTCGCCAGTTCCTCATTTTCCACCATGGTATTGATCTGTGTCTGCAGTTTGGAAACCGCCGTCTGTTTCTCATCTATGATAGCCGTCAGGTCTTCCATGTCTATCGTAAAAAGCACATCACCCTCTTCCACCTGGTCGCCCACCTGCACCGCAAGCTTATCGACCCGCAGACCGCCAAGCGCCGTCACAGGATTCTTATCTCCCGCCACGACAATGCCGTCCACATTTACGATGTGTTCCACATACTTCTTTTCAACCGATTCCGTAGACACGATCGGAAGCTGCGAGGCATATATGCTCTTGGAAATGACCGTGCACAACCACATAAATACCATAAACACACAAAAACCTGTCACAATTTTCTTTTTCCTGTTACCTTCCAACGTACTCTCCTCCGTTCCTATTTATACCGATTCCACTTCGCGTAATCACCAGATTTCAGGGAAGAATGCTTCCTGCAGCAAATGCGCTCTGCAGACAGTTCTTTCGCGTGAATGTCTTTTTCACGCTGTGAATGATTTTTCACCCTATTCTTTTAACCCCGAAAAAATAATTCCCTGCTCCAGATAATCCTGTCCCCACACAAAGACAAACACCGCAGGAATTAACGTAATGATCGAAGTCGTAAACGCGTATCCCGCCTGTGCCCATGTGATCTCGGGCAGATACAGCGACAGCGGCCACAGCGCCTTATCTTCCAGAAACGCCATCGGCTGTTCCATCATATTCCAGTACTCTAAAAACCCTAACACCATGGCAGACAATAACCCGCTCTTTCCGAGTGGAAGCCCTATTCTGCAAAAGATACGCACTTCCCCCGCTCCATCAATCCGCGCCGCCTCCAAAAGCTGCAAGGGAATGCAGCGGAAACCGCCATAGGTAAGGAACACCGGAAACGTGGAAAAGACCGCAGGCAGAATCACCGCAGGCTGCGTGTTAAGCATTCCCAGTTTATTCAGTACCAGATAACTGGAAAGCATCGTCACCTGAAACGGCAGAAGCATAAGCACTACATAAAGTGCAAAAAGCACCCGGCTTCCCTTCACCTGATAAACCGCAAAAGCCCACGCCGCCGGAACCCCGATCAAAAGCTGTCCTAACAGGATACACCCTACCATCTTGATAGAGTTCCAGAACAAAACAAAGAATTGCGGCGTCATAAAAAGTAATTTCCCGTAGTTTTCAAACGTAGGGTAATCCGGCACGATCTTCCAGCTGATATATTCCATAGCGTCCGAAAAAACCGGCGACAAATGCTGCCGCAGTTCCCCGTTGCTCATCACCGATCCCGTCACCAGCAGGATAATCGGCAGACACACCAGCAGCGTCGGAATCATGATCAGCAGAACCGTAATACCTCTTTTGACGTCCTTCCCGCTTATTTTCAAGTTATGTAAATCCATATACCAGAACCTCTTTTCTCTATTCATTACTCATCCCGCAGAGAACGCACGCTTTATGCGTTCTCTCAGACATGACTTAGATGTACTTAGACTGCGTATTTTGCAGTCTTAGTATATCTTCATGTCTTATTCTCCCAGAGATGATTTAGTTATTCTTAGGCTGTGTTCTTTACAGCCTTAGCATAACTTCATCTCTTCTTCATGTCTTCTTCACGTCTTATTGTCCCACATCCGCTGCAGCAGCATAATCACCACAAACAGGAATCCGCCCACGCACACTGCCGCAGCCGCCATCTTATCAAAATCCAGATTGACGAACCAGTTATTAAACAAATGCTGCAGCAGATACATATCCTGCTGCGGATACGCACCCGCCACCAGATATGCCTCCCTGTAGATCTTAAACGAATTCAGGAAGGAGAGAATCACGATCGTATACAGGCTTCCTTTCAGATTCGGCAGAATGATCCTGAAAAAACACTGCCGCTCTGTGGCGCCGTCCACCCGTGCCGCTTCCAGAAGCTCATTGGGAATCCCCAGGATTCCGGCCAGCCAGAGCACAATCGTGTATCCCGCATTTTTCCAGATGTAACTGAACACCAGAACCCAGAATGCCGCCTCCGTTCCCAGATAATCCGTATGAATCTCTCCCCACAGTCCGGTCAGTTCACCCAGCCGGGTCAACGCAAGATTCAGAAAACCCTGTTTATAGAAAACCATCTTCCATACAATGACGATTGTTGCCGTGGGCATAGCCATCGGAAACAAATAGAGCGACTTAATCGTTCCCGCACTCTTCAGTTTGCTCACCGGCAGTGCAATCATCAGACCGATCACCACCAGCAGCGGAATACAGACAAGTGTAAACCGCACCGTATTTCTGACCGCCAGCCGGAATGCCTGATTTGCAAAGATCGTTGCGTAATTCTGGAATCCCACAAACTTACTCGTCACTACCGTCCGAAAAGACCGCCCGAACACATCCAGAAACGGCAACAGCACAAACACCAGCACTCCCAGCAGACTGGGCGCGATAAACAGGAAAAATGCTCTCGTGTCCTTGCGCTTTTTCACCGATGAGCGCTGATTTTTCACGGGTACACGCCTTTTTGCCAGCATATTTTTCAACATTTTACCCGGCCCCGGCACTCTGTCCCCGTCATCATCCTCTACCGCAAGCCCTTCCCCAAATCCAAGCTCGTCTTCCAAACGCAAACCCTTCTTCAAATCAATCAATTTCCTCACTCCTTCAGATCCTGCTTCATGTCTAGCTATTCGGCCAAATAAATCGCCATCTTCTTCTCTATATCGTCCAAAGCCTCGTCAAGACTTTTTCTCCCTTGCATATAGGAGGTTCCTTGCTCATATACCGCCTCTTCCAGAACCGTATTTTCCAGATATGGTGTCTTCACCGACTCCATATAAGTCTGCAGTGCTGCAATCTGCGCCTGATCAGGCCAATAAGTTACCAGCGAATAGATACTTCCGTCCTCACCGATTCCTCCAAGAGACCCCCATACGCCTTCCTCAACGGGTTCTTCCACGGGTATAAAGCCTGCCTGCAGCGCCGCTTTATTGATCGGCAGTCCCTGATAGCAACTGCTCTGGTTCTCCTTACCGAACATGCCTTTCACGAAGTCCTGCGCCGCCTCCGGCTGTTTCGCCGCCGCACTGATACCGACCAGCGTTTTCGCGGTAAAAGTGTCTGCACATTGCCCGCGCAGCGGCGCCCACCCATACGCTTCATATCCTTCCTTTCTCGGAAGCGAAATACATTCCGCATATGCATATCCACCGGATATCGCTCCCCAGCCGGCCTGCAGCGTACCTTTAACAATAAAAACTGCCGAAATGTTAGACCGCATCACGTCCGTTTCATCCCACGGCGCACCGAATTCTTCCTGCGAAAAAATATTCCAGTCATCATAGGCATCCAGCACCTGATCCGGCAGACTGTCCATCTGCGCGTCATAAATCCTTTTCGTCTGTACGAGGAACTCCGAGATCATTTCCCTATCCACCGTATTGTCTTCCGTCATCCATACCGGTGCACAGACTGTGGAAAACAGGCGCATAATGCCTCTGTGTGTATACAGTCTGAATAAGTCTTTCTCCGGATATGCCTCCCTCATCTGTTCTATGACATCTGCGGTTTCCCTCAGATCCGTAATCCCCGCCAGTTCGGACTGTCTGCCGAGTACCGCCGGAAGCTGAATCTCACATGGCAGTATATAGATCTTATCCTCTGCCCGAAATGCACCAACAATATTGCTGAACAGTTCATTTTTCCCGCTCATGGATTCCAGCAGCGGACTCATATCCTGCAGTATACCTTTTTCGATATAAGAATCTACAGGCATATCGTCCAGCACAAACAGATCCGGCCCGTCTCCCGCCATGATCCGCGTATTCAGGCTTTTCAGCGCATCCTCTCTCGTAACGGAATTATCGCCGCCCATGCCGATTTCATAATCCACATAGATTTCCGGATTCGTGGTCTGGTACTGGTTGATCGCCTGCCTGACCGTCTCATTATTTTTCAGGCTGTATACCTGGAGCTGCACGACCGGCACGGACGGAATATCCTGGTCATAGGTGAAGCGAATCAGCTTTCCTCCCGAAAGAAGAGCCAGAAATTCATTTTCCTCCAAAGCAATCATTCCTTCCAGCACATAGGACGGATTGCCTAAAATACTCAAGTTACCATCTATGATCTGTTCCATGGCACTGCCGCCTATTACATGACGGTAAAGGCCTTTATCCCCCGCAATATACAGGACGCCGTCCTGATCCAGAAAAAAGAACATATCGTACCAGCTGCCGCAAAATCCTGCTCTGTCCGCATAATTTTCCGCAATGAAATCCTCTAATGCCTCATCCTCGATATATTCCCCCTGCTCCATATCATAAATTATCAGCGACGGATAATCCCAGCCGTCCGCGATCATCAGATCTCCCTGGAACTGTACCAGATCCGGTGACCCCTCCTCCATCCTGAGGAAAAGCCCGCTCGTTCCATCCTCCGCAACCTCATAAATATTTGAACTGTATGTGGTGACAAAAACTCTGCCGTCCTCTGACAGGTAAACACCTTTCATGCGGTCGTCTTCTTCTGACAACTCGATTTCCACCGGTATTTCCGTCTTATCCGGCCTGATGATCAGAAGCTGCGGGGCTGATTCCGCCAAAGTGTCATTTTCTGTATCACTGTTCCCGCCTGTATCCGGCGTATCATTTTCCGGACTGTTTTCTGTACCCGCCGGCGATGTCTCGTCCTCCGGACTGTTCTCTGCCTCTGCATTCGGCTCATCTTCAGAACCGCTTTCCGTACCCATCGGCGTGTCATCTCCCGAACTGTTCTCTGCCGTCGCTTCCGCCGGCTGATAGATAACCGCCACAGTGTTATCGCCGCCCACCGCCGCGCTTAAGATATAGTCGCCGCGTTCCAGCATTTTCTGATTCCAGTCACGTTTATCTTCATACCAGCCCTTGCCGCCATCCTTCGAGATTACAAAAGAATTCATGCTGTCTGTGATCACTATCTGCCCGTTATCCAGACGGAACAGACAATTACCGTTACCGGAAAGCCTGACACCGTCTGCCAGCTTCAATGACTCCTCAACGTAACGCCCCATCGCCGTGCCTTCCGCATACTGCTGTGCGCCCTGTCCCTCCGTATCACTCCCCGACAGACCTTCCCGCCCACTCCCGGAACCACCGTTACCACACCCTGACAGGCATCCAGAAACCAAAGCAAGCACAAGTACTGCGCTGCACAGCCTTTTCCCGACCAATCTTTCTCTGAAAACGCCTCTCGGCTCAACTACACGTCTCATACCCGTTCCATCCCCTGTCTTATCGTCATATTCCTCCAAATACGACCTGATCTTCTTCATCTCTTATCCTCAACTTGCGGAGAATGCGTGCTTTTCGCATTCTCTCAAAGATGACTTAGATGTTCTTAGGCTGCGTATTTTGCAGTCTTAGAACTTCCCCATCCTTTTTTCTCAGCCCCAGACATGACTTAGTTATACTTGGGCACCGTACTTTGGTGTTCTGGCTTAACTTCATCTCTAATCCTCAACTTGCGGAGAATGCGTGCTTTTCGCATTCTCTCAAAGATGACTTAGATGTTCTTAGACTGCGTATTTTGCTGTCTTAGAACATCTTCATCTTTTGTTATTCGGCCAGATAAATCGCCAGCTTCTTCTCAATTCCGTCCACAGCGCTTTCCAGACTCTTCTCCCCGTTTATATAAGCAACGCCCTCCTCATACACGGCTTCCTCAAATGCCGCGTCCTCTATATACACAGTATCCGCCGATTCGATCCAGTTGATCAGGAATTCTACCTCATCCTCCTCTGGGAAGCGTATCGTCAGGCTCACACAAGTTCCCTCCGCATTGCTGGCGGCAACAGAACCAAAGATACCGCTCTGGCTGCGGCTCTTACTCCCTTCCAGATCTGCCAGAAGTCCTTCCCTCATGACAGGCATACCGCCCGGCAGACCCATCTGGTTCTCCTTATCGAGTGCCATCCGCAGGAAATCCTCTGCCATGCCGGCATTTTCAGAAACCGCGTTGATTCCCAGCATGGTTCTGGCCCAGAACACATTCTCACACTGCCCATTCATGGGAATGATCTCACAGTCTTCAAAACCGTCTGTCGTCCAGGCTGAAATAGCTCTGGAGTATCCGTACCAGCTCGACAGAGAACCCATTGCACACTTCCGCACATCCCCCATAAACTGCAGTTCTCCTGCGTATGTACGGATATACACCGTATCTTCAATGGGCTTACCGAAATCCTCTACATAATAACCGCTTAACTCCTGCCAGTCCTCTATCGCCCTTTCCGGAAGGCCGTCCATCTGCGCGTCATAAATCCGCTTTGTCTGGATCAGGAAATCGGAGATCGCCTCCGAATCGATCTCACCGCTCTCCGTCCTCCACGCCGGCGCTGATACCATGGAAAACATTCTCATAATTCCCTTGGCAGAAGCAATTTCCAGCAAATTTTTACCTGGGTTGCTTCTCCGCATGTTTTCCACTGTATCGGCAATTCCCTCTAAGTCTTTCATCTGCGCTGTATCCTTGCCCCTGCCCAGAATAAAAGGTAACTGCAGTTCACAAGGAACAGTATAAATATGTCCGTCCGTCATAAATGCGTTTTTTACATTTTCAAAAATCCCGTTTTCACCGCTCATTTCATTTAACAGCGGACTTAAGTCCGCCAACAGACCTTTTTCAATATAAGAATCAATGGGCATATTATCCAGAATCAGGACATCCGGGCCTTCTCCTGCCAGAATCTGCGTATTTAATCTTTTCAGCGCATCCTCTCTGGTAACAGAATTGCGCTCTCCCATACCCACCTCATATTCCACGTATACCGCCGGATGAGCCATCTGGTACAGATTGATGATCTGTCTCGCAGTCGGCCTTTCTTCCAGACTGTATACTCTAAGCTGACCGACCGGCACTGTGGGTATATCCGGATCATACACATAACGCACCAGTTTTCCATTCGTAAAAACAGCCAGGAACTCATTATCTTCCAGCACTGCCATATCCGCAATATCAGCGGCCGGGTTGGAAAAACTGCTCAGGCTGCCGTCTATGACCTGTTCCATCGCACCGCCGCCCAGCACGTGACGGTACAGTCCTTTGTCGCCTGCAATATACAGGATATCGCCGCCGCCGGAAAGAAGGAACATATCGTAAAATCCCTCACTGGAACTGTCCCTGTCACTGTAATTCTCCTCCACAAAGTCCTCCAGCACCGGATCTTCCAGATACTCACCGGCCTCCATATCGTAGATCAACGGTGTCTTATATCCCCAGCCGTCCATGAACATCAGATTCTGATGAAACCGGATCAGTTCCGGACGTCCTTCCGCCACCGCCAGATACTTTTTAAGGCTGTAATCCTCCGTCACTTCATACAGATTAGAGCCGAGCGTGCCTACGATAATTTTACCGGTTTCCGATATATATACGCTATTGATCCAACGGTCATCTTCCTCCACGGCTACTTCAACCGCAATCTCCGTGCCGTCCGGCTTTACGACCAGCAGCTTCATGTCCAGGGTTGCGGGTGCTGTTCCTGCACCGACAGTTTTGTCTTCGCTGCTGTCTTTATCCCCGTTTATCTCCTCTGACTCACCGCTGTCTCTGCCTCCTGCTTCCTTCGATTCACTGCTATCGCCAGTTTCCGTCTCCTCCGGTTCGCTGTCATCTCCCGCTTCCCCTTTTCCTGACTCGCTGCCCTCTCCGCCTTCTGCTGCCTCCGATTCGCTGCTGTCTTCGCCTCCCGTTCCATCAGCTTCTCCGTCACGGTCATTTTTGCCGCTGTCAGCCGCCTCATCCTGTACATCATCCTCCAGCAGTTCTGTCCAGACCACCGCCACCGTATTGTCGAAACCGATGGCCGTACTCATAATATATTTTCCCTCTTCTTTTAACCTGGTACGCCAGGGTCTCTTATCTTCTTTCCAGTTCTTGCCGTTATCCTTAGAGACCAGCATGAAGCCGTCCCCCTCCGTAATGATCAGACTGCCGTCCTCCAGCTTGTGAATCCTGTCATACACACCGGACACTACAAACCCGTCAGGCAGATTCGGGGTCTCTTCCACATAACGTCCCAGAGGCGTATCCGCCGGCCACGACTGCCCGGCCTTCTCTCCGGTCTGACCGCTTTGATTCAGCGCTCCGTCACCGGAACCATCCGGCATTCCATCTGCTGTTGTGCCGCCCGCTGCCCCGCCGCAGCCACTGACCGCACCTGCCAGCATAACCGCAGAAAACAGCGCCGCCAGCATTCGCTTTCCCGACCTCACCAGACCGTATTTTGCTCCCGAAACCTTCCCACTCACCATACCGCAATCCCTCACTCCTGTTTACATCTGCCCTTCCGTTTTCCACATACAATTCAAATCTTCATCTCTTACCCTCAGCCCCGGAAGGATGCGCTCCTTTTGCATTCTTCCAGACATGATTTAGTTTTACTTAGGCACCGCCCTCTGGTGCCCTGGCCTAATCCTCAGCCCGCAGAGAATGCGCTCTTTGCATTCTCTCAAAGATGATTTAGTTGTTCTTAGACTGCGTATTCTGCAGTCTTAGAACTTCTTCATCTTTTGTTATTCGACCATATAGATCGCCATGCTCTTCTCCACTTCCGCCACCGCTTCCTCGAGACTGATCTGTCCTTCAAAATAATCCGCCCCCGCAGCGTAAACAGCTTCCTCTAACAGATCATTTCCGATGTAGGGCGTATCGACTGTTTCCATCCAGTCTCGAAGCTGATCCGCAAGCTTCTTGCCAAACCAGTAGACATTAAATCCAAAATACTGTCCATCCTCATACGCGTATCCGATTCCCGAATAAACAGTGAACTCAGATACATAGTCGTTGGGATACAGACTCTTTTCAAAAGCTGCCCTGTTCAAAGGAAATCCGTCTCCGGATACTTTATCTGTGCCGATCAGCGTCTTAAACAGCCCCTCTGCATGTTCCATGTTCTGTGACGCGGCGTTGATTCCTGCCAGCGTATCCGCATAAAACACGCCGCTGCTCTGTCCGTCAAAAGGCCTCCACGCATGATCCCCGAACCCTTCCGCCTTCGGCACAGAAGTCAGTTCCGCGTATGCATATGGATACCCTACGCTTCCCAGCAATAACTGCTTATAACCGACCATGTATTCCAACTCGTTGATACCGTAACCATAATATTCATAATCCTCCGGCACAACACCATAATAAGTCATCCAATCCTGCCGGTCCTCCTCATGCATGCTGAGCGTTTCCTCCGGCAGCCCATCCATCTGCGCAGCATAGATCCGCTTCGTCTGGGTCAGAAATTCCGAAACCGCTTCCCTGTCCACCGCGCCGTCCGCCGTGGTCCATGCAGGTGCACAGACAGGCGTAAATAACTTCATGATCCCTTTCGGGGAAGAAGAGCGGAAAATATCCTTTTCGGGCTGCTCCTGCCTGATCTTTTCTACACAACCGGCTAACTCCTCCAGATCTTCCACACCCGCAATATCCTGCTCTCGTCCCAACAATACGGGCAAATTGATATCACAGGGAACCATATACACTTTATCCTCTTTTCTAAAGGAATCCACGATATTATCAAAAAGCGCTTCCTCACCGGTAAGACTGTCCATAAGCGGACTCAAATCCTGCAGCAGCCCTTTTTCTATGTAGGACTCCATCGGCAGATCATCCAGAATCAGCAGATCCGGTCCGCTGCCCGCCATAATCTCTGTGTTCAGTTTCTTGATGGCATCTTCCCTCGTAACAGCATTATTTTCACCCATGCCGATCACATACTCCACATAAACATCAGGATTTGCCGTCTGATACAGGCTGATAGCCTGCCGCAGCGCACTGTTTTCTTTCAGGCTGTATGCTTTGATCTTTTCTGAAGGCACTGTAGGTACATCGGGATCATAAACAAACCGTACCATCCGCGCATCCGTAAATATCGCTATAAACTCATTGTCTTTTGACTGTGTCATACTAATCAAATTATAGGCCGGATTACCAAATGTGGTAAGATTACCGTCAATCACCCGTTCAATGGCACCGCCACCCAATACATGCCTGTACAGCCCGTCCTCCGCCGCCAGATACAATACCCCTTCCTCTCCGGGAAAAAAGAACAAATCATAAAAACTGCCGCCGTTAAAGCTCCTGTCACTGTAATTCTCGTGAAAAAAGTCTGTCAGTGCATCGTCTTCCATATAAGATTTTTCATCCATATCATAAATGAGAAGCTCCTCAAAATTATATCCGTCAATAACCATGCGGTTTCCCACAAATTTGATAATCTGCGGACTGCCATCCAGCATCAGATACAGTTCACAGGTGCCGTCCTCCGAAACCTCATACAGATCGACGCCGTCTGTCCCCAGAAAGATTCTGCCATCGTCATTGATCCAGATATGGGATGGAGAAACATCCTGCTCCGGCATTGTGACATCAATCCGGGTGCCGTCCGGACGCACTACCAGAGCCGCATTCTGCGATTCAGTACTGTCCGTCCCACTGACGCCCGCAGGCGACTGCTTCATATAGACGACTCCCACACTGCCCTCCGCTCCCACATTGTATTCGGATGCAAATCCATCCCGTAAAATCACGGCCAGCCAGTCCTGCCTGTCCTGTTCCCATGTAATCCCGTCGTCCGCCGATACCAGCATATGCTTCTCCGGATCAGTGATCACAAGCCTGCCGTCAGAAAGCCTGTATATTCCGTTCCGGTAGCCGGACAGATTTTCCGACATATCTGTCACCTCTTCCAGATATCTCCCCATAGCCGTACCGTCAGCCTGGCTCTGTGACTGTCTGCCAGCACCATCGGTCTCACGACCTTCTGGCCGGTCATCCGGCATATTGCCGTCCGCGGTTTCATTATTTCCGCAGCCTCCGAGCAATGCAACCGCCATTACAACAGCCAGTATGCCGGCTGATAATCTTTTGCCGTTTCTTTTTCTGTATGTACCAAATATCCCTGTTCTGCTCATTTTCTGTCCATCCTTAACTTATATATTTCATCCCCTTTTACAGTTCCCATCATAACAACCTTTCCTCTAAATAATCTCTAAAAATGAAGAAAGTTTTTTAGATTTCAAAATCCCCGTTTTTCTCGGACGACGCACATGCATTTCGAATAAGCGTACAAATTTCCTATGCCATAAAAAATCGAGCAAGTTCGATTGCGAGATTTGCCTGCGGCAAACACGGATAACCAAAGGAATTTCGTTACTGTTCACTCCGTTCCGGTAACAGGTAAAAATCCATGCAAAATTTGCTTCGCAAATGGATTTTTACTTACAATATATACTCTTTCGTACGGACTTAGCAGTAAATGCCAAGTCCTGTATGAACAGTAACGGAATTTCCTATGATATTAAATAAAATGTACATTTTTTAGAGGATAAATAGAGGTTATCGTGCTATGATATAAATAAAACATTTTCAGATCAGAAAGGACCACCCGCCATGAGAATCCTGCTTGCGGAAGACGACAGACACTTAAATGACACCCTTACCTACCAGCTTGAGACAGAACACTTCACCGTGGACTCCTGTCTGGACGGCGAGGAAGCGCTTTTCTACGGAGAACAGAATATATACGACGTAATCCTGCTTGACAGAATGCTTCCCGGCAAGGAGGGGACTGACGTGCTGACGGAGCTTAGAAGCAAAGGAATCACCACCCCGGTGATCCTCATCACGGCCCTCGGCACACTCTCCGACAAAGTGACCGGGCTGGATCTGGGCGCGGACGACTATCTGGTGAAACCATTTGCCTTCGAAGAACTGATGGCCCGGATCCGCTGCGTCACCAGAAGACCACATACCCTCACAGTGAACGACACCTTCTCCGTGGCTGACATCTCATGGCAAGCGTCGGAATGTATTCTTACAGGTCCGCAAGGCACCTGTACTCTCTCGAAAAAAGAGGCCGCGCTGATGGAAATATTCGTTCACTCTCTGGGGAAAACCTTACAGCGCGGTACCCTGCTGCTCAAAGTCTGGGGACCGGAGAGCGATGTGGAAGAAGGCAATCTGGACAACTACATTCACTTTCTGCGCCGCAGATTACAGATCACAGGAAGCAGCCTGCAGATCAAAACCGTTCGGGGTGTCGGATACAGTCTGCAGGAAACATGAAGCTTCACTGATTATAAGGAGAACACCCGCATGTTCCAAAAAGTACATCTGCGCCTGACGCTGCTGTGCACGGGAATCACCGCCGTCATCATGATCGTCATGTCCCTCTGTTACCTGTACGTATCGGAGACGGGATTGTACCGCAACCAGTTTCAGGCATTTAAAAACGATATCAATACCATTTCCACCAATCTGGAACAGCAGACCGTAATCTCCATGGAATGGCTGTCCAAGATGGAAGCACAGGGCAACTATCTGTTCTTTGTTCTGGATAACGGCACGCCCTTTCTCTTCAACCAGTTAAACGATCCTGATGAAAATGCCGCGAGAGATTTACTTTTACAGGAAAGCAAAGAAGCCTACACCGCACAATTTCCGGCGGAAGTCGGCGTCAAAGCGAATGCTTACAGCCCGCTTGCCCATATGGAATATGATTTCTTCTCCCCGTCCAGACAGAGCAAATATTACGGGAGTTACATCACCATGGGCACGTCCAACTCTGTCCTGGAAATCACGGTTCTCTCTTCTTTGCAAAAACTTGAACAGCAAATCTATGAACAGCGTTTCCGCTTTCTGCTGATAGACCTTGCCGCAGTCATGCTGCTCAGCATTTTTTCCTGGTTCTTTACCGGCAGACTGCTCAGACCTATCATCGAAAATCAGGAGAAGCAGGCTCTCTTCATCGCCTCCGCTTCCCATGAACTTCGCACGCCTCTGTCCGTTATTCTGTCTGCAGCGGAATGCTGCCGCACCGCGCCGCCGGAACGGCAGGAAGGTTTTCTGAAAACGATCTGGCAGGAGGGTTTGCGCGTCTCTTCTCTGGTCAGTGACATGCTCACCCTGTCGCAGTCGGACAACCACCGTTTTCCTGTCCGCATGGAACCCACGGAACTGGATACGCTGCTCATGAACACCTACGAGGCCTTCGAACCGCTGGCACAGGAAAAAGACATCGCCCTGTCCATCCGGATTCCCGAAGGCGCCCTTCCACCGTGTACCGCAGACCCAGCGCGGATCAGCCAGGTGCTCTCCATTCTGCTGCACAATGCCATCAGCTATACGCCCGAACACGGTAAGATCCGCCTGTCCCTTACAAGGCAGAAAGATAAATTCCACCTGTCCGTCACGGACAACGGCATCGGTATCTCGGATGAAGACAAAAAGCGTATCTTTGACCGCTTCTACCGGGTGGAAAAGTCCCGCAGCACGAAGGATCACTTCGGACTGGGGCTGTCCATCGCCTATGAAATTGTAAAAGCGCACGGGGGAAGTATTCAGGTGAGCGACGCCGAAGGCGGAGGAAGCTGCTTTACGGTGGTGTTGTAAGGCACTGTAAAATCTCTGTCGTTACTGTTCACACCCGCACCATGCACTTGCTGCATGGTGTCGGAGCCAGCGCCAAAATGCCTGTTTTTTGGCATTTTGTGTGCATCATCGTTGCAATTCACACTGGATAACCGTAAATTAATGCGAAATCTGGCATAGGTGTGAATTGTAAAATCTCTGTCTTTTCCTGTCAAATTTTCTGCAGATTTCTATATCATTTCACGCCGGAATAAGATATACTGTAACCAGAATACTGTATCTCGTTTCACTTTTCTATAAGATACGGCATTCCTGTACACCACCCATAGAACTTCCGGCTGTCATACCGGCATGTATCACGGTGTACTTCGTATCTTTCATATCAACAATAAAAAATACAGGAGGGGAATTACAATGAAAACAATTGGTTTACCGGCACTGATCATTATCATTCTGGTGGTTCTGTTTATCTTCTTCATGGCCATCGGCTACGTCAAAGCGCCGCCGGATATGGCGTACATCATCTCCGGTTTCAAGAAGAAATCCAAGATTGTTATCGGTAAAGCGAGTATCCGCATTCCGTTCTTCGAGCGTATGGATAAGCTGAACCTGCGGCTGATCCCCATCGACGTCAAGACCAGCAACGCAGTGCCCACGGCGGACTATATCAACATCAATGTAGACGCCACCGTCAACATCAAGATCAGCAGCGAGGCCGACAGGCTCCGTCTCGCAGCAGAGAACTTCTTAAACAAAAACACCGAGTACATAGCCGGTGTTGCCAGAGAGGTACTGGAAGGCAATGTCCGTGAAATCGTAGGCAAAATGCGGCTGGAAGAAATGGTTTCCGACAGGCAGAAATTCGCCAATCTGGTGAAAGAAAACGCCGAGCCCGACCTCGGTGCAATGGGTCTGGACATCGTCAGCTTCAACGTGCAGAACTTCGTGGACGGCAACGACGTCATCGAGAATCTGGGTATTGATAACATCGTAAAGATCAAGAAAACCGCCGCAATCGCAAGGGCTGAGAGCGAGAGGGATATCAAAGTGGCGCAGGCCGCCGCGGACAAGGAATCCAACGACGCCGCTGTTGCCGCACAGACCGAGATCGCCAAGAAACAGAATGAACTGGCCATCAAGAAATCCGAGTTACAGCAGGAAGCCGACACCAAGAAGGCTATGGCGGACGCCGCTTACGAGATCCAGAAAGAGGAACAGCGTAAGACCATCGAGGTAACGACCGCCAACGCGGATATCGCCAAGCAGGAACGCGAGATCGAGTTAAAACAGAAACAGGTAGCGGTTAAAGAACGTGCTCTGGAAGCGGAGGTCAAGAAGCAGGCGGAAGCAGACAAATACGCCGCCCAGCAGAAAGCGGACGCAGCCCTCTACCAGAGACAGAAGGACGCAGAGGCAAAGCAGTTCGAAGCCCAGCGTGAAGCGGAGGCAAGAAAGGCTCAGGCGGAGGCAGACCGCTTCTCCAAAGAGCAGGAAGCCGCAGGTATCCGTGCAGTCGGTGAGGCGGAAGCCTCAGCCATTCAGGCGAAAGGTATTGCGGAGGCAGAAGCAATGGAACGCAAGGCGGAGGCTTACGCGAAATACAACAAGGCTGCCGTAGCCGAAATGATGATCAAGGTACTGCCCGATATCGCGGCGAAGATCGCAGAACCGCTCGGCCAGATCGACAAGATCACGATCATCGGCGGCGGAGACGGCGACAGCAACGGCGTCAATCAGATTGCCGGCAATGTGCCCGTTGTTATGGCGAAATTATTTGAAAGCATGAAGGAAGCCACCGGCATTGACTTATCCGAGATTATCAAGGCGGATACCTACGACGCGAAAGTCAACCGCAACGTGAATGTGACCGGATTGGACGATGTGAATGTCATTGTCAGGAAGGAAGACGAAATGGCGTAAGAAATTAGGCCTTGCCCGATTGCAGGATTATAAGTATTCCTTCGGATAACTCGTCGCGAACCCGAATGAGCGGGATAACTTCATATACCATAAAAAGGCTGAGCACCCGCAAAACGGGCTTTCAGCCTTTTTATATATTATCTGATATCATTTATACCGGCTGCTCCTGCATTACTCATGTCTAAGCGCTTCAATCGGACTCAGCTTCGCAGCCTTCTTCGCCGGATAGATTCCGAAGAAGATACCTACTGCCGAGGAAAAGATCGCCGCAAATAATACCGTTGTGGCCTTGACCTGCGCCTGAAATCCCATCATGCCGCAAACGCCCACCGCGCCCAGGCTCCCAAGACCGATCCCGATCAGACCGCCGATCAGGGTTATGATACCCGCCTCCGCCAGAAACTGCAGCAGAATGGAATTCGTCCTTGCGCCCAGCGACTTACGGATACCAATCTCTCTCGTGCGCTCTGTCACGGACACGAGCATAATGTTCATAACGCCGATACCGCCTACCAGAAGCGAGATGGCCGCCACGAAGGAGATAAAGACCGTAATCACGCTTAAGATACTGTCAATCTGTGACTGTGCATCCGCGAAACTCTCCATCAGAATTTTATTCTCTCCGCGGGTGTTATGCTTATTTTCCATCAGCCGCAGAGAATCTGCCGCAACCTGCGTGGAAAATTCCGCACTCTCTCCCACAATAAAGAACTGCTGGAAATCCTCCACCCAGAATCCATAGCCTGATCCCAGCATGGAAATCGGCATTTCCACCTGCAGATAACCGCTGCCGTTCAATGCGGAAAGCATCGTAGATGTACTGTCCTGTCTTATGCCCACGATGGTCATCTCCTGCGTCACATTATAAATTGTCACGTCGAAATTCATGCCCACCACGTCCGTCGTGCCGAAAAGCATTCTGGCGCTCGTCTCGTTGATGACGCATACTTTATTGCCTGCCAGATAATCGCCTTCCGTAAAATATCTCCCTCTCACCATCGGCTCTTTTGCCACACAGTATTGCAAGGCTTCATTACCTGCGTACACCAACGCTTCAAAATTACCTTTACGTCCTTCCGCATTCGCCCACATCTGATACTGCGGCGTAACGCCTTTGACGTGCTCTACTTTTTCTTCAATCAGTTCAAAATCCTCATCCGTGAAAGTCACGTCATTTCCTTCCACGGAATCATTCGCATAGAGCGCCACCTGTCCACCCGCCATGCTGTCCAGTTCTCCGTTGATCTGGCTTCTCATGCCGTTACCGATGGAAATGATCAGAATCACCGAGGCAATACCGATAATGATACCTAACATCGTGAGAATGGAACGCCCTTTATTGCTCTTGATATTCATCAAAGCAATCTTAATATATTCCCATACCTGCGCCATTGTAGCAACCTATCCCTTTCCTGCCGCCGCATGATTTTCCGGCCGGCATCTGTACAGTCTGACAAACATTCATCGTTTTCTACTGCTGCGGGATAGCCGTCACGGGCATGCCTTCCTCCAGATTCTGTCCCGTCGTCACAATGACCGTTTCACCTTCTGCCAGACCTTCCGTTACTTCACTGAAGCTGTCGGAAGCAATGCCTGTGGTGATCCGTCTCTTCACCGCAACGCCGTTCTCTGCCACAAACACAAAGTCTCCATCCATATCCGTATTGATAACCTCCAGCGGAATCGTCACCACGCCTGCGGCGGACGCCGTATGAATCTCCACTCTCGCTTCCACTCCAAGGTAGATGTCAGAATCCGGATTCTCGATCCCGATCTCCGCTCCTACCACAGCCGCGCCGCTCTGGTTCGTCGTTGCCATACGGTCGATCTTCGTCACCCTGCCCTCGTATTTCTTACCGGCAATATCAATATCGACTGCCTGCCCCATCTGAATTTTCTCCAGATCATATTTGGAGACATTAATCTCCACCTTAACCTTCTCCGTGCTCTCCACGGTAACCAGCTTTGTTCCCTCCTGCGGCACAGAACCCTCAACAGCTTCCATCTCCGTGACAACGCCGTCAAACTCTGCCAGTATTCCGTTTTCCACCTCATGAATGTCGTCCAGTGTCTCCTGTCCGCTTATCCGCTCCATCTGTGTATTGGCCTCTAACTGACTTCTGCCGCCCTTGTCCATGGAGCCTCCCTCTGAACTGTTCTTCTGTGATTTCATCTCTGAACGGTACTCTTTATAAGCCGCTATTTTCTCCTGATAGAGGTCCACTTCCTTCTGCCATGCCAGAATATCTTTATTATTCTGCTGCTCGTATGTATTAAACTGTATCAGCTTCTGCAGATTCAGGTATTCGTCTGAATCAGGTCTGTCTGACCAGTCCAGAAGAGATACCTGGAGCAATGTGCCTTCATGCGCAAGCCATGTCTTTTTATCATTAATCTTCTGCTGCAGTTCTTTTACATAATTCTCACTGTCGGCAATCTGCTGTTCCAGCACCGCAAGATTCACATTCGCCTCACCCAGTTCTGCTATGTACTTGTTATCCTTATGGATAGAGCTTTCATAGCCGCCCTCGCTGGCCTGCAGCTTAAGCTCCGCGATCTGTTTCGCCTCTTTCAGGGCGTCGGCATCGTATTTGATCAGACTGTCACCCTGTTTCACGCTGTCTCCTGCCGCCACATCCACTGTACCGATCTGCACTGCTACCGGCGCGAAATAGGTCTTGGTCTCCTCACTCCTGACCGTGCCGCTGGTATTCAGCGTCTGCTCAATGTCCTGCACTGTTGCCGTCGTCGTGAAGACCACTGTTCCTGCGTTCTTCGCCGCGATGGAATTGCCGACCATGAAAATGACAATCACTGCCGCCACGCCGCCGATCACACAGCGTCTTACGATCTTCTTCCTTTTCTTCTTATCCATGGGCGTTCCGGATGCTTTCTCTTTTTTTGCCTTATGCTTCTTACTTTCTTTTTCTGCCTGACTTCCCGTCTCCGCAACGCCTGCAGTGTTCTCATTGTTTTTCACGGAGTCTGCTGTTTTCAATTCTTCTTTCATATTTACCTCCATATCAGAGCAGTTTACTGCGATCAAGGCATATCCCCGGCTCTGACTCAATCTACTCCTCATTCCTGCTTATGTTTATGTTACAAAATAGTATTTTGATTCACGATGATTCCGTGCTCAGACGGCCATCTGTATTTCATTCTCATAATCTTCCACAATCTTTCCGTCCATGATCTTGATCACCCGCTTCGCCTGCGCCGCAATCTCATTATCATGCGTGATCAGGATAACGGTTCTGCCTTCCTCGTGCAGTCCCTTAAGAATCCCCATAATCTCCCTTGTGGAATTGGAATCCAGATTTCCGGTAGGCTCATCAGCAAGAATAATCGGCGGCGCCTGCGCGATGGCTCTGGCAATGGCCACTCTCTGCTGTTGTCCGCCGGACATTTCCGAAGGTTTATGATCTTTACGGTTCTCCAATCCCACCTTATTCAGTGCCCGGTCAGACAGTTCCGTCCGCTCCCGCTTGCCGACGCCGCGATAAATTAAAGGCAGTTCCACATTCTCAAGCGCCGTCAGGCTCGGAATCAGGTTGAATCCCTGAAAAATAAAGCCAATCTCCTGATTGCGAATATTCGAAAGTTCATCGTCCGTCATGCCCGCCACATCATGACCATGCAGATAGTAGCTGCCGCTGGTAGGCACATCCAGACATCCCAGCATATTCATCAGGGTAGATTTACCGGAACCGGAATGTCCGATGATCGCCACAAACTCCTTCTCATGAATCGTCAGGCTCACGTGATCCAGCGCCTTCACTTCATTTTCACCGGGATTGTATGTCTTGCACATATCCCGAATCTCAACCAATGCCTCCATAATGATCTCCATTTCTGCGCCGCCTTTAACGCAGTTTACCGAGTCTGCGCACTATGGGTTTGTGCCGGCAGCGCGCAGGCACAAACTTGCGTTTTCCTTCATATTTCTCCTGTATCTAAAATATTTTACTGCAAGATTATCACGAAAATGTCCGTCTAATCTTGTCTGGAACTCTTCATTCCATAACTACAACGATTCTGACATGCGTTTTTCTTCAAAATTATGAAGCAAAACAAGTTTGCTCCCAAATCAGCTTTACGAGATTTGCATCGCCAGTCTGCTCCCTTCATACGAATGTATCTTAACAGGTATTTCTTAAAATCATGTTAGTGAAACCTTAATCTTATCTTATAGTTGGCGCCCCGCATTTTCACTTTCGGTCATGCGGAAACTTCCGCATATGGCTCTGAAAAAATCTCTTTCCCAATTTGTTAAACAAAAAAAGAAAATGCAAGCCATGAAATCCGCTTACATTTTCCCTTTCGCATAATACAATCCTATGAATACTATCTCTCAACAGCCATCTTATCCTTACTCTGCGTATGAACATGCGCGTTCTTCAGGATCGGGCTGAGCGGCTTATAAATCAGCAATGTCACACCGGAAGCCGCCACACTCTTAATGATATTGATCGGTGCCACCGCAAAGCATACGAAAGACGTGACATTATGAATATTGCCATTGATCTCCGCACCTGCCGCAATAATCGCCTCCATGGGCATTCCGAACAACGCGGAAAATGCAGGAAGCAGATATATCCCGTTAAATGCCGTTCCAAACACCGTCATGATCACGGAACCGGCTATGCAGGACAGGAATGCTCTTTTCCTCGTCTTCTTAAACATGTAGATGATCGACGCCGGCAGAATCAGACTGCAGCCGATCACGAAATTGGCAAGATCACCCACGAATGCGGTACTGGTTCCCTTGATCACCAGTTTAAGCAGAATCTTGCAGAGTTCAATCATCACGCCTGCCACCGGTCCAAACGCGAAGGTGCCTACCAGTGCCGGAATCTCACTGAAATCCAGTTTATAGAATCCGGGTGCCAGAAACGGAATCGGAAAATCAAATATATGTAGAATTACGGCAAGCGCAGAAAAAAGTCCGATCATCGTGATCTTTCTGGTACTTAAGATCCTCTCCGTGATGCCGTCCCGCTTATACACATACTTCTCCGCCGCATATGCGATCGCAAACAATCCCACTGCCACACCTGCGCAGACCAACACGAATGTCGCATTGTCTGCAATACTTTGTAATAATCCGTTACCCATTTTTCCTCCATTCCGAAGCATATCGCTTCTGTCCATAATTTTGTCGGAAAAAGTTCTCGTGCAATCGAACAGGTAAACTTTTCCCTGTTCGCCGCGCCGCCCGCAGTTGCTTCAGCAACATTATTCCTCATGCGGGCGTGCGCATCAAAAAACCCCGAAACATATGTCTCGGGGTAATAAAGCAGAGCAAACAATTATCCACACGGCAACGCCGCGTGTCATCCTGTCATTTCTTCTCTCATCCAGACTTTACTGTCGGTTTTGGAATTGCACCAAATCAGCCGTTACAACATCCTGCCAGCCGCTTCCGCCATTGATCTGATCGTCAACACCGAAAGAAACGAAGCTTATGCCGTCACGGGTCGCGGACTATACCGCCGGTAGGGAATTACACCCAACCCCGAAGAACTTTTTCTGTTAGAGTATACAACAGATCATTTCCGATTGCAAGGGAATTTTCTAAATTAACTGCCTGCCCGTTCACTGATCCTGTTCACTGAAATCAATATAGAAATCATCGTATATTCCCGCCCTGATTTTTTCTGAAAAAGAATACTGTACCGCATTTTCTTTCTGTTCGAAATTGTAGACAGTGACGCTTTTCTGCTGCGGATCTACAAGCCAGTACTCGCGCACACCTGCCTCCTCATAAAGCGCAAGTTTGCGCACACAATCCATGTACCTGCCGGACGGGGAGACTATCTCAATCACCCAGTCCGGTGCACCATAGCAGCCCCTCTCATCCAGCTTATGCGGATCGCAGATCACAGAAATATCCGGTTCCACATAATTGTGTTCATCATTCCTGATATAAACTGCAAAAGGTGCCGGAAGCACTCTGCACGGTCCCCCGTTTTTCTTGATATACAGCCTGATCTGCAGATATAACTCGCCAAGCATCTCCTGATGTGTCAGCGTCGGTGCCTCCATCACGAACAGTTCGCCGTTGATCAGTTCCGCCCGCTCTCCATCCGGAAGGGTCTTAATGTCTGCCACTGTATAAGGCTTTTTCTTTCCTCCCTCAATTGCCATGAAAATTTCCTCTCTTCCGATTCTTGCATGTTCCATAAGTATAGTCCTCCTTCTTGCTGCGACAGAAGGAAGCTGCTGTCCCGCGCTGTGTTTTACCCGCACCATTGTAAAACAATTCCGGGACTGCCCACAGATTTTATAACACACAAATCCATGCAAAACTTCTTTCCTGCCGCTGTTTAATTTGTAATGTTGAGTAAGCGGCAGATATTGCCTGAATGTGCGAATGCACGGTTCATTGATTACTCTTGTTGAATTTATCATACACTTATACATTTCCGGTGTCAAGCATATTTTGTGAAATGCACCTTTTGATACCCTAATCCTGTGAACCAAATAAGAATTCTGCACAGAGGATTTTTCTATGATAGGTTAGAGTGTCAAAAGGTGTTACATACAAAATGAAAAGTCATAGTGCACAAATTGCTCTCTTGTGTCGGCTCCGTCGAATGGATTTTCTAAAATATTCCGGTAAGATAACGGTAAATGGACGCAACCACCCTTTACTCGCCATCCGGGCTCGAAACGGGCTTTTGCGGGCGTCCATGCCCGCAAATTGCTGATTGCCGGACGGAATATTAAGAAAATCTCAGTCTCCTGCGCAAGACAACTACGCGAGCATTTTGTGCACTATGCCTATACAATGTTTACGATGCACCTTTTGACACGCTAACCCCATAATACAAAAAAAGAGCCTGCACACCGTTCTCCCGTGTACAGACTCTTCCTGATTTACACTCTGAAATAAATGCTCCTAGAAGAACATTCCTGTAATCATGCTCTTCTGGTTCATCTGCTGACGCAGCATCATCATTCGGTACTGCCCCAGAACTTCCTTCTGCTGCTTCTCGGATATTGCCTTCGGGAAGTCCAGATCTTCCAGTCTGCTTCTCGCGCCAAGCTGCTCTAAAGACGCCCTTGTATTGTAATTATAGGTATGTTCCAGACGGTTGGTAGCCGCACCTATGCTGCTTCTTCTGGAAGACACCATATCAAGCGCCTTGTCAATGGCTTTCAGATCAAATTTGTCGGACGTAACATCCAGATCCGCGATTCCCAACGCCTCGAGTGTGGAATTTTCCATCTGAATCTTCATGCCGCCGCCGTTCGGATTGGTCGCGATCCCCATATCCGCCATACTGCCGTCCAACAGCTTCTGCTCATTCAGCGAGGTATCCTTCGCCAATGACTGAATGCCCTGCTTTAACTGATTGATCTCGTCCTGATAGATCTGCTTATCTTCCGCCGTATTCAGCCCGTTCATAGACCGCAGAGCAAGATCACGGATTCTCTGTAAATAGTCCGTCATTCCGCCAAGCGCGCCGTCCGCTACGTTCAACGCACCGATACCTGCCTGCGCATTCTGGGCGCCGACGCTTAAACCGGTCTCTTCTCTCTGCATCTTCTTCGCAATCGCGAGCCCTGCCGCATCATCCGCAGCAGAATTGATTCTCTTACCGCTTGCAAGCTGTGTATAAGATTTGAAGAGATCGTTACCGCTTCCGCTGATTGTCATCGCACTCATAACCACGCCTCCTTTCCTGCGAATATTAAATTACTGCAAATTCCTGCAGCTTAATATTGTTATCACGTTCTAAAATCTGCCACTCTGTAAACCTGCTGGCAAACTCTTCCTTCTATCATTATCATATCCATATTCACAGAAACAGTCAAGGTTTTTCCGAAAACTTTCTCCTATCCATAAGAGGCTGCTTCATATAGCCGTTTACCATCATGATACCGCAGACTATCCCTTTACGCCGCCCGCCACCAGACCGTTCTGAATGAATCTCTGCAGGCACATGAAGACCACCATGATCGGCAGAGAGGAGATGACTGCTGCCGCCGAGAACATCGTCCAGTGTGCGGCAAACTGATCGCTGATAAAGGACTGCAGTCCGAGCGCCAGCGTCATCTTGCCCGGCGTCTGCAGGAAAATGGAGGTGATCACGTACTCACTGTACGTCGCAATAAAGGAAAACAGGAAAAGCACTGCCAGCTGCGGCATGGCCAGCGGCAGAACCACCTTATAAAAAACCTGAAACTGGTTGGCGCCATCCACAAGCGCCGCCTCGTCCAGTTCCACAGGAATGCCGTCAATGTAGGATTTCAACAGCCAGATATTGAAAGCGCTTCCGCCTGCCAGCACGAAGATCAGCGCCAGACTGCTGTCCACAAGTCCGAATTTGTAGATCAGAATATAATAGCCCGCCACCGCCATGCTGTTCGGGAACACCTGCAGCACAAGCAGCGACATCAGTCCGTATTTCCTGCAGGTAAAACGCATTCTTGCAAAAGCATATGCCGCCAGCGAGGTGAGAACAAGCTGAATGACCGCCACAATCAGACACAATTTCAGGGAATTCCATACCCACTGCACGAAATTAGTCTCCCGAAAAAGATCGACATAGTGTTCCACGCTCAGTTTTTTCGGGAAAAGAGAAGCCAGAAAGAAGCTGTCTCCTGCCGAAAAAGATGACATGACGATCCACAATGCCGGAAAAATCACCACGATCATCGTGATCCAGATGAACACCCTGCTCACCCACAGGCTTCTGCGCTCTGCGGGTGATATCCTCTCACCATACCTGATCTGCTGCCTCCCGTGTTTTTGTATTTGATAGCTCATAGGAACCTCCGTTTCCGTTACACTAAATTTCTAAATGTATGGAAGAATGCTGCCTGCAGCAAGTCCGCTTTGCAGATTTCTGACCGGCGCGGAGAATGCCGTCTTTTTGGCATACTAATCCACTTCCTTAAATGACCCTGACAGGTGCATGTTAATCAGCGTAAAGGTCCCGACGATGATAAAGATCAGCACACTGAAAGTCGCCGACAGTTCGTACCGGTTCGACCATGTAGTCATTTTGTACGTCGTACTCGCCAGAATATCCGTATAACCGGCAAACTGGTTATCCACTCTCGCAGGACCGCCCTGTGTGATCATATAGATGTTGCCGAAATTATTGAAGTTCGAGGCAAAAGTTGATATCACGAGCGGCACGGAAAGCTTTGTCACCATCGGCAGCGTTATACTCTTAAAACATTGGAATTTTGTAGCGCCATCTATCCTCGCCGCCTCATAGTAGTCGTTGGAGATCGCCTGCAGTCCGCCCAGACAGACATTCATCATGTAAGGAAAACCCAGCCAGACATTGACGATGATGATGCCCGTGCGCGCCCAGAAAGGGTTCGTCAGCCACGGAATATTGCCCGCAATCCCGATCGCATGAAGCACATTATTGATGCCGCCGTACTGTTCATTTAACAGTCCCTGCCACGCAAGAATCGCGATAGTGGACGGCAGCGCCCACGGTACAATCAGCACGGATCTGTAAACCTTCGATTCCTTCATGCGGGGATTGTTCAACAGGATCGCCAGCATAAGTCCCATGGCATATGAACCGGCCGTACTGATCAGGGCAAAACATATGGTCCAGCCAAGCACCGGAAAAAACACCGACCTGATACTGCCGGAAAATACCGTCAGATAATTTTCCCACCCTACAAAAGAGAAGTCTCCCAGATGGTAAATATTATAGTTTGTGAACGAAATAACAATCGTATATACAATCGGCAGACATGTAACTACCAGAATGGATAGCAGCGCCGGCGCAAGATACCCGTATGCCTTTGCATTGTTTTTTTTTCTCATACTGACCTCCACATTACTTGCCTGAGTTCATGAGCGAAACCGCCTCCTCCAGCTGCTTCACCATATTTTCCGCCGCCTCCTGCGGTGTCAGTTCACCGGTCCACATAGACCGGATATTATTGGTATGAATCCCCCAGAGCTGCCCCATTTCAGAAACCGTAGGCATGGGCTCTCCGTTGTTGATCTGTGTAATAAATGCCTTGGAATACTCATTGTTCTGTATCGCATCATTCGCCTGATCTGCCAGCTTCGCTGGGATTCTGTCGCCGCATTCGTACATCTCCATTGCGCCATGATCGATCAGATACATAATCATCTCCCACGCCTTATCCTGACTGCCGCTCTTGCTGCTCACGAAGCTTACCTGCGTTCCCACCGGCGTGACAAACGGCTGTCCGTTAAAAGTCGGCATCTCGGCAACACCAAAGTTCGTTCCCGCGGATGCAAATCCGTCGATATCCCATGGTCCGCCGATAAAGTAGGCAGTCTGAGCGTTCTGGAAATTACTCCTCGCAATATCCGCCGTGACGTCTGCGGAAAGCAGACCGTACTCATTGCACAAGGCATTGATAAATTCATACGCCTGCACCGCGCCCTCGTTTGCCAGTCCGATATCGGCAACATCATAGGCGCCGTTTTCATATTTAAAAATGTATCCGCCGCAGGCTCTCACAAATCCAAGATCATAGTATATGCTGGTGGCATCAAAAGACACGCCCCCCTGCTCTGCTGCATGCTCCACCAGTTCCTCCCACGTTGCCGGAACCTGCGCCACCATATCGGTGTTATAGAAAAGCGCTGTCGTCTCCACGGAAAGCGGCGCGGCATATCTGGTGCCACCCACATAACACGCCTGAATGGCAGCCTCCGAAAAATCCGCATCCTGATAAAGATCAGCAGGTACCTCTGCCGCCAGTCCGGCATTGACATAGTCCGCCAGCTGATCATTCGGAATACCGACCACAGCATCCGGACCATCCGGGCTGTTGACCGCCTGCGCAAACTGCTGCACCGCAGGCGACTGCTTGATTACCTCTACCTCATATCCGTTAGCTGCGCCCCATTCATCGGCATATTTCTGAATTGTCTCGACTTCCACACTCATGTTCGTCCACACGGTCAGCTTTGTATCCGCCCCCTGTCCAGCGCCGCAGCCCGTAAGCGCCATAAGCGTCAGGCATCCTGCGGCTATTACCATCACCGTTCTCCTATTCATCCTATAACCTCCCATACTCATCTTTCTTTTCTCCTGCCCCTTGTTTTTCTTCCATTCTGTTTCACGCCAGCCTTTATGTCAGAGCAGTTTACCGCAATGACACGCGCCGGAAGCTACATTTCTTTTAAATGCACCAGCGCACTGTTGGCATTGCCCGCCGCATCGAAGAGCGCCTGATTCGCCATCGTATTACCCGCCTCCGCCTGATCGTTCATGTAATCGCAGCCGCTCGGATTCGCCCACTTGCAGTCGGGAATCGGCAGCCACGCAGGTTCCCAGTAGAAGACACCGATCCCGCGATTATGCTCCACGCTTCTGACCGTGCGGTACAGATCTCTCAAGAAAGTCTCCTGCCCCTCCATGGTAGCCGGATAACCTGTCGCCTTTTCCAGTTCCTTGGAAAAAACAATTCCTCTGCACCCGAGCGCGTCCGTCGTATAGCCGATGGACGTCTCCGCGATCATCACATCCTTATTATATCTTTTGCTCACATCGTTCATATTATCAAGAAGAAGCTGCAGACTTCCATTCCAATGCGGATAATAGGACATACCGATCACATCAAAATCTAAATGATAAGGCATGGTCTTGTCAAACCAATTCCGGTACATGGCATTGTCAGTTCCGAAATCAAGGTGCAGCACAATCCTGCTGTCAGGGCAGATTTCCCGGACACCTTTCACTCCTGCCTGCAGCAGGGCAGACATCGTCTGTGCTTCGTCAATATGGCCGTCCGGCCAGAGCAGACCGTTCGTGATCTCGTTTCCCACCTGCACCATCGCCGGCACAAGGCCCTCATTTTTTAATGCTTTCAACGTATCGACAGTATGTAAATACACTGCTGTTTCCAGGCTTTCTCCGCATAAGCCGCGCCATGCCTTGGGCTTGATCTGCTTCCCCGGGTCCGCCCAGAAATCACTATAATGAAAATCCAGCAAATAGGACATTCCGTTATCAAGCGTACGCCGTGCAAGCTCGATTGTCGTCTGCAGGTTATTGCCCCCGCCGCCGTAGGGGTTTCCCTTATCATCGTACGGGTCCTGCCAGATTCTGAGCCGGACCGTATCGACACCGCATCGGCTCAGGATCTCGAACAGATCGCCCTTCCTGCCGTCCAGATAATAGGCTGCTCCGTGACCTTCCAGTTCTTTGATCATGGACACATCCACTCCTTTAATCAACTGCATGGACTACTCCTTTACTAATGTAATGTCATCGATAGTTCCCCATCCGCCGGGCGCTGTCTTGACGCTGACGCCCACCGTAACCTCTCCGTCCTGCACATCCAGTCCCGGAAGTTCTGCCGTATACCAGTTCAGATATCCGTTCAGTTCCGCATCCGCCTGAATCGTCTCGCCGCCGACTATCGCATAGAAATATACGGAAGCATTCTCATCCCCCGCAGCCTCTCCCTGGATATGCGCCGTCAGTTTATAGGAGCCCGCTTCCAGACCGGAAACTGTCTGCTCCGCCGTGAAATTCACATCGCTGCTCCCCGAGTAAAAATGCAATGACTGCACGCCTTCACAACAATCCGTATCCCGCGTGTAAATGTCCAGTTCCTCTGTGACATTATCAACATTCGTCACATTCCATCCCGTAAAATCCGGTTCCTCAAAGCTTCCGTTCACCAGATAATTTCCCTTTTCATCCGCTACCGCCGCCGCAGACGAATCTGCCGCCGCACTGTCGGCTGCCTGTGCAGAATCTTCCGCCGTCTGACCGCCCTTGTCCGAACTGCCTCCCGTATTGCCACAGCCCGCCATTCCCGCAAGCATACACATCATAAGCACCGCCGCACATAACTTCCTTCTCATAACCTCACCCGTTCCTTTCGCTTTCTTCCGGCATGACTGATCCATGAAATCATTTCTCTTCATGCCTTTTTCCTGTATCTCTTTTGGTAACTAATTTATTATTTATTTAATAAATTATTTACTGCTTGAAATATAGCACGATGTACGCGTTTTGTCAATTATGTTTTTGCCATGCTGCCATAGGTCTGAAAGGCATTTCGACAACCCTGTGATGGTATATTGCTTTTCTAATGACATCTTTGACACCTTATTCTCCGCATCAAAAAAGGCACAGTTTGTTCAACTGCACCTTTTCAAAAACAAAATTTCATTCCGGATTTCAGCAGCTCTTCCGGTAGACCGGAATCCCGTTTACGAAAACAGACTTCGTAATCTCCCCTCCGTTTAACACCCTGTTGCGAAGCAGTTCCAGCGCGGTTTCGCAAATACTGGGAATGTCAATGTGTATCGTGGTAAGCGGCGGGGATACATACTTGGCGATATGCACATCATTGATACTGAACACCGCGACCTGTTCCGGAATCTGTATGCCCGCCTCATGCAAAGCCTGCAATACCCCTACCGCAAGCGTATCGCTTGCCACGCACAGCGCCGTGGGCAGTTCTTTCTTACGGATCAGTTCCTGACCCAGCCGATACCCTTCCTTCACGGTAAATTTATCGGAGATCAGGATAAAATCCTCCCTGAGACATTTATAATACTGCGCGCTCTGTCTAAAAGACCATTCCCGGATATCCATGGACTTCTCTCTCGTGTCGATATTCCTGTCCGGTCCCCCGATAAAACCGATGGCTTTATGACCCTTCATGGCAAAATAATCAACGATCTGCGTCACGAAAGAATCCATATTGGGTCTGACAGCATCAAACAGTTTCTCGTCCGGCGACGTCCCGATGAAAACGCCGCGCCTGCAGATCTGATACAAACGATTGATCTCCTGTCTGTCCAGCCAGCCGATCGCCACAAATGCATTCAGGTCCTTCGGAATGGTCTCCATACCGTTCTGCCTGGTATATACACTGAGTTGAATATTCATTTTCTCCGCCTGATCAGAAAGCTCGTCTCTGATACTCTGATAGAAAACATCCTCCAGTTCATCTTCTTCTTCCGTAAAGTACAGAAGCGCGACATGATCGATCTTCGGGTAGATAACACGCTTCTTATAACCGACCTGCTCCGCGGCAGCAAAGATCGCCGCCCGCGTCTCCGGGCTGACCGAAATGCCCTCATCATAATTGAGCACTCTCGACACAGCGGCGCTGGATACCCCCACGATTTCTGCAATTTGCTTTATTGTAGCCATGAACAACCTCCGCTCACGCGTTCTGTTTAATCTTCATCGTCAACCCGATCCGCTTCTTCGCCACATCTACGGTCAGTACCTGCACATCCACCACGTCGCCCACGCTGACCGCCTCGAGCGGGTGTTTGATAAACCTGTTCGTGATCTGCGAGATATGCACCAGGCCGTCCTGATGCACGCCGATATCCACGAACACGCCGAAATCAATGACATTTCGCACGGTTCCCTTAAGAATCATGCCCGGTTTTAAGTCTTTCATATCCAGCACGTCGCTTCGAAGAATCGGCGCCGGCATATCGTCACGGGGATCTCTGGCCGGCTTCTCCAGTTCTTTCAGGATATCTGTCAGCGTGATCTCACCGATCCCCAGTTCCTCCGCCAGTTTTTTCTTATCCTTGATTTTCTTTTCCAGGCTGCTGACAGTAATGTCGGTCTTATCCCCGCTGCCGCCTTCTTTTCCTGCTCCCTTTCCGGAATTGACATTGGTGTCACTATTATTGTCAAGCACCATACCGCCCATCGCTGCCGCCAGTGCCTTACCCATAGCCGTGTTGGTATTGTGGATCACGATCTTCTGCTGTGGTTTTTTCTTCTCTTTGGCAGGAGCCGCCTTCTTACCTGCTGCTTTTTGTGCGGCGGCTTTCTTCTGGGCCTCCTTCACATCTTCCATGGTCAGTCCCATCTTATCCAGCAGTTTCATCGCCGCCTCATAAGATTCGGGATGTACGCTTGTCGCGTCCAGGGGATTGTCACCGTCCGTAATGCGCATGAAACCGGCGCACTGCTCATAAGCTTTCGGTCCCAGCTTCGCCACCTTAAGGAGCTGTGCCCTGTTGGAAAACCTGCCGTTCGTCTCACGATATTCTACAATATTCCTGGCGATCACCTTGGTCACGCCAGAGACATACTCTAAGAGGGAGGCGGAGGCGGTGTTCAAGTCCACGCCCACCTTATTCACACTGTCTTCCACAACGCCGCCCAGGGCTTCGCTCAGTTTCTTCTGATTCATATCATGCTGGTACTGTCCCACACCGATAGATTTCGGATCGATCTTCACCAGCTCCGCCAGAGGGTCCTGCAGTCTTCTGGCAATAGACGCCGCGCTTCTTTGTCCCACATCAAAATTCGGGAACTCCTCCGTAGCCAGTTTGCTGGCGGAATACACCGAAGCGCCCGCCTCATTGACGATGACATACTGCACGGGCGTATCCAGCTCCTTCAGCAGTTCCACAATCACCTGCTCGGACTCACGGGATGCGGTTCCGTTGCCCACAGAGATCAGGGATACATTATATTTTTTAATCAGTCTCTTCAGTTCCGCTTTGGCTTCCGCCACTTTATTCTGCGGTGCGGTCGGATAGATTACCTTGGTGTCTAACACCTTACCTGTCTCGTCCACCACCGCCAGCTTACAGCCGGTACGAAACGCAGGGTCCCAGCCCAGTACCACCTTACCCGCGATGGGCGGCTGTAAGAGGAGCTGCTCCAAGTTCTTGCCAAATACGGAGATCGCGCCGTCTTCCGCCTTTTCCGTCAGGTCATTACGAATCTCTCTCTCGATGGCGGGTGCAATCAGCCTGTCATAACTGTCAGCGATCACTTCCTCCAGAATCGGAGATGTGACAGGATTGTCATTTATGATCGTCTTCGTGCGCAGATACTGCAGGATACGCTCCACCGGCGCTTCCACTTTGACCACAAGGAACTTCTCGTTCTCACCCCGGTTCAAAGCCAGTGTCCTGTGTCCGGCAACCTTTTTAACAGGCTCCTCATACTCGTAATACATCTCGTAGACGCTCTCTGCCTTCTCGTCCTTTGCCGTACTGGTCAATTTACCCTCCTCCGTGGTAATGTTACGGATGTAGATCCGATAATCTGCCTCGTCGGAAATCATCTCGGCGATGATATCCTTCGCGCCCTGAATCGCCTCCGCTGCCGTCTTCACGGATTTTGCCCCGTCTTCTTCATCCTCATGGACATACTTCTGCGCTTCTGCCTCGATCGGTTCCGTCGTCTCCTGTGCCAGTATAAACTGTGCCAGACCGTCTAATCCCTTCTCCTTTGCCACGCTCGCTCTGGTCTTCCGCTTCGGACGGTAAGGACGGTACAGATCCTCTACCACCACCATCGTCTCCGCCGCGACGATACGTTCACGCAGCTCGTCTGTCAGCTTCCCCTGCTCCTCGATGCTCTTTAATACCTGTTCTTTCTTTTCTTCCAGATTGCGCAGATAAGTCAGGCGTTCGTCCAGATTTCTGAGTACTTCATCGTTTAAGGAACCGGTAGCTTCCTTTCTGTATCTGGAGATAAAAGGGATCGTGTTTCCCTCATCTATCAGTTTCACGGCAGCCTCCACCTGCCATTTTTCCACATTCAACTCTTCTTTCAGCTTCGCTATAATGTCCATGTTTTCCTCCGTTTTAGTTATATATTTACAATGATTCGCCCTTTTTCAAGGATTTCTGACCGCCTGAGAACTCCCTTTCGCCCCGGTATTCCTGTTGCGGCTCACATCCCTTAGTGAATCTCTTCCTCTATCACAAGTGCCTCATTCAGCCACTCTACCAGGCGCAGATCCACTTTGCCCTTCTCTGCCATGCCCTTTAAGATCTCGATCGCCTTGTCTCTCGGGATCGGCTTCTTATAAGGCCGGTCCGTGGCTGCAAGCGCATCATAAATATCTACCACCGTCAAAAGCCGCGTTTCGAAGTCAAGCTCTTCTCCTGCGAGATGATTCGGATAACCGCTTCCATCCAGATATTCATGATGTGCGCCGACCCACTTCGGCACCATGGAAAATCCTTTGTAGAACTTAACCTTGTCCAGTATTTTGGACGTCATGACCACATGGTTTTCCATCTCCTTGCGCTCCTCCAGCGTCAGTGTCCCGCTTCGAATACCCAGGCAGGAGACCTCCCGTCCGGTCAGGTACGGCACAATCGTTCCGTCCGCGCTTACATGCTGCTTTGCGGCAAGCTCCTGAATATGTGCATAAGCCGCGTCGTCCACATAGCCGGCGGTATCAATCTCATGAATAAACGCTAATTCCTCCCGCAGTTGTGCGCTCTTGTGTTCATATTCCTCCTGGGTGATCCTGCCGCGTAACAGATCAACTTCATAAAGCGCATGCAGCAGTTTAAACCGGTCGTCTACTCTGCTGATCTCCTGATCCAGCCTGGTAGCCTTATTCATGATATTAAGCGGGATAACCATTTTACCGATATCATGAATCAGCGCCGCCAGCATCAACTGCTCTTTGCGTGCGGATTCAAAATGCTCCTCACACTTTCCCTGTCGGTGTAATTCGTTAATGTAGTCGGCAAGCAGGCTGGCATACCGCTCCACGTTCCTCGTATGCAGCGCATTGTACGGCGTCCGCTCCTCCAGTGCCGTGGTCAGCGCTTCCACAAAAGAATAAATCTGCGTTTTCAGCGCATCCACATAAGACAGATTAGTAAGTTCAATTGCCGCCATAGCACCCAGCGATCTGATGATTAGCTCATACTGCTCGTCAAAAGCAATCACGTTCCCCGCCTCGTCCGCAGCATTAATCAACTGCAGTACACCGATCAGTTCATTCTCATTATTTTCCAAAGGCACTACAAGCTGCGACTTCGTCCGGTATCCGGTCAGGCTGTCATACTGCCTCGGCCCGGAGAAATCAAACCTGCTGCTCGCATAGACATCCGGAATATTCACCACTTCCCTGTGAATTGCCGCGTAGGAACACACATTTTCCTCCTTCATCGGCACCGGCGGAAGATCGTCAATAGGTTCTTCCCTCCCCCTGTCGATCCCTTTGGAAAGCGTCTTCATAAATTTAAAGACCAGCTTGTCATCTTCATACAGGTACAGCGTGCTGGCATCACAGTTTGTGATTTCCATACCGTTATCCAGAATCGCCATAAGCAGCCGGTTCCTGTCTTTTTCCGTGGAAAGGCTGATTCCGATATTAATAATCTTCTCAAAATCTTCACTTTGTAAGTGCACTGTCATTCTCCTTTGCATTCATCGGGTAGATCCCGTGTTGTTTCATATATTCCAGTGATCTTTGCTGTGCCTCATACCCCTTCACTTCCACCAGTACCGAAGCCTCTATCTGGTACTGTCCGATCAGGCGGTCAAATTCCTGAAAGTCCACACGTCCGCCGCCTACCGGCAGATGCAGGTCATTGACCAGATCATTATCATTGATGTGTATATGCCGGATGTAAGGCGCCAGCGCACCGATCCATTCCTGCCCCGAACATCCCGTCAGCATCGCATGCGCATAATCCAGACAGACACCAAAGTTCTTTACACCGCGCATCTGTTCCGCCAGCCCGGCAAGAACATCCGGCGCCTCATCAAACATATTCTCCATATAGATCTGCTGCTCCGGATATTCCATGGCGATCTGTGTAAAAAACTCCGCGTTCCTTTTCCTCCAGTCCGCCAGATAACCTGCCGTGCGAAATCCCGCCAGCCGTCCCGTATGAAACACAATGCCCTTCAATCCCATACGCCGCGCGATATCCATCGTCTGCCGTACCCGCAGCATGGAAGCATCCCGGATCAGCGGATCACTGCTGTGTATCGTCACATCCAGAAACGCCCCATGCATCGTATCCTGCGCAAAGCTGTTCCGATACTTCCCGTAGGCTACTGCAATCTGCTCCTGCCTGCCGGTATCGTCCATGACCTCCGGCATATAGAAATCATTATATTCAAACGCGCAGTCATAAGCCTCCGCCAGCCTGCACATCCGTTCCATATCCTTCCTGTCCGGAACCAGGTAAAGTTTACTCATTCCACGCTTATCCTCTCTGCATTTATCTGCAAAACAGTGTCGGTCTCTGATTTCCCGTCCTGTGCAGTCCCTTACACCTTCAGCCCGTTTATCTGATATACAAATACGCCTTTACTCTTGCCTTTCAGTGCAATCTCTCCGATCGGCGCCGCCTCCACCCGGTCCTTCACCGCCTCATACACGTCGCTGCTGATCAGGATCTGCCCCGGTTTCGCACTGCTCTCCAATCTGGCGGCAGTATTGACCGTATCGCCGATCGCCGTATAATCCATCCGGAAATCACAGCCGATATTGCCTACTACGGCATTACCGCAGTTGACCCCGATCCCGAAAGATACGCTCTTGCCATACCGCCTGCTGAATTTCTCGGCAATCGCAGCCGCACCCGCCTGCATATCCCACGCTGTGCAGACCGCCCGGAAGATATAGTCATCCAGGTCAAAAGGCGCATTAAATACTGCCATTGTGGCATCACCCACAAATTTATCCAGCGTACCGCCATGTTCAAAAATCGCACGCGTCGTAAGGCTTAAGTATTCATTCAGAATCTCCACGACCTCTTCGGGCTGCAGACTTTCTGACATCGTTGTAAACCCGCGAATATCTACGAACAGAACCGCCACATGCCGGTTCTCACCGCCCAGCACAAGTTCAAAGTCCTTATCCTTGCTGATCTTATCCACGATCTGGGGCGCTACATACTGCTTAAACACATTGAGAACACGCCGCCTGCGCAGAATCTCCGTTACATATCCTCTGATCACCTGCAGCAGATAGATCATAAGCAGACAGATCGGTATCAATACCGCAGGCACGATCCGCCCGTGCAGGTATATACTTCTTGCCACAAACAGATCAAGCGCCGTCAACACACCCAGCAGCACCGTAGAGTACAGAAGTCTCAGCTTACGCGTACAGCCGTAGAACAACGCGCACAGAAGCGCTCCTGCTGCCGCATAGACCCAGGCTGCGGCCGGAAGCTGTGTCCGCCCTTCTAACAGCGCCTCAATGATATTCGCATGAATCTCCACCCCATACATCTGGCTGTTATGGGCAATCGCCGGCATATAAGAATCCTGCATCCCGACAGCATATGCGCCCACCAGCACCACCGCATCTCGAAAGATGGCGGCATCCACCGTTCCATCCAGCACATCCGCCATGGACACCACGCTGTAACCGCCCGCCTTGCCGGAATATGAGAAATAGAACCGGTTATTTCTCCCGTAAGTGTCAGGAAGGACCGCTTCCTCTCCCCGGCTTTGCTGATAAGCGGCATAAATGCATGAGGAAAGACTGTACACCCTCTCCCCCTCATAGTCCAGATAAGCCATGGCCTGACGCACATAGCCGTCGCCGTCCACGAAAGTATTGGCAAAACCGCACATAACCTGATTCCGCAGGCTGTCATAAGGCTCTATCACATGATCCACGTAATACGGGTTATAGACGATCCTGCCGTCCTCGTCCCGTTCCGGCTGTTCCTTGAAAGAAAAGCTCATGGCAGCAACCACGTTCCCGGATTCCCCGCAGACTTCGGCAAAGTAATCATCTGCCTGCTCATCCGCCTGTTCACTGTAGATCACATCGAACCCGATCACAGCCGGCCCGCCGCCTTGTGCATGGTTCAGGGTCGATACCAGTTTCGCCGGAATCTCACGGCTCCATGTGTTGACGGGGCCGTACTGTTCTAACGTCTTATCATCGATCCCTATGATATAGATTTTCTTATTAGTGACACTCTCCCGCTGATTCAGCCTGTCGGATATGCCCTGGTCGATCATGCCGGCCGCACCGAAATACAGAAACAGGTAAGATGCCAGAATAACGGCGGCTGTAACCGCCGCCGCTTTCATTCCGTTTTGATATTTCATACCTTAACCTTCTTCGATCAATTCCCGGATTTCCACTCGATCGTTGTATCCGCCTTGATCTTTGTATTGAAATCGAAGTCCCATGCACCTTCTGCTGCCGGAGCAAGCACAGGCGCCGTAGTCTTATCACCGCTCTTTACTTTCTGGGTAGCGAATACGGTTCCCTGATACTGATAAGTGACCGTATAATTCACTTCTTCCTCCGGCTTCGGCGGTTTCGGCGGTTTCGGAGGCTTCGGTGGTTTCGGAGGTGTATCGCCCCGGTTATCATCCGGTTTCTCACCGTCGTCACCACCGGAATTACCGTCGTCCGGCTGCTGACCGCTGCCGCCGCCAGAGCTTCCGCTGTCGGAAGGATCTGGTGTGCCGCCCTGTGCAGGCGGAGTATCCTTCGGTTTCGACGGCTCCAGCGCTGCTTCGGCTCCCGGTTTCTTATCACTCTGCCCTTCATTCTGCTGTGTCTGCGGTTTTGCCGGTTTCCGTGCAGAATCTGCCGTACTGTCTTTCGGCTCCGTCACTTCTTCCTGCGGTTCCCGCACATCCTGCTCCTCTGTATCCTGATCCTGTACATTCTGTTCTTCTGTCTCTGCAGGTGTCTGCGCATCACCTGCCGCTTCATCATACAACGGATCTGCCTGTTCAGCTTCCTGTCTGATCTGCGCAAGCGCTTCCTGTGTGATACCCGTAATGTCTGCCCCGTTTTCCAGCATATCCTCCAGAATCTGCCATGCCTGCTCCGGCAGACTTGTATAATCAATGTCTGTCGGACCGTCCACCGTTCCGTCACTGTATATCGTCAGTTCACTGCCGGCATGCACCAGAACCTCCTCGCCAAATGTCCCGTCGGGAAGAACCGGCTTCGTCGCCACCGTCCCGTCAAAGCAGCACAGTCTCACATCCTGTCCGCCCGCACCGTCGTCAGCAAGTTCTGCCCGGTATACCGTGCCTCTGACCGCCATGACAGAGTTCGGCGTAGATGTCTCATACACCGATTCACCGCTCAGAGGTTTCTGTATCTCATTGGTAACCGCTCCCTGCTCCAGGCGGATTCTCGTTCTGGAATCCTGACCGTCCCCTTCCGCTTCCAGCGTAAAAATCGTATCGGCTTCCGCCGTTATGTACTTATCATCGTCCAGTTTCATGCGCATCGTACTGTCCTGCTGCACACACACACGATCGCCTGATTCCAGATATAAATTCTCCACCGCATCGACGGTACCGATATCCGCCCGCTCGATCACGGCGCTTCCCTCCAGTTCATAGACCATGATGGACCGGAAAGCCTCTTCTTTCCTGTTTAATAGAATGATCACCGCCGCCACAACGACCACGACTGCCGCCGCACATGCGGCCATTACGATCTTCTTAGATGACATCTGCTTCTGCATAGAGTATCCACACCCCTTTTCCTGTTACATTCCACACGCACAAAAGCCTATACGGCAGTTCACATATTACCGTATACACTATTTAAGCTTCTGAAACTGATAGCTGCCGTCCTCTTTCACATAAAACGTACTGCCGCCGCAGTAGACCGTACTGTCACCATCCAGCGTCCAGCTGCCGCCGCCTAAGTGATAGTCTCTGCCTGCTTTTAACGCATAAGACCCGCTCACCCATATATAGCGTATGTCCGGTTCTTCGCCTTCCACCGTGATACTGCAAACCGTTTCGTTTCCCGCTTTATCTTTTGCCCTGATCACACAGGAAGTCGAATTAGCGCCTGTTGCAACCTGATACATTCCGTCTGTCGAAGAAGGAACTGCCGGCTGTTCATTTATCAAAACGCTGTCCAGATTATCATCCGTTACCCCGAAGCTCGTGCCGACCGGATATGTACCGCCGTCATCAATACCTGTAATGACCGGCGCTGTCGCATCGATCACAACCCCATCTGTTCTGGCACAGACCGACTGCCCGTCCGCCGCTTCCGCTTTGACATACAGCACATATCTGCCGTCCTGCCCGAGAATGATCTCCTGCCAGTTTCCCTGCTCTACCAGCTGCCACAAAGCCGCCAGCTGCTCCTCGCTCTTACTCTCGTCAGAATCATCTGCCGCCGTGTCCAGATAATAATAAAGCGCAGTAACACTGCCCTGCTCCACTGAAATATTGAACCGCTGATCATGATTGCGGATATAAGTGCTATATGTAATCTTGCCGCCAAGCGCCTGTGCCCGGTCTGTTCCCTGCAGCCGGATCACGATCACCGGCTCTGTTTCCCCGGACCTCTCCTGCACGTCCGTCTGCGCGGTTGTTTCCACTGTCTGCGGAATGATTTCAATCAATTCTGCTGCCGCATCAGCACTATCCGTTTCCTGCTGTTCTTCCGGTTCCGGCTCCTGGTCTGTTTCTTCCGCCGGTTCTCCTGTCTCCGCTTCCTGATCTGTTTCCTCCGCCGGGTCGCCTGCCTCCGCTTCCTGGTCTGTTTCTTCCGCCGGTTCTCCTGTCTCCGCTTCCTGATCTGTTTCTTCCGTCGGGTCTTCCGATTCCGGTTCTTGATCCGTTTCTTCCGCCGGTTCTCCTGTCTCCGCTTCCTGATCTGTTTCCTCCGCCGGCTCACCCGCTTCCACATCCTGCAGCACTTCCTCCACCGGTTCAGAAGTCTCACTCTCCTGTAGCTGCTCTGCTGCTTCCGGCTCTTCCGCTGCCATCATCGTACCGGCAGGCAGAACACATCCGATCATTGCCGACAGACACAGCGCCGTAATACTTTTCCATCTTCTCCTCATAGCCTCATCCCCCGATCATTCTCACGCCCGTTTATACTATCGTTCATGCCGAATCGCATTCTTATCTTCCAAACTGCAATTATTTACTGTCAAAGCCACGCATAACCCGTTTATTCCTGCTTCTATATTACACATAATCCATAATTTGGTCAATATTGTTACAACGTAACTTCTAAGTAAAAAACCGGACAAAGCTCGTCTGCGGGCATTCTGCCGCTGGTTTTTTCCCCACCCCTATGCTATACTGTCCATAAAGCAATAAGCACACTGCTGCGAAATATGGCAAAACTGCCACACCCAAAGGAGATCTCATGGAATCACAACCATACAATCCCTATACAAACAGACCCTGCCCGCCGCCATCAAGACCGAACGGAGATACTCTGGCAACCGCGGCAATGGTTTTAGGCATTCTTGCCATCGTTATGTGCGCAACATTTACACTTTACCCGACCTTTATCCTCGGCAGCATCGGCGTTGTACTGGCGCTGTTATCCAGAGGAAGCGCCGCACATGCTTCCACCAAAGCCAGAATCGGCATGATCTGCGCGGCGGCGGGCATCATGTTTAACTGTCTTCTCATCGGCTCAACTTACCATGCAGTCAGAACAGACCCGCAGATCTTAGAGAAGGCAAACGAACTGATTAAAGAGCAGTACGGCATGACTTATGAAGAAATCATCAACGCAATTTTAAACGGGGAGGAAATACCTTATCCCCAAAGCTTTTATCGGTAAATTTCTGTATAATAATGAGAGGATGGTGCAATATGATCAATGGAATCCAGAACACTTACGGTAATCCTGTTTCCTATACGAATGCGGGCACAGGTGCAGAATCTCCCGCTTATGAAGCCGCTGTCAGTACGGGGACAGATGCCGGTTCCACAGGCGGACGCATGATCGTTCGCAATCCCGGTGAGTCCACCGAGAAACAGGCCGGCAAGGAATCTTCGCCTGCAGAGTGCAAAACCTGCAGCGAGCGCAAATATCAGGACGGTTCCGATGAAGATGTTTCCTTTAAGGCGCCCTCCCATATCGATCCTTCCGCCGCCGCTTCCCGTGTGCGCAGCCACGAACAGGAGCATGTGAATAATGCCTACAAAAAAGCTTCTGAGGATAATGGGAAAGTCGTATCCTGTAATGTATCACTGCGCACTTCCGTCTGTCCGGAATGCGGGCGCACCTATGTATCCGGAGGCACTACCAAAACACAGATCAAATATTATAACGAGGATAATCCTTACCAGAAGGAAATGAAATCTTCCGATGCCGCCGGCAAATACAGAGGCATGAATTTAGATGCCGCGTTCTGATAGCGGCACATACAGATTGGAGTCTTTGAAATGAATTCTTTTCGATCTTCCGCGGAGCTGAAGGCTTCCGCAAAAGAGCATATGTTCGGGCACTACGGAACTGCTATCGGCGCATGGCTGCTCGTAACGGTCAGCACCATGTTTTTCTCGCTTGCCGCATTGACCTTTGTGGAGGATACCACCACGATTGCCGGATTATGCATTTACATTGCAGTCTCTTTCGCACTCTCCGTTTTGACCGGAGTATTTTCTTCCGGCAACGCATATTTTTACTTAAAAATCGCCTGCGGCCAGCATGTGACCGTAAGCGATGCTTTCTACGGTTTTCGATTTTATCCGGACAGAGCGCTCCTTGTGCAGGCATGGATCGCCCTGTTCACATACATTTTCGATCTTCCAAGATTCATCACAGCTTCGCGGCTGCCCAACCCGCCCGGGACACAGGAACTGCTGCTCTATATCGCAGCTGCACTGCTCGCTCTTGTGACTCCGCTCATCATCAATCTGTTCTACGGACAGGCATTTTTCCTGTTGCATGATTTCCCGCAGTATACGCCGCGGGAGCTGCTCGCTGCAAGCCGGCGGCTGATGGCAGGACACCGGCTGAAGCTGTTGTACATCTATATCAGTTTCCTGCCCTATCTGATTCCGTGCATTCTCTCCTGCGGCATTGCCATGCTGTGGGTGCTTCCCTACATGAATGCGACACTGGCAGAGTTTTATCTGGATCTTGTCAGAGAAAAGCGATAGCCGTTTCCCTGTCGTTTACACTTTTGCGTATATCACTGCCTGCTACACTGCGTTGATCCACCGCAGATATGCATTAATAAAAGGATCGATCCCGCCGTCAAGCACTGCATTCACATTGCCCGATTCCTCTTCCGTCCTGTGATCCTTCACCATGGTGTAGGGCTGCAAAACATAAGAGCGGATCTGATTGCCCCATCCGATCTCTTTCACGTCTCCGCGTATGTCGGACAGCTTCTCCGCGTTTTCCTCCTGCCTGAGCATATAAAGCTTTGCCTTCAGCATCTGCATCGCCTTATCTTTATTCTGGAACTGCGAACGCTCATTCTGACAGGTCACCACGATTCCCGTAGGAAAATGCGTGATTCTGATCGCCGAAGATGTCTTGTTAATATGCTGACCTCCGGCACCGCTGCTCCTGTAGGTATCAATCCGGATATCCTCATCCTTGATCTCCACGTCCACGTCTTCCTCAATATCCGGCATAACGTCCAGCGACACAAAGGATGTCTGTCTCTTACCCTGCGCGTTGAAGGGCGAGATGCGCACCAGTCTGTGAACACCCTTCTCCGATTTCAGATAACCGTAGGCATTTTCACCATTGATCTGGAATGTGACCGATTTAATACCGGCCTCGTCACCATCCAGATAATCCAGCACCTCAAGAGCATATCCTTTGCGCTCCGCCCATCTCGTATACATACGGTAGAGCATACTGCACCAGTCACAGCTTTCCGTGCCGCCCGCTCCCGCATTCAGCTTCAGAATTGCGTTATTCCGGTCATACTCGCCGGAAAGCAGCGTGCTGATACGAATATTCTCAAAGGTTTCTTTAAATTCCTTAAGTTCCTCCTCAATATCCGGTATGACCGCGGGATCATTATCCTCGTATCCCATCTCGATCAGCATCAGAATATCGTCATACTGACCACTGAGCGCGTTCATCGTATCCACGATATCTTTCAGGCCCTTGGACTCCCGCATCTTCTGATTGGATTTCTCCGGATCGTTCCAGAAGTCCGGCGCCTGCATTTCCATCTCTAATTCTTCAATCCGCTTTGACTTGTTTTCTAAGTCAAAGTGAATCCCTCACTTCCGCTAAGGGACTTTCGTAACTCAAGAGTTCGGATTTCATGTTATCCAGTTCTACCACTTAACGTCACCACCTTTTCATGTAATTTGATTGTATTCAGAGAATGCATGCTTTTCGCATTCTCTCAAACATGATTTAGTTATACCTAGACTGCGTTTTTTGCAGTCTCAGTATAACTTCATGTTTTGTTATTTTCTACCACAGCACTGCTTGTACTTCTTGCCGGAACCACAGGGACAGGGATCATTCGGATATACCTTGGCCTCCATACGCTTCACGGGACCTTTCTGCAGCGTATCGTCCTTATTGGTTCCCGTCACCTTCGCGACCTGCTCCCGCTCCACCTTCTGCTCGATGCGAACGTTAAAGAGCAGACGAACGGTTTCCTCTTTGATATTCTGCGTCATTTCATCGAACATCTCATAGCCGTTCAGCTTATATTCCACAAGCGGGTCCTTCTGTCCGTACGCCTGTAAGCCTGCGCCCTGACGGAGCTGTTCCATATCGTCTATATGATCCATCCACTTTCTGTCGATCACCTTGAGCAGAATCACGCGCTCAATTTCACGGATTGCCTCCGGTTCGGGAAACTCTGCCTCTTTGCTCTCATACAGCTTGACGGCTTCCTCTTTCAGCTGCTGCTTCAGACTGTTTTTCTTCGGTTTCAGCACGCGGTTCGCGTGAAGCGGCTTAACCGGAACCGTCGGCAGAAGCAGCGTATTTAACTCATTGAAATCCCACTCGTCAAAATCCGTATCATCACCGATGCAGATATCCACGCAGTCTTCCGTAATATCCGTAATCATCTTGTAGATGGCATCACGCATACTCTCACCGTTTAAGACGCGTCTTCTCTCCTCGTATATGATCTCTCTCTGTTCATTCATGACCTGATCATACTCAAGCAGACTCTTTCTGATACCAAAGTTGTTATTCTCAATCTTCTTCTGTGCCGACTCAATCGCTTTTGTCAATGCCTTATGCTCAATCTCCTGCCCGTCCGGAATACCGAGCGCATTAAACATTGTAATCATTCTGTCAGAACCGAAGAGCCTCATAAGATCGTCTTCCAGCGAAATATAGAATCTGGATTCGCCCGGATCGCCCTGACGTCCGCTTCGTCCGCGCAGCTGGTTGTCAATACGTCTGGACTCATGCCGCTCTGTACCGATAATCATCAGTCCTCCGGCCGCTCTCGCCTCTTCGTCCAGCTTAATGTCCGTACCACGACCCGCCATGTTGGTAGCGATGGTTACCGCTCCATGTATACCGGCATCCGCTACGATCTCCGCTTCCATCTCATGGAATTTCGCGTTCAATACCTTGTGTTCAATACCGTTTTTCTTAAGAAGCGCACTTAACTCCTCGGAAGCGTCAATATTGATGGTACCCACCAGAATCGGCTGTCCCTTCGCATGCGCCTCCTTCACTGCTTCCACAATGGCACCCAGCTTCTCCCTTCTCGTCTTATAGACGCTGTCCTGATGATCCAAACGGGCAATCGGTTTGTTTGTAGGAATCTCCACGACATCCATACCGTAAATATCGCGAAACTCTTTTTCTTCGGTGAGCGCCGTACCTGTCATACCGGCTTTTTTTTCAAATTTATTAAAGAAATTCTGGAAGGTGATGGTCGCCAGCGTCTTGCTCTCACGCTTTACCTTCACATGTTCCTTCGCCTCGATCGCCTGATGCAGACCGTCCGAATAACGGCGTCCCGGCATAATACGTCCGGTAAATTCATCGACAATCAATACCTGATCGTCCTTCACCACGTAATCCTGGTCACGGAACATCAGGTTGTGTGCTCTGAGCGCAAGAATAATATTGTGCTGGATCTCCAGATTCTCCGGATCAGCCAGATTCTCGATCTGGAAGAAACGCTCCACTTTTGCCACACCCTGTGCCGTCAGATTCACAACTTTATCCTTCTCATTGACGATAAAGTCTCCCGTCTCTTCTCGTTCCACGCCCATGATGGCATCCATCTTGGAGAGTTCTTCCATATCTTCGCCGCGGGTAAGCTGTCTGGCCAGAATATCACATGCCTCATACAGTTTCGTAGACTTGCCGCTCTGCCCGGAAATGATAAGCGGCGTACGCGCCTCATCGATCAGCACCGAATCCACCTCATCGATAATAGCATAGTGCAAGTCTCTCAACACAAGCTGTTCTTTATAAATAACCATGTTATCACGCAGATAATCAAATCCCAGTTCATTGTTGGTCACGTACGTGATATCGCAGTTATATGCCTCTCTGCGCTCCTCGGATTTCATGTCATTGAGTACGACTCCGACTTTTAATCCCAGAAATTCGTGTACCTGTCCCATCCACTCCGCATCACGCTTCGCCAGATAATCATTGACCGTAACTACATGCACGCCTTTCCCTTCCAGTGCATTCAGATAAGCCGGAAGCAGACAGGTCTGTGTCTTACCTTCACCGGTACGCATCTCGGCAATCCGCCCCTGATGCAGAATAATGCCGCCGATCAGCTGTACTCTGTAATGTTCTGTATTGAGAATCCTTCTCGCCGCCTCACGTACCGTAGCATATGCTTCCGGCAGTAAGTCATCCAAAGTCTCCCCTTCTGTCAGTCTTTTCTTATATTCTTTTGTCTTGTCACGCAGCTGATCATCTGTCAGATCCATCATAGCCGAACGAAGGGATTCGATCTTATTGACCAGACCTTCGATCCGTTTAATTTCTCTTTCACTGTGTGTGCCAAATATTTTCTGTACTACACCCATATAACTGCCTCGCTTCCGTGTATCAAATACATGCCGTATCAAATACGCAACTTGCCTACTTTCACTTTCCATGATCTGTAAAGCTGTTTCACTTTGTATCGATGTTTGTTGTTATAACCGCCGGATCCATCATATTAGAAATATCCGCAAATGCTTTTGTTATGCGGCTACAAAACACCAACGTATATTCTACCAGATTTACAAGGTAAATTCAACTGTTAAAGTCAGCCTTCCCGGCAGAGACAGGTTATCACCTCTGTTTTCCCGGATCTGCTCATTCGCATTCATACGATAAAGAGTCTCTGCCGCCGCATAATCCTGCCCGCCATTGAGAAGGTACCTTCGGCTGCTAAAGAAGCAGATAACAAAATATCCGGCAGAGCACGTTCTCTCTGCCGGACATTCTTATTTATTGAAAGTTCTTCCTCATGCTAATACACCATAGCCTTCTCTTCGCCGTTCAGCACACGCAGTCCGCCCTGCACAAGCGCCAGCAGCTCATCCTCACCCGGATATACCGTCATGGGTGCGATCCAGCCCGCCTGCGCCTTAAGACCTTCCACTACGGCTTTATCGTACGCGATCCCGCCGGTCACCACGATCTGGTCAACCTTGCCTTCCAGCACACATGCCATGGAACCGATATCTTTGGACACCTGTCTGATAAACGCATCACGGATTTCTTTAGCCTTGGCATCGCCGTCGTCCACCATCTTATCGACATCACGCATATCGTTGGTGCCGCAGTATGCGTTGAAACCGCCGCCGCCCACAATCTTCTTGTATACTTCCTTCTCACTGTACTGTCCGGAGAAGCACATCTTAATCAGCGCACCGCTGGGAACAGCGCCTGCTCTCTCAGGAGAAAAAGCGCCGTCGCCGTCTAATGCATTAAATACATCAATGACCTTGCCTGCCTTGTGAGCGCCTACGGATACGCCGCCTCCCATATGCACTACAACTAAATTCAGGGAAGTGTAGTCTTTACCCTGTTCTTTCGCATAGCGCTTCGCTACCGCTTTCTGGTTCAGCGCATGGAACACGCTCGTTCTCGGAAGTTCCGGCACGCCTGAATAGCGTGAAATCGGCTCCAACTCGTCCACTACGACAGGGTCTACAATATAGGAAGGCACGCCGATGGAATCACCGATTTCTCTTGCCAGAATGCCGCCCAGATTAGAGGCATGCTGTCCCTGCTTTCCTATTTTCAGGTCCTCCAGCAGATCATCGCTGACCGCATATGTCCCACCCGGAATGGGTTTGAGCATACCGCCGCGTCCCACAACCATGTTCAGGGAATTGATATCAAAATCTTTTTCCTTTAAAAGACTGATAATAATGTTCTTGCGGAGGTCTTTCTGGTCTACGATGGTCGCATACTGTGCAATCTCCTCCGTAGAATGTCTTAAAGTCTCCTCAAAGAGTAGAGTTTCATCCTCAAATACACCGATTTTCGTGGATGTAGAACCCGGATTAATAATTAAACTTTTGACTGCCATATCACTTACCTCCTAATTCATCTTAGCCATTGCACCTGCCATAACCGCACCAAGCGCCAGAGAATTTACCTTCGTTTCAAAATCATCGGAACGGGATGTCAAAATGACTGGAGCCTTCGTGCCGGTCAGGATATTACCGTTCTTAACCTTAGCCGTATGTACCAGACACTTGTACACCAGATTACCCGCATGAATGTCAGGGAAAAGAAGCACATCGGCATCGCCGACGATCTTTCTGCCCTCTGCGCCCTTATGTTTCGCTGCTTCCGGATCAATCGCGAGGTCTAAAGAGAGCGGTCCGTCTACAACACAGCCTGTGATCTTACCTTCTTCACACATTTTCGTAAGTTCCTCTGCATCTACGGTTACAGGCATCTTCGGATTAACAACTTCTACTGCCGCAAGAGGCGCCACCTTCGGATTCGGAATGCCGCACGCATGGCAGACATCAACTGTATTCTCAATAATATGTACTTTATCTTCCAATGCAGGATATGTCATGAACGCAACGTCTGTCAGGAACAGAAGATGATCAATTCCCTCCACCTCAAATACGCACACATGGGATAATGCCTTACCGGTTCTCAGACCCACTTCCTTGTCCAGCACACTCTTTAAGAAAGACTTCGTGTCGATCAGACCCTTCATGTACATGTCGGCCTTCCCCTGATGAACCAGCTCTACCGCCTTAAGAGCCGCCGTGTAATCATCCTTCTCGTCAATGATCTCAAAACCGCTGATGTCAACATTGTCAGCCGCGGCTACCTCTTTAATCTTATCCTCATCACCGACCAGAATCGCCTCTGCAATGTTGCGCTCTTTCGCCGCAACCACCGCTTCCAGTACCGCACTGTCCTGTGCAACTGCAACCGCAACTTTCTTGATACTGCACTCGGATACTTTAGATAACAGATCATCAAAACTCTTACTCATCTCACCATTCCACTCCTTTGTCTAATTTTCGCTGTGATAATCCCATCGTTAAAATAATAACACTATCAAAAGGAAAAATCAATTTGTATGGGATGTGTTTCGTAAATTAATCAGGCTGCCGCATTCGTTCATTCCATGCAGCAGCCGTCACAAAAATCCTTCTAATGATGGAAGAGACGAATCCCCGTAAAGCACATCGTCATTCCATATTTGTTACAGGTCTCTATCACGTTGTCATCACGCACGGAGCCGCCCGGCTGGGCCACATATTTCACACCGCTCTTATGCGCCCGCTCGATATTGTCGCCGAAGGGGAAGAAAGCGTCGGAACCCAGCGCAACATCACTCATCTGATCCAGCCATGCCCGCTTCTCTTCTCTCGTAAACACTTCCGGTTTCGCCTGAAAGATCTTCTGCCATGCGCCTTCCGCCAGCACGTCCATATAATCTTCCCCGATATATAAATCGATAGAATTGTCCCGATCTGCGCGCCCGATACCGTCTACAAACTGCAGACCGAGCACTTTGGGAGACTGCCTCAGAAACCAGTTATCCGCCTTGGAGCCTGCCAGTCTGGTGCAGTGGATCCTGGACTGCTGCCCGGCACCGATGCCGATTGCCTGTCCGCCTTTGACATAGCATACGGAATTGGACTGTGTATACTTCAAAGTAATCATGGCAATCGCCAGATCGATTCTGGCCTGTTCCGGCATATCCTTCGATTCCGTCACAATGTTATTAAAAAATGCCTCATCAATCTTAAGTTCATTTCTGCCCTGTTCAAAGCTGATCCCATATACCTGCTTTACCTCAAGCGCTGCCGGCTCATAATTCTCATCGATCTCAATGACATTATAGCCGCCCTTTTTCTTCGCTTTCAGAATCTCCAGCGCCTCCGGCTCATACCCCGGCGCGATCACACCGTCGGACACTTCTCTCTTAATGATCTTAGCGGTCGCCGCATCACAGACATCAGAGAGTGAAATGAAATCGCCGAAAGAACTCATTCTGTCTGCACCTCTCGCTCTCGCATAAGCGTTTGCCAGCGGTGTGAATTCCATATCCAGATCATCCACCCAGTAGATTTTCTTCTCCACATCCGTAAGCGGCAGCCCCACCGCCGCCCCCGCGGGAGATACATGCTTAAAAGACGTAGCCGCCGGAAGCCCGGTCGCTTTCTTCAATTCCTTTACCAGCTGCCATCCGTTAAAAGCATCCAGAAAATTAATATATCCCGGCTTCCCGTTCAGCACCCTGATCGGCAGTTCACTCCCGTCCGCCATAAAAATACGCGACGGCTTCTGATTCGGGTTACAGCCATATTTCAATTCCAATTCATTCATACTTTTCTCTCCTTTTAATATGCTGCGGGAAGAATGCGCATTTTGCATTCTTCCATACATGATTTCGTTGTTCTTAGACTGCGTGTTTTGCAGTCTTAATACAACTTCATGTATTTTTGTTGATGATCCGTGTCTCATACTTCCCGCTCCCGATCTCAATAAAGCGCACGAAAAGCGACACCTTATTCTCCTCATTCAGATTCTCCCAGATCATATTCGTGAATGTATCGATATCCCCCTCGATTCCCACCAGCGTGGGCTCTCCTTCGAAGCTGGGAAGCGGATTCCCGTCCCCCATATAAGTATGGATAAAATGTCCTTCGCCTGCCGCCGGATTCTCATACGCAAACGTATATCTGTTGCAGGAAGAAGGATCTCCGTTATTGCTCTTCAGAATAGACATGGCATAATTGTAACTGCCGTTCTCCAGATGCATGATTCCGGAAATGCGTGGAGTATAGTTAGGCCCGTCAGGCTCAAATTCTCTGGTGCGGAGCGACTGTTCAAAGGTCTGCTGCTGATCCATCAGTTCATAGATCGTATCCGTCTGGTCGCCGTTGGTCACGATCGTCTTATTGCCCAGCACTCTGACCGGTGCATAGATGATCAGGCTGGGATCTTCCAGTTTGGAAGGGTCAAACGCCTGCGTGCGGATTCCCTCTCCGTCCTCCACAAAAATACGGTTTCTGCTGTTGGAGCTTCTGCCCATGATAAAATATGCCGTCACCGCATATTTGCCGTCCGGAGACTTGCCGATCACGATACCTCTGCCGGGATAAGCGTTTCCTGCAAGCTCCTGTGCCAATGATTTCTTTTCCATGCTCTCCTCATTTCTACGCATTATCATGCGATTTTCTCTTATTTTTTGCGGTTACCTCTTGTCCGTTTCCCGTTTTTACGCGGCTGATGGCCCGTGGCATTTCCATGACGCTGTGCCTTCTGTCTTTCAGTCATATCCCTGTCTGCTTCTCCTGCCCGGCTTTCGGCCTCATCTGTGCGCTTTTCACCTTTGCTGCCATCCGCAAGGCGCTTATCGTCGTCCACATACTTCTCCTCAAACGCCGCCCGCGGCATCGGTTTGTCAAAATAATAGCCCTGTATCATCCTGACCTTCATGCCCTCCAGTACTTTATACTGCTGCTCGGTCTCGATGCCCTCCACACAGATCGAAACGTCAATGGCATCCGCCAGATCCGACACCATCTTAATAAACGACTTTGAGTAGGTATCCTCCGCCAGATCCCTGACAAAGCTCTGATCCACCTTGATCACATCAAAAGGCAGTTCCCGGATATGGCTGAGCGAAGAATAACCCGTCCCGAAATCATCCAGTGCGATCCGTACGCCCAGTTCCTTGATCTGCGCCAGAATCTCCTTCATACGTTCCAGATCGTTGATGGCAAGCCCTTCCGTCACCTCCAGCGTCAGATTATGCGGATTAATCCCCGTCTCATGTACGATATCCGAAACGGTTTTAACAATATCCGGCTGCAGGAGCTGCACAACGGAGAGATTGACATTGACTTTATAACCCGGATGTCCGTTATCATTCCAGGTCCTGCATGCCCGGCAGGCTTCCGCCAGCACATGACTGCCGATCGGATTGATCAGTCCCAGATACTCCGCAAGCGGTATGAAATCCGCCGGTGACATAAATCCCATCTCCACACTGTTCCAGCGAATCAATGCTTCCGCTCCCGTGCAGATATTATTTTCCTGAATATCAATAATCGGCTGATAGTACACCTCAAATTCCCTACAGCCGTCGGTCGCGGCGTCACGCATGTTTTTCTCCATGTCCAGACGTTTATCGGAATCACTCTTAATCGTGTTATCATAGACCGCCACCCGGTTCTTCCCGGATCTCTTGGCCTCATACATGGCAATATCGGCTTTCCGGATCAGTTCCTGTACACCCTCTCCCTCCGTGGGAAAATGTACGATTCCCATGCTCATGGTGCAATAGTAATCGGCATTCTTGAGAAACCATGGCCTTCCGAAGATCGCTTTGACACCCTCCACGATCTGATCGAGCATACCATACTGTTCGGGCGGCACAATAATGACAAACTCGTCTCCGCCCATGCGGTAGCAGGAGTTTTGAATCCCCTGGACATTCCGCATACCATGCGCAATAGATTTCAGCAAAACGTCACCATACTGATGTCCCAGACTGTCATTGATATGTTTGAAATCATCCAGATCCAGATACAGCACGGCGCCTTCCCTGTCCATGTTCTTCGCCGCATCCACATATTTTGCCAGATCACGCTCACAGCACGCCCTGTTAAACAGCCCGGTCAGGAAATCCGTGTACGCCTGCCGCTCAATCTTTCTCTGATACATTTTCTTCTCGGTCACATCATAGATCGAACACATGAGTACCTGTCTGCCGTCCACCCATGTAATAATTTTATAGAAAAGGTCGTACCAGTTACCCTTTTCCTCCATGCAGACTTCCACGCTGCCCTCTTCTCTTCCCTGCGGTATTCCGGATTCAAAAATCCCGGCCAGCGTGTTGTTCTCTATTTCTTCCTGAAAATGATTCCTGAGCCCTCTGTTTACAAAAAGAATCCTGCCGCTCTCCCGGTCCCTGACATAAATGGAGCTGCCTACGTTATTCAGAACTTCCTCAAGCGCCGCATAGGAACCCGCCAGAGAGTTCTTCTGCAGCCGCTTGGTCAGAATACTCTGCAGCACTTTGGCGGAATCGCTCAGGAACTTGATCTCCTCCACATTCCAGCTATGCGGACGCTGTCTGACCTCGAAGCACGCATACATGCTGATGCGATCCTTTAAAATAATCGGCATAGCCGCAAATGCACTGATTCCGGCCTTGCGCAGATCCGCACCGTAATTCTCCGTCCCCGCACCCGCGGAGAGCACCAGCGGTTTCTCCCGATATAAATATGACGGCCGGGGCTGATTTCTCGTCTGATCAAACCCGGACAACACACCTTCGGCACACCACTCCGCAATCACGTCCATGCGATCCGCACCAGCCTCATGCAAAGAACATAAATACGCACTGTCTATCCCGAGAAATCCGCCGATAATCGCAAGAATATCGTTCATAATTCCTTCGATGGGCGCATCACTGTCCAGCATCTGCACAATCTGCGTCGTAGCAGCCGTCCGTTTGAGCACATCCTCCATTTCCTGCCTGGAATACTGGCTCCTCCGGCTCTCCGCCTTCGCCTCTTCCGCCAACAGCTTATCGCCCACCATATGTCTGCTAAACTCACGCAGCAAATCCAGCGCAAGACTGAACCGCCGCTCCGTCGTCTGATAGCCGAATCCCTGTGCAAACGCACGCCCTTCCGGTGACTGCGCATCAGACAGAACGCCGTATACAAACCACGCCAGAACCGTCTTCCGCTCTTCCTTCACACACACAACCGCATAGACTAACGCATCACTCTCTGTCTCCTCAATCGCCTGATCCTCCAGACTGCTTTCCGATACCCTGTGTAAAAGCGAGAGCAGTTTGTCCTTCGGTATCTGTCTGGTCAGTTTCTCTCTGTCCTGCTCATTTCCTGACACCGTTGTCAGTTCTGTGCCGTCACGATCCACGCAGAATGCATAAACCCCTGTCGCTGCGCAAAATTCGTTCTGTATTTTCTGTAATTCTCTGCGGTCTAAGATTGTGTGATATAAACCGTCCATTTGGAACTCCCCTTGTCTCCCCGTCCGTGATAACCGCATGCGCTTTCTGTCGTCTCAGCATACGTAATCCACCGCCCGCTGCCTCGTTACTCATCCACGGAATAATTCGGCGCCTCTTTGGTGATATGAATATCGTGCGGATGGCTCTCTTTGAGAGATGCCGCGGAGATTTTAACAAATCTGCCGTTCTGCTTCAACTCCTCGATCGTGGAAGTACCGCAGTAACCCATACCGGATCTTAAACCGCCCATCAGCTGGAATACCGTGTCCTCCACCGAACCCTTATACGCAACCCGTCCTTCTACGCCTTCCGGCACCAGTTTCTTGGCGTCAGACTGGAAATAGCGGTCCTTACTGCCGTTCTCCATAGCCGCAATAGAACCCATGCCGCGGTATACCTTATATTTTCTTCCCTGATAAAGTTCGTATGTGCCGGGACTCTCTTCACAGCCCGCGAACATGCTGCCCATCATACACACATTACCGCCCGCCGCGATCGCTTTGGTCATATCGCCGGAATACTTGATGCCGCCGTCCGCAATGATCGGAATGCCATACTCTTTCGCCACGGAATAAGCATCCATGATCGCGCTGATCTGGGGCACACCGATACCCGCCACCACACGCGTGGTACAGATGGAACCGGGACCGATACCGACCTTTACCGCATCCGCGCCGGCTTCGATCAGTGCTCTGGTACCTTCTCCGGTAGCCACATTGCCGGCAATCACCTGCAGATCCGGGAATTTCTCCTTGATCATCCGCAGGCAGTGCAGTACATTCTCGGAATGTCCATGGGCGCTGTCCAGAACGATCACATCCACCTTGGCATTCACAAGCGCCTCGACTCTCTCCAGCACGTTTGCCGTAATGCCCACGCCCGCGCCGCACAGCAGTCTGCCCTGACTGTCCTTGGCAGATAACGGATATTTGATCGTCTTCTCAATATCTTTAATGGTGATCAGACCGGCCAGATTATAATCATCATCCACAATCGGAAGTTTCTCTTTTCTTGCCTTCGCGAGAATCTGCTTTGCCTCCTCCAGCGTAATTCCCACTTTCGCGGTGATCAGGCCTTCTGATGTCATGGATTCTTTAATTTTCTTTGTGAAATCAGTTTCGAATTTTAAGTCACGATTGGTTATGATACCGACTAACTTCCTGCCCTCCGTAATCGGAACACCGGAAATCCTGAATTTAGCCATGAGTGCATCCGCATCGGCTAATGTATGATCCGGAGTCAATGAGAATGGATCTGTTATGACGCCGTTTTCTGAACGTTTGACCTTATCAACTTCTTCCGCCTGCGCTTCTATAGACATATTCTTATGAATGATGCCGATACCGCCCTGCCTCGCCATTGCGATCGCCATTCGGTGTTCGGTCACGGTGTCCATACCCGCACTCATCATCGGAATATTCAGTTTGATCTTCTTTGTTAGCCATGTGGTTAAATCCACCTGATTCGGAATCACCTTCGAATAGCTCGGCACCAGCAGTACATCGTCAAAAGTGATCCCTTCTCCAATAATCTGACCCATCTTTTCTCCTCCTGTGTTGTGAATGTTGATTCGTAGTTCTTAAGGACCGTTCAGTTCCTTATTTTATGTAAAGAATACTGCCAGCATAATAACTGACAGTATTTCCTTTACGCATACTATTCTTTAATCTGTAAATACTTTACGCGGTGCAATGCTTTGAACAGCCTTGATCATTTCTTCATTCGGCTCCAGAATGATCTTCGTGTCTCCGTTCCAGACCATCATATATCTGCGCTCCGGCTGTGCAGCGACGCGCGAACTGTAATCCGCCGTTTTGAGTTCACGGTTTCTGTAAGAATCCAGTCTGTGAGAATTGAGCGGTGCCAGGATTTCCATCTGATCGATGCCATAAGTGCCGACCTTCTTTCTCCTGCTTTTCGCCATGACCTTATCCACACTGATCTCTCTGTCCAGATACAGATACTCATACTCAAGATTCGCGTTCATCGTCACAAAATATGCCGCTATACCGGTAACAACCGCAATCAGCAGTCCGGGAATAAACATCACGCCGAGTAAACCGAAGACCACCGTCAGCATAATCAAAAGCATTTTCAAAAAACTCATGACCGGTGAGGATTTCCTTGCCACCAGACATTCCACATATGTTTCGCTCATATTTCCTCCGTTCTAAGACACCGCTTCAAAAGTCGATATTCCACCACGAAAATATAAAATTATCATATAACAAACCCGGGGAATTTTCAAGCAATAGGTTCAACTGAAATAAATCTTTATGAAAATTTCTTCCGATAACGGAGAAATCCGGTAAATATTTATGAAATTTTCACACAAAGACAATAATTCATTCATTGACATCGCATTTTAAAATATATATTATGAAAGAAACCGGCGACCGCACGGATGCGGCACCGGAATGGAATGGAGTGAAATATAGTAATTATGTCAGTTGCAGAAGAGATCAGAGAAGAACAGCGCAAGGCGCTCAGTACCATGAGCACAAAGGAAAAATTCGCATATTTCTGGGATTATTACAAGGTACACGTCCTTGTGTCTGTCGTCGTCATTGCGATGGCTGCCACTTTTATCTATCAATATATCACCAACAAAGATTACGGCTTCTATGCCACACTTGTCAACGCCACACTCACTGACCAGAACCATGAGCTGTCCGGGGAATGGACGACACAGTTTCAGGAATATGCCGGCATCGATCCCCAAGAATATCAGGTTTACATCGATACTTCCGTTGTGCTGTCCCAGGACACGAGCACCCAGTACTCTATCTCTAATGAAGAGAAAATGTTTGCCATGGTACAGGTCGGCGCCATCAACGCTATTGTCGCTGAAACGGAAACTTTTGAAAAATACGCCCAGTTTGAATATTTCTACAATCTGGAAAGTATCCTGACCCCGGAACAAATTGAGAAGTACCGCCCTTATTTCTACTATACTGATGCCGCAACTTTCGATACCGGCAACGACGATACCTACTACGACGCTGCTATGCGAAAAGATCCCGGCGCGCTGACGATCGACCACCGCAGTCCTTCCGGTATGGAACAGCCCGTCGCCGCAGGCATCATCCTCACTGCGGACAACAGGCTCGCAGATGCGGGATATTACGCCTATCTGGCAGACAGTGAATACGACTATCAGGGATATCCCTCGGAGGCGGTGCTGGGGATTCCGGTATCCTGTGAGGAACCGGAACTTGCGATCCGCTTCTTAGAATTCTTGCAATTAGGAGAGTAACTCCTTCAGCATCTGGTTCACCATGCCGGGATCGGCCTTGCCTTTCATAGCCTTCATGGTCTGCCCCACCAGGAATCCTATGGCTTTCTCCTTGCCGTTATGATAATCCTCCACGGACTGCGGATTTGCGGCTATGACCTCCTCAACGGTTTTGCGCAGTGCCCCCTCGTCATTGACTGTCTTTAATCCCTTTTCCTCCACATACTGTTCGGGATCTATATTTTCCTCAAACATCACTTCGAACACTTCCTTCGCCACGGAGCTGTTGATTGCCTTAGCATCCGTAAGTGAGATCAGCTTCGCAAGGTTCTCCGGTGAAAAGCGCAGATCGGACGCGTCCGTCTCCTTCTCTTTCATCAGACGCAGCGTCTCGCCCATAAGCCAGTTGGAAACCTTCTTGGGCTGATTGCAGATTGCTGTCGCCGCCTCAAAAAGATCCGCCAGGTGTTTGTCGCCGGTGATGATCTCGATATCATAGTCAGGAATGTCAAACGCTTCCTTGTAACGTATCATCTTCTCGGTGCGAAACTCCGGCTGTCTCTCTCTGATCTGTGCCAGCATCTCATCGCTCACAGCGATCGGCACCAGGTCCGGGTCCGGGAAATAGCGGTAATCCTGCGCATCCTCCTTGCTTCGCATGGCATAGGACTCTCCCTTCGTATCATCCCATCTCCTCGTCTCCTGCACCACCTTCTCACCGGACTCGATCAAGTCGATCTGCCGCTCCGTCTCACCGGCAATGGCTCTGGAAATCGCCTTAAAAGAATTAAGGTTCTTCATCTCGGTTCTGGTGCCGAATGCCACGGCGCCTGCTTCCCTCACAGACAGGTTCACATCGGCGCGCATGGAACCTTCCTGCAGCTTGCAGTCCGATGCGCCCAGATACTGGATAATCAGCCGCAGTTTCTCCAGATAGGCAATCACTTCCTCCGCACTGCGCATATCCGGCTCGGACACGATCTCAATCAGCGGCACGCCGGAACGGTTGTAGTCCACCAGCGAACAGTCCTCCCACTCATCATGGATCAGCTTGCCGGCATCCTCCTCCATATGAATCTCATGAATGCCCACGGTCTTCCTGCCACCCGCTTCCGTCTCGATCTCCACGCCGCCGTTTCTGCAGATGGGCAGATACAGCTGGGATATCTGATAGTTCTGCGGGTTATCGGGATAGAAATAATTTTTCCTGTCAAATCTGGCGTACCGGGTGATCTCACAGTCCGTCGCCAGTCCTACCGCAATGGCATATTCCAGCACCTGTTTATTCAACACCGGCAGAGAACCGGGCATCCCCGTGCAAACCGGGCAGGTCTGGGTATTCGGCTCCGCGCCGAAGGCCGTGGAACAGCCGCAGAATATTTTGGTCTTCGTGGCAAGTTCCACGTGCACTTCCAGACCGATGACTGTTTCGTACTGTTTCCTACTCATAACATTGTCCCTCCTGTCCTGTCCGGCACATTCCTGTTTCGCCCTGTCCGGTATGATCCGCTCCTGCCGGCTCCCGGTCCATTCGGAACGGGCCCCTGATCTTCTCATAAGTGTACGCCGTCTGAATCAGTTTCTTTTCCTGAAAACAGTCTCCGATCAGCTGCAGTCCGATGGGAAGCCCGTTCTTATCTTTGCCGCAGGGCAGGCTGATTCCCGGCAGTCCCGCCAGATTCACAGCTATGGTGTAAATGTCGCCCAGATACATTTTGATCGGATCGGACAGGCTCGCCCCAAGCTTCGGAGCCGTCGTGGGCGCCACCGGTCCCAGAATCACATCATATTTGGCAAAAGCCTGATCAAAAGCCTTCTTGATCAGTGCCTTCACCCGAAGCGCTTTCAGATAATAAGCGTCATAATAGCCGGAACTTAGCACGAAAGAGCCCAGCATAATACGCCGTTTGACTTCCTCGCCAAAGCCCTCGGAACGGGATTTCTTATACATATTATGGAGTCCGTTATAGTCTTCGGCACGGTAACCGTATTTAATGCCGTCAAACCTTTCCAGATTCGAACTGGCCTCCGCGGCTGCAATGGTATAATAGGCCGGAATCGCATATTCCACAAGACTCAAGTCAAAATGCTCTGTCACCGCACCCTTTTTCTCCAGTTCTTCCGCCGCCCGCAGTACCGCCGCCTTCACTTCCTCATCCAGGCCGTCTCCAAAGTAATCATTGGGAATCCCGATGCGCATGCCCTTCACATCATCCACCAGCGCGGAAGTAAAATCCGTATCTGTTCTTGCCACGGAAGTGGAATCCTTCTCATCGTGAGAAGCAATCGCCTCAAGCACCGCAGCGCAGTCCATCACGTCCTTCGTCAGCGGTCCGATCTGATCCAGAGAAGAACCGTAAGCAATCAGCCCGTAACGGGACACCGTGCCGTAGGTCGGCTTCATCCCCACCGTTCCGCAGTAGGATGCCGGCTGTCTGATGGAACCACCGGTATCGGAGCCAAGCGCATAAATACACTCTCCCGCGGCCACTGCAGCCGCGGAGCCGCCGGAAGACCCGCCCGGCACATGCTCTGTGTTCCAGGGATTTCTGGTCACACCGTAGGCGGATGTTTCCGTCGTGGAACCCATGGCAAACTCATCCATGTTGGTCTTGCCCAGGATCACCGCGCCCGCTCTCTGCAGATTCAACACTGCCTCCGCCGTGTAGGCGGGTACAAAATTACAAAGTATTCTGGAAGAGCATGTGGTGAGCAGCCCAGCCGTACACATATTATCTTTGACCGCCACCGGCACGCCGGCTAACGGGCCTGTCAGTTCCCCCGATTCAATCTTCGCCTGCACCGCTTCCGCCTGTTTCAGGGCACCTTCTCTGTCCACAGTCACATAACAGTTGTAAATCCGGTCCTGTTCTTCTATGCGGGCAAGCATGGCCTCAGCCGCCTCCACGGCAGTGGTCTTTCCCGCCCTGATCGCGGCAGAGAGTTCTGTCGCTGTCATTTCTGTAATATTCATAGGGAGTCATTCTCCTTTCTTATATTCCGAGAACGTATTGTTAAACTGCAAAATCTAAAAACAGTGCGCAGAATGCTCGTATTCAGGGCATTCTCTTGCGTGAGACTCAGTTGCGAAACAACTTTCGTCTCACGTTATTCAAACGTCCGCGGCACCATAAACATCCCGTCCTTCTGTTCCGGCGCATTGGCTAACAGTTGCTCACGGGTGTCGCCGTTTTTCACAACATCTTCTCTGAACACATTCTGTACCGGAAATACATGGGACATCGGTTCCACATCCGTGGTATCCAGTTCTCCCAGCTTGTCGATATAGTCCAGCATACGCCCCATGTCCGACTTCGCCTGTTCCTTTTCCCCGCCGGACAATTCCAGCTTCGCCAGAATGCCCACATATTCAATTGTCTCGTCGCTGATGATATTTGCCATGATCTCTGTCCTCTCTAACTTCTGATCTTAATATGCACTTCCCGGAGCTGCTGCTCCGTCACATCATTCGGCGCGCCGCACATCAGGTCCTGTGCCGACCCGCTCATCGGGAAAGCGATGACCTCCCTGATGTTCTCCTCGTTCCTAAGCAGCATGATCATCCGGTCTACCCCCGGCGCCATGCCCGCATGGGGCGGTGCACCAAACTGGAATGCATTGTAGAGTGCGCCGAATTTGTTTTTCAGAGTTTCCTCATCATAACCCGCAATCTCAAATGCTTTCACCATAATATCCATATCATGATTGCGGACCGCCCCGGAAGATAACTCCACGCCGTTACACACGATATCGTACTGATACGCCAGAATCTCCAGCGGGTCCATGGTGGTAAGCGCCTCCAGACCGCCCTGCGGCATGGAAAAAGGGTTGTGGGTAAAGCCGATCTGTTTCGTATCCGGGTCAAGCTCAAACATCGGAAAATCGTTGATATAGCAGAAACGATAGGCATTTTTCTCTATCAGTTCAAGCTTCTGCCCTAATTCCGTGCGAATCTGCCCCGCATAATATGCCGCCCGCTCCTCTTTGTCGGCAATGAAGAAAATCGTATCTCTCGCCGCCAGTCCTGCAAGCTCCGCCAGCTCACTTTTCTTATCTTCCGGTATAAATTTGTCGATCGGTCCTTTGTAGCTCATATCTTCTGCCACTTCCAGGTAACCCAGACCGCCCATGCCCATATCGGTGGCAAATTTCAACAGTTTCTCATGAAATCCTTTGGACATGTCTGCATGCACCTTGATGGCACGAACTGTCCTGCCATGGAAGGGTTTAAAAGAACATACCTGGAAAAATCCCGTCAGATCAATGATCCGCAGCGGGTTACGCAAATCCGGTTTATCCGTGCCAAACTCCAGCATAGCCTGCTTGTAGCTGATCACCGGATAAGGCGCTTTCGTAACCGCATACCCTTCCGGCGCAAATTTCTCAAACGTGGCGGAAAGCACTTCCTCCCCTGTGCGGAACACATCCTCCTGTGTGGCGAAGCTCATCTCAAAGTCAAGCTGATAAAATTCCCCCGGCGAACGGTCAGCTCTGGCGTCTTCATCCCTGAAGCATGGAGCGATCTGAAAATATTTATCAAAGCCTGACACCATCAGAAGCTGTTTATACTGCTGCGGCGCCTGCGGCAGCGCATAGAATTTACCCTTATATTTTCTGGACGGCACAATATAATCTCTGGCGCCTTCCGGGGAAGAAGCGCACAGAATCGGCGTCTGGATCTCCAAAAATCCCATCTCCGTCATTTTTTCCCGCAGATAGGCAATGACCCTGGAGCGGAACACGATGTTGTCCTTCACCTTCTGGTTCCGCAGGTCCAGATAACGATATTTTAAGCGAACGTCCTCCCTCGTCTCCTTAGATGTCATAATTTCAAAAGGAAGCTGTTTGTAGACTCTGCCCAGCACGTCAACCTTGTGCGCTTCCAATTCAATGGTACCGGTGGGAATCCTGGGATTATATGTCTCCTCATCCCTGTGCTCGATCAGCCCTTCGATGGACACGCTCATCTCTCTGGAAAGCCCGTCCAGCAGCGTGGTGTCCCGCATAACGACCTGCAGCACGCCGTACATATCACGCAAGTCCACGAAAGACACGCCGCCATGATCCCTGATGTTCTCGATCCAGCCCGCCACGCGGATGTCTTTGCCGATATCGCCCTCACTGATCTGTTGTAAAGTTACGTCTCTGTAGATGTTTTTGATTGTCATAATTCTGGTCTCCCTTCGCATGTTACTTTTGACTGTGCTGCCGGGACTCTTTGCGATTAAGCAATGCTCGTCATAAGACTTTCTCCTCATGCGCTCATGCAAGCATGGCGCCTGTTCCGCAAGTCTTCTGACTCTTTGCCATTAAGCAGACTCGTAATACTTCGTATTCCTCGTTCGCGTTGCTCGTCATAAGACTTTCTTCTCATGCGCTCATGCGAGCATGGCGCCTGTTCCGCAAGTCTTCTGACTCTGCTTAATCGCGCAAAAAAGTCCCGGAACACATTTTTGCATTCCGGGACGGATAGTTATAATTATCCGCGGTACCACCCGCATTGATAAGCCGACACCTCCAACAAGGTGTTTCTTCGCCTTACCCACTCTCAGCACTTAACGCGTGCAAACGGATCACCCTAGTGTACTTTTATCACTTGTGCCGCATATAACTCTTTGCTTCGCACAGTCTGAGAAAATACAATTCAGATAACCTGCTCCGGAGTGTTCCCGTTCCCTGCCTTTCACAAACAGCGCTCTCAGTCGGTGACGCCGTATTCCTGTCGCTTCCCGCAAGGTGAGTCTCCTTCACCGCATTTTCAAATATATTTTGTATATATCACAAAAATAATCAAAGCACAACCTTTGTATCTAAAAAAATACAATCCGCTTATCTCAAAACAACTCGTCCAGCAAAATATAGTATCTTATTTTCTCCCAGTCCGGCGCTATCCCCAGTTCCCGAAACAACAGCAGATCGTCTGATCCTGCATATGACCTGCCGTGATATCTCCCGCTGTAATTATGGGACAGACTACGGTAGCACAATGCAATGTCGCACCATCGATCTGCTATCCCCGCTCTGCCAAGATCAATATATCCGCTCACTGCACCACCGGTTCCAAACACATTCGGAAGGCAGTAATCGCCATGGGACAGGACAGGTTCTTCCTCCGGCATATTCTGGTACAGCCACTTTAGAAGATCCACAGGATCCCTGAAACCGGCTTCACCGAAAGTATCCGGCTCCACATTGTCCAGATCAACCAGGCCATTTTCAACATTATATTCCGCCTGTTTCAGTTTGCGTAACAGCCTCTGGTCGGAAGGACAGTCTGAAACGTCGATGCTCCACAGCTTCTTAAGCCCGTCGGCCAGCATTTTACACTGCATGTCCGGTGCCAGCATATATGCCTCGTCACACGCCATCCGCCCTGCACATTTGCTCATCAAAAGACAGGATCTGCCATCCGATACTTCATAGGCATATACTGTCGGAACCGGAAGTCTGCCGTGCAGGTAAATCATCATACGGTGCTCATTTTCCGCTTCCCACGTGTGCTCTGAGACCTTTAATATCTTTTCTTTAAAAATGTATACAGAAGATTCAGACATGCCGGTCTCGTCTGTCCGGAAAGATTCATCTGCTATCAGTCTGCGTATCTTCTCAGGTAAAATTATTTTAGTATTCATCTCCACACGCTTCCTTCATAGGGCAACATCCGGTATCCCTGCTATGTCTCCCTCCGCCGCTTAGTTCTATGCGGAGAATACCGCTCTGACGCTGTTCAGGTCTATACAGAAAACGCCGCCTTACAGTTCTTCCTGTGCGCTTTCAGTTTCTTGACCGCCCAATTATAGTGACTCGATGTATTGGAAACAAAATAGGAACCAAGCGTACTGCCGCCTACCCATTGATAGACTCCCTTCGTGAACAGTTCCTCATTCGTAAAGCCTTCCGCCAGTTCCATAACTTGTTTATGGGAATCTGCCAGCATTCCTTTTGCATCCTCCAGCGCAGTGTTCTGATGTTTTTTCCAGAAAAACTCATTCATCATGCCATAAGTCTTCCATGTATAAGGCTTCGGGAGAAAAGACTGCTTCTCACCGTTTAAGTTCGCTGCAATCCAATGGATCGTGAGCTGATGCCACTCATAAAGGTGTATCAGCACATCCCGCAGGTTTTTGTCCCGTTTCCAGTGCGCCTCTTTCTTCGTATCGTCAAATGCAAACGGCATTGACATCTCCTGCTCCGTCATAGATGCGATAAACTGGTTCAGTTCTTCATAGCCTGCCGCTGCCGCGCTTAATAAATCTGTCTTTGATGTAGGTCTGCCCATATCTGTTCTCTCCTTTAACCCTGCCACATTGTATGTTACCCCTGTTCCAACCCATATACCTGCCGCTCACTGTAAGAGAATGCCGGCTTTGAATTGTAACTTCTATCGAATAATAGCAGATATAAGCTGACATCAGTATGTCAGGTTTTCTTTTTTGAAGAATCAGATGCAGCAAAATATTGTTTTGCCCTTTCGTATTCTTCTACAGATGTGCCAAGCCCGCAGCACGCCGACTGCAGATCAATACCAAAGTTCTTCATTGCCGACTCCACATTTTCCACTAAAGTTTTTAAATGCCCCTGTTCTATTCCCTTCTCTATTCCTTGTTTTATTCCTTGTTCTATTCCTTGTTCTATTCCTTGTTCTATTCCTTGTTCTATTCCCCTCTCTATTCCCTGTGCCAATCCAATCTCAAGAATATTCATCTTAACAGCCTCCCATTCCTCCGATTGCTTTACCTCTCCTACAATTTTGTCTAAATCCAGAATCCGTTCATCCTTCAAGATAATATTCTTATTATCCAGCGTAGTATGTTTCATGTACTGCAACAGGCTGATCAGTTCCGGCCGTCCATTCTTACTGGTCATATTCAGGAATATCTTGCTTGTACCGTCCTCCAATGTCAGTTCCGGTGCTTCCTCACACCTCTCACGAAACGTATACATTGCCAGATCTTTTCCGAAAATATCCTCCTGTGTGATAAATATAATGATTGTAGAAGGCAGATATTTGTATCGGGTTTTCTTGCCGGATTTCAATACCGGCGTATCAATAAGCCCCTGATAAAATCTGGAACGTCTGCGAATGTCATCGCCCTTTGTATCATTCTGCATTTCCATATTGAACTGTCGATCCCGCACATCCTGCGCCCATGCATCGAGCCGTATTGCACGTTTTCCCGACTTGTTCAAAATGACCTGTTCTACTTTCACTTCCCTGAGTTTCAGGTCTGCCTCGTCCAGAATAATACTGAGTACATCTTCGTATGCTTCTTTTACCTTCATCACTGACAGAAATAAGGCAAAATCACTCAAATTAAGCTGGTAGTTCTCAGGGAAAACAGTTTCCTGTCCTTTCATTTCCGTTGCTTTTTTCTGCTGCATAGTATATCCTCTCTTTCTCGATTTGCAGAGAGAATATTATCGTCTTGCCGTCTTCTTTCTCCCTGCGGTTATGAAATTGTAAGCAAGGAGTTCCTGCAGAGACCGCTCTGCATGAATACGGATGAAAACAAACAAGACTTGCGGACACCAGTCTCCGATATGTCTCTGTTTCATCCGGGGCTTATGACCGCCCGATAAGATACTGTAAGAATCTTAGAATTGTTCTTTGCTTAAAAAAATTGTAGCACATTCTTTTTCCCATTACAAGATAAACTTTATTTAAAACATGATATCCTCAAAACACCAACTGCACCAGCAGCATATAGCAGATTGTACCGCCCGCTATGGAAAGCAGCATCTGCCGCTTCCACAGGTGCAGCCCGGCCGTAACCACGATACCGATCAGTTCCGGTATCCCGCGGCTCCCTGTAAACAGACTGACATTTTTCAGGCAGTAAACCACTAACAGCCCGAACACTGCCGCCGGAAGAACCCTGCCGAGATACTGTATATACCGCGGTGTCGGTTTCCCTGCCGGAAAGACAAGAAACGGAAGAAATCTAGTCATCATTGTCCCCAATATTACCATACCGATCGTAATCATCTGCTGTGTGATTGTCATAATGATATCTATTCCTTTCCCTCACCCTCAAATACTTAAATTCCGGCTTTCTCCAGCGGTCTCTTAAGCAATGTCAGCACACCCAGAATCCCGATCATCGCCGGAATAATGAAATCATCTGCTCCGAACGCAGCCAGACACAGAAGCGAAATCCCGCTCCCCGCAAGCGCGCTCATATGGCTTTTTTCCTTCATCCACTGTTCCATGAAAATTACAACGAACATCGCCGTCATGACAAATTCAAGTCCTTCCGTATTGAAATGGATCAAGGAACCAAAAATACCGCCCAGCGTTGCACCAAAAAACCAGTAGAAGTGATTCAGAATCGTGACAAAGAACATGAACCAGCCCCGATCGACTCCTTCCGGAATTTCCGCTGTATAATTGATGGAAAAGCTCTCGTCACACATCCCGAAAATCAGGTAAATATCCTTCAGGCCGTTCCCGCGGTACCTGTCCAGCATGGAAATTCCATAGAACACATGCCTCGCGTTGATCATCAGCGTCATTGCCAGTGCCTGCAGCGGATCAAAACCCCCCAAAAGCAGATTAACTGTCACAAATTCCACGGAGCCGGCAAAGATCGTCAGACTCATCAGCATCGGATACCAGAAACTGAATCCCGACACATTCATATAAATTCCGTATGTCATCCCCAGAAACCAAAATCCCGCAAAGATCGGAATCGTTTGCGGGAAGGCTGCCTTAAATGCATTTCTCAATTTTGTCCTGTATGGCATGGCGCTTTCTCCTGCAGTAAACTTACTGCCTTATCATACCACCCCATACGCCCGGATTCAAATACAATATTTTGTCGAGCCCCACAATCCGGGAAGAATGCTGCCTTAGAAAATCTCTTCATATTAATCCAGCATGATCTCCTTCACGGAAAGCCCTTCCATCTTCTTCGCGTACACGCGCATAATTCCTTCATAGAGCACGACAAACACCGCAAGCGTGGCAATCAGTGCCGGCACATCAAACCCGTATTCGGGCACACCTTCCATATCCGCAAAGATAACCTCCACTGCTAGTTTCAGGAGAATATACTGATAGACCGTGCCCACTACAAACCCGATGTAAGCCCACAGTCTGTAACCACCCAGCACCGCTCTTGCACACTCTTTTGCCTCGTAGCCAAACACCTTCATCATCGTAATAGTCTTGGCGTTTGCCTTCATCACAGATGTTGTTGCGAGCAAAAGGGTAACGCATGCCAGCGTCATGCCGATTCCCATAATCATCACCGACATCATCACACTTGCAAGTTCATCCATACTGAATGACATCTGCATCATGGAGGAAAAGCAGAACACCGCAAAGGTAATAAAAAATACTAGGGATTTTCGCTGTCTGACACTGCTCTTTCTAAGTTCCGTCAAAAAAGGCAGTTCCGTTTCCTTTTTCGCTTTGACCACTCTGCGGTTCACGGCTTCCCGCAACAGGGAAAGCGCCGGCACTCTCAGCCTGTGGAAACTGTAAAGAACTGCCAGAAGTGCAAAAAATACCGTGGGTAATCCCACCAGCGCCGCAAACAGGGCTGGATGAAAAGAAGCGTCAAACACCGGAAAATACCCTTCTGCATTCTGCATCTCATAAAACTTCGGCATTAGCAGATGTGCCCCCAGATATCCCGCCGCCGTACCCGCAAACACGCACAGCCCGAACAAGGCAAACCCTTTTGCCACGGCAAAGCGCGAATACCCCAGTGCTTTTAAAATCCCCAGCTGCTTCTTGTGAGTATCCACATAATGACCGATATAGAAACACAACAGTACCACACTGGTCAGCAGAAGGCAGCCACCGCTAAGTGCACTGACCACCTTCGCGGTATTGCACATCGCATTGTACAGGATTCTGGCCATTTCCCCCGTGATCTGTCCCTCGATTGCCGTGATATCCATATAGTAGTTAAGAAAGAGCGTGCACACGAACACGGCGCAAAAACTCACGATCAAAATACCAATCATCTTAAAGATATCTTTTAAACTGATTATCATCTTAAATCCCTCTCCTCTTTATCACACAAGCCCGTTATAAAAGTCTCCTACCATGCAATCTCATATGCCGTCTTCTGCTCTGTATTGCGGTAAGTGTCCACAATTTTCCCACTGTTCATACGGATCACTGTGTCCGCCATCTGTGCAATATTCTGGTTATGCGTCACCATGACCATTGTAAAGCCAAGTTCTTTTTTCAATCTGCAGATATAATCCAGAACCTGTCTGCCCGTCTGCTCGTCCAGAGCCCCCGTAGGCTCATCCAGATAAAGCACCTTCGGTTTCTTGGCAAGCGCCCTTGCCACAGAGACTCTCTGTTGTTCGCCGCCGCTTAATTCATGCGGATATTTCGTGCGCTTCTCTTCCAGTCCTACAGCCTTGATCGTCTCGCGGTACTCTTTATTTCCCGCAAGATCGGCGCCCATTTTCACATTCTTATCCACACTCAGATTCGGAAGCAGAAAATACTGCTGGAAAATATAGCCGATATATTCCTTTCTGAATCTGGTCAGATCCGCATCCTTCATGGAAGAAACATTCAGCGTGTCATAGTATACCGCACCCTCATCCGCCGGCTCCAGTCCGGAAATCACATTGAGCAGCGTAGATTTCCCGGAACCCGATGTGCCCAGTATCACCACAAAATCACCGTCCTTCACCGTGAGCGATACCCCTTTCAACACCTCATTACGGCTGTCTCCTGTTCCGTATGCCTTATGTACGTTTTCAATTTTTATCATGACTCACATCCCCTTTTAATTTTCTTTACTCTCAAATCATATAAAACTGGTTTTTACTGCCGTTTACTCTTCTCTAACATCATCAATCCAGTGAAAACCTGCGTCATCCTCTCTGCAATCTGCTCTAACGTATAACTGCAAAGCCCGGTGGCGCACATCGCCGCAATACCATGGGTATAGGTCCACAAATGCTGATAGATCATATCTGCGGCTTCCCTGCCGTCCACATACTTCTGCACAGACTGCAGAATAACCTCATAATTGTCGTCGATCACCGGCAGAATACCCTCCACACCCGACTTTTCCGACACGGCATTCATAAAAAGAAGCTGAAACAGCCTCGGCTCCTCCACAGAAAACTTAATGTATGCCATCCCTACTCCCTTGAAGGCCAGTTCCTGTCGTAAGCCCTCTGCAACATAACTGTTGTAAACCTCTTTTGCGCGGACAATCACTTCCGCTCTGACCTCCTCCATCTTTTCAAAAACGGTGAAGATCGGTCTTGCGGAACTCTGCAGTTTCTTCCCCAGTTCCCTGGCTGTAATCTGATCCATGCCATCCGTTCTCGCCATCTCAAAAGCAGCTTCTATGATCTCTTCCCTTGTAAATTTTGCTTTCGGCGGCATAGCATGCTCTCCTTTCTAAAACATACGTTTTAAATCATACGTTTTATTATATTCACCTGCGAAGATGTTGTCAACAAAAAAATCACCCTCTGCATCCAGAAGGTGATTTTATGGTACCGCTCACGGCTACATCGTAATCCACCCGAACACATTCGCAACGGAACTAAGCAGGATGATCACAATACAAACCGGCGCCAGATATTTCATGAAAAAACAATACATTTTCTTACGCTTGAACCCGGACGACTGCTCCACTTCCTGTATCACCCGATCCAGCCCTGCCACACGGGTAACCAGCAGACAGGTCGCCAGCGCCGCCACAGGCATCATCAGCGAATTGGTCAGGAAATCGAAGAAATCCAGGATCGACATGCCGATCACCGTAACAAAATCAAGCACGCCAAAGCCCAGAGCCGAAGCGGAACCGAGCACCACCATAATAACACCCATCAGAATCGTGGCCTTATGGCGGCTCAATCCAAGCTGATCCTCAAAGGTGGAGACCCCGGACTCCGCCAGCGATATGGCGCTGGTAAGTGCCGCCAGAAGAACCAGCAGAAAGAACATAATGCCTGCACCGGTTCCAAAGCCCATGCTCGCAAACACCTTCGGAATGGTGATAAACATCAGAGAAGGTCCCGCCTGCAGCGTATCCGGGTCCCCACCTGAAAAAGCAAAAACAGCCGGAATGATCATAAGCCCGGCCAGCATGGCAATCCCTGTATCAAAGATCTCCACCTGCGCCGTGGACTGTTCGATGTCAACGTCTTTTTTCATATAAGAACCGTAAGTATACAGAATGCCCATGGCAATAGACAGTGAATAGAACATCTGTCCCATGGCGGCAACCACCGTCATCCAGGAAAAATTCTCAAAATTCGGGATCAGAAAATATTTCACACCCTCGAATGCGCCCGGTCTCGTCATGGAATACCCCGCCACAAATACAGCCAGAATCACCAGCAGCGGCATCATGACCTTAGAGACCCGCTCCACCCCGTGTTTCACGCCGGCAAACAGGACTACGATCACCACCAGGCTGAACAAGAGAAACCACAATTCCGCATTGAAACCGTCCGAAATAAAACCGGTAAAATAATCATCCTGTGCCAGAAGTTCACTGCTTCCCCGCAGATATTCAAAGAGATATTTAACCACCCAGCCGCCGATCACACTGTAATAGGGCACGATCAGCATGGGGATCACGGCATTGATCCAACCGCCCAGTTTAAAAGGAAGCTTCTTCGAAAAAGTCTGAAAAGCGCCCACCGGACTTTTCTTCGTCATACGACCCAACGCTGTCTCCGACACGATCAGCGTATAGCCGAAAGTCAGCATCAGGATCAGATAGGTCAACAGGAAAATGCCGCCGCCGTATTTCGCTGCCAGATACGGAAACCGCCAGATATTGCCGAGCCCTACCGCCGAACCGGCCACTGCCAGCACATATCCCAGCTTTCCGGAGAAAGTGCTTCGCTTCTTTCCTGTATGTGATGAAGTTGTAATTTCATTTCCCGCCATATTATTATCCATACCTTTCTTTTGTTCTGTGTGTGTCCACTGCATTTTGACTGAATTATGCCCACAGCCCGACTACATCAATGTAACCATTTTGCCATAACTGATGGGACGGACAAACCATGCTTGCATGAGCAAGTACATCTTATAAGCATACTATAGGATAGCTTAACATCAACAGACCATACAATCAAGCAGTATATAAATCCTCCGTCTCAAAATAAAGTTCTATCGTGTTGGAACGGTACTGCATCGTCTCCGCTGAAAAAACCGCAAGCTCATCGAAATGTTCCTGTAAACTTAATCCGCCCGTCAGCGGCTTATAAATGGTGTTCTTCATCTTATACCTACTCACAAAGATGTACTTATAGGATGTTCTGTCCAGCCCTCTTTGTCAGGCAGCAAAATCTGCATATTTTGAATACAGTATGTTTCCCTTGAAAAATATAAGGGGCAGAAATCGAATCACTTCTGCCCCTTAAAACTTAATTATGCATAAATTGTATTACTTTACCATTCGGTACTGGTCATTATTCTGCAACTGTATCCACAGCCTGCGCTGCTTCTACATTAGCATCGGCCGAAGCCTCTGTTTCAGTTGTATTTTCAACTGCCTCATTGGTCTCACCGTCAACTGCCCCGTCAGTTTCGTCCACGTTGCTTGCGTCGGTCTCATCTTCCGTCGTTCCGTCGGTTTCGTCCCCGTCAGTCACATCCTCAGTCGTTCCGTCGGTTTCGTCCCCGTCAGTCACATCCTCAGTCGTTTCGGCAGTGTCATCCGTTTCGTCGGTTTCGTCGTCGCCGATTTCCTCTGTCTCTTCCTCAGTCTCATCGTCAGCTTCGTCCTCTACAGGCACTATGGAGTTCTCAGAAATACTCTGCTTCTTGTTCTCCGCAGGTTTATCAGCACCCTCAACTGTGAATTGAATGGTATAAATCAATGTCACATCTCTGTTGATCTGATCGATATGGTAAGCAACTTTAAGAGTTGCCGTTCTACCGTTCATATCTCTGAGGGTGGTGGCTTCCGTATTCTTAGTCTTAGCCTCAACTAATGCACCGAGGAGAGTTCTTGCACCGTCGGTCGTTACCCCAGTCGTATGATCCTCATTATCTTCACCATAGTTTCTCTTATAGTCATCAACCAAAACCGTGCTCTTGCCATTAACTACCACATTAGCATCTTTCACGTTCTGATCATAACCAACCATAGTATCCAGTATTTCATTGAGCTTACTGACTATTTTATCTTCATTGAGCATCTTCCATGTCTGAGTTAACGGATTATCTAATGCGCTTTCCCAGCTAAGAACATCTGACTTCTGTTCTTTGATATCAACAGTAAGGCTGTTGGAATCATCATAAGCAACTACAAAACCTCTGTCTGCAAGACCAGCTTTGTTTTCATCAACTTTATCATTGATCCTCTTATCCGCTGCCTTGTCATAAGCATGATCGCTTACTAAGAAGTTCACTTTGTAAGACTGCGTATATGTCTGCTTTCCAACTGTAAAGGTAGCATTCGCGGACGCGACACTGCCAACCAGATTTCCTAAGTTTCCAGCCACTCCGTCAAGTTCTTCATAGCCTTTCAACTGATCGAAGTACTTCTCAAGAACCCTCTTCACGAATTCCTTCTTAGACTCATCATCTCCCTTTGATTCATCTGTTTTATTTACAGTATCAACTTTATTCTGACCATTTGAACTCGTAAATGCAAGTGTTACGCTTGACAGATCACCGGCGATATCTTTAGCATACTTCTTCGCTTCTTCCTTCTCCGCATCACTGATATCAACACCGTCTGCCGTTATGCCATCCTGCCACTTCTGTTCCGCTTCATTCCACAAATCTTCAAACGTTGCATCGGCATATTTCTCAGAGTACTCATTAAACTTATCATACGCAACATCCAGATCCTCTATGGTAACATCGAACTCATTTGCAGCCGGGTTGTAGGCAACACTCACCATATCTTTTGTCAGTGTCTCACTTTCGCTTCCAGCCTCTACCGTAATACCAGCATCGCCAGCATTCTCCAGCTTCTGGTTGAATACCTCTACCGCTCTCTGAATCTTGGAATCAACCAAAGCATCATACTTCGCTGCATCCATTAATACATCAGCAGTATATGTTAAATCATATGTCAATGAAGAAGCTCCATAATAATGCAGCTTAAGCGCTATGTTATAGCTCTCGCCGTTCAAATCCTGCACTCTGCTGCCATGGCTGCTTAATACTGTTGCAACCGCTGTACCCAGGCTGTCAACTTCCTGCGTGCTGCCATCAGCATCCGTCAGCTTCACGCTTGTTGAAAGCTCACTGTCACTGGTTCTGGTCACAGTGTACTGCTTATTAGAACTGTCTGTAATAACAACCTCGTCAAAGACCAGTCTGTTCGCCAGACTGCTTTGCGCGATTTCTTCCATCGCTGCCACGAGCCCTGTCTCCTTTAAGTCATTGATATCCTGTGCAGGATTCAGAATGCTCATCTGAACAGCTCTGGATTTCTCATTAAACTTAGCCGAAACGCCCGTATAATCACGGTTCTCTTCATTCAGCTTCGTCTTGAATGATTTATTGATTTCTGTCTGAACGGCTGCGTCTTTTCTACCGACAACCACTTCAATAGTCTCTTTATCATTTACCTTAATCTTGGCAGTTTCATCCGGCTTCGCTTCCGCTGCCGCCTTCACAACACCGTTCTTGTCAACCTTCACAGATTTCGTATTGGTACTGATCCATACTGCATCCGCCAGAACTGTATCGTCCTTCATCGCCTTTAACGTACAACTGTCTCCGGCTTTTAATTCCAGTCTATCTATTTTCTCACCATCTTTTACAATCGTGTATGGTGAATCTGTGCCGGAATCAGAACGAGACTTGATAACATACTTCTCATTGATACTGCTGCGCTGATCCAGCTTTGCAGCAACAACCGTAACCTCACATCCGTTTTCGCTGCTGATATCCTCTGCCGTAATCTTCGTCTTATCATAGGTAAGTTTTTTGTTGCTTGCATCGGCATTCACGGATGCGTTGATAATAGAAGCAGCAGTTTTTGTACCTGTAAAAGCATTTACATAGATAACCTTTTTGCCATCCTCTTCCGTGACCTTTACCGCAGGTGTAATCTTATACACATCAGTCTTTACCGTGATCGTAGTGGATATGCTCTTACCGCTGTCAGCCTTTGCAGTAATCTTTGCGGTTCCGTTGCCTGCCAGTGTGATCTTGCCATTCCGGTCGACTTTTGCCACCGCAGGCTTATTAGATGTCCACTCCACCTTCGGAGTCTTGTTCTCTGCTTTCGATAACCATGTCGCCACAGGAATCAGTGTCAGCTTATCAGCATCTCCGCTCCCCGTTCTGTAAGCCACAACTTTAGTGGTATGCTGCTTGTTATTCGTTGTTGGAGTCAAGTCCTTTGAATATGTCTCATTAACCTCGGCTTTTAATGTCAGAGCCGTTACAGCATCCTCTGCGTTAACTGTAATCGTTGCTGATGCCACCGGCACTTTTGTACCATCGTTAAGCGTTTTCATTTCCGACGTTGCGGCAACTATCGTTGCTACACATTCTTTTTTAGCTTTAACGTTACCCTTGCCATCTACCGAAATGTACTGTGCAGCCTTAAAGCTCTTATTATTCCACTGCCACTTTCCATTTGCATTACGCTTTGCCGTTTCTTCCTTGGTTGTACCGTTCTCTTCCCACTTAATGCTGGAAATTCCATAAGTAACCTTCTTGTTTTTTGCATTTCCGTTCGTGATCGCATCAATTTTAGCCGTATCCTTGTTATTCGCCAGAATCGTAAATCTGGTGCTTGCAACATTGACATACTCCACGTCTGTGTCTACTGTTACATTAAGCACAGCCTTGGCATTATTGCCCATCCTGGGTGTGACAGTAATGGTTGCTTTACCATTGCCAACTGCCGTAATCTTACCATTGGCATCTACCATCGCAACTGCCGGCTTATTAGATGTAAAAGCAAGATCCTTCATAGATGCGCCTGCATCGACAATGCAATTCAACTGATATGTATTATTATCACTGCCTTTGTTTCCCTTTAAGTATAACTGCTTACCGTTAGCGCTGACTCTGCCGTAGCCAAGATCCTTTAAGTTCACACTTTTGCTTGCCTTGTCCTTGCCAAGTCTGTCCGGAGCGATCTTAATAGTATTAACTACCGGAGCCATACTCTCTGTTTTTACAGTAACAGTCCGGGAAACCTTATTGTCTGCAGAAGTTACCGTTACAACACCACTGCCGCCTGCTTTTTTTACGCTCACATTACCCTTGGCATCGCAGGCAATATTTTGCTTATCAGCCGCCGCAACCGCATATTTCAGCTTTGCATTTGACACATTCGGTGTCGTAACATAAGCACCCAGATTCAGCTTGCTGCCTTTCTTGTTTGCAAGGGTGATTTCATACTTGTCTTCCGCGTTCTTTGTAACAGGACCGGAAAAAGCAATGTCTTCTGCCCATGTCTTAACATTTACGGTGATTTTCTTTGATTTCTTAGCGTTCGACGCATCTGCAACCGTAACGGTCGCCTTACCGTTACCCACTGCTGTAAGCGTCAGTGTCGCTGTACATGTGTTCTTCTTACCCGACTTCACAGCCTCAGACAACTGACCTACAGAAACTTTCACAACAGCTCTGTTGGAAGATGTCGCCTTCAATCGACTGGAAACCTTACCTGCGGCATCCGCCGCACAGGTCACCGTCATTTCTGTAGTCGAAGTATCGTCATTGGTATAAATGGTAACGTTAGCTTTGTTATTTGCATCTTTAATACTGCTGATAGCAGTAATCTGCGCAAATGTCCCATCGCCTGCGGCAAATGCAGACATACCTGCACCGGCCAGCATAACCATAACGATCAGCCCGACAAGAATTTTCTTAATTCTTTTCATAGCTTTACTTTCCTCTCTCTCATTTTATAATCAGGGTATGATATATATAGCTTGAATCTTTATACAAACAGCTACGCTTATAATTGTATCATACTCGAGTCAAATGTAAATGAATAATAATTACACTTATTCCATTTACTTTTTCATATTTATTCAGCATTTTTACCTAATATTTCTTCTATTGAGCGAAAGTTTTCGAAATATTTCATAAAATTTCCATCTTATGGTTTTTAATGCGTCAGCAGGCTTTCAGCATATTTCCTTTACTATCATAGCACTATAAAAGGCAGGAGGAATATCCTCCTGCCTCTTACATCTTTATCTTGCTTTTCCTATCCGTTCCACCACTTCCGTGGTCTCCCGG
>CALGVA010000075.1 GCA_937920345.1 uncultured Lachnospiraceae bacterium
CCGGAACCCATTGTTCCCGCACCGATAATACCTACTTTCATTGTAAGTCCTCCTTATTTTAATAATAAATTTTACACACTAGCAGTTTTTAAACGGCTCTTTCACTTTTTCCTTATTCTTGTCAAGGAAGAATGCCATGCCGTACTTCTGGTCTTCTGTCTCGAAGCAGTCACCGAAAAGTTTCTCTTCGATCACGATCGCCTCATCCATGCCAACCTCTAAGCCGTCGTTGATTGCCTTCTTGCAGTTGCGAACAGCGATCGGTGCATTCTTAGCGATGCTGCCTGCCATCTTCTCTGCTGCCGCCATCAACTCTTCCGCCGGATATACAGCATTTACAAGACCGATTCTGAGTGCCTCGTCAGCTTTGATATTTCTTGCCGTGTAGATCATCTGCTTCGCCATGCCCGGTCCAACGATTCTTGCCAGTCTCTGCGTGCCGCCGAAGCCCGGTGTGATGCCAAGACCAACCTCAGGCTGTCCGAACACTGCATTGTCGGAACAGATTCTGATATCACAGCTCATGGAGATCTCACAGCCGCCGCCAAGTGCAAAGCCGTTCACTGCCGCGATTACAGGAATCGGGAATGTCTCTAATTTACGGAACACATCGTTACCTTTCTTGCCGAAAGCCTCTCCCTCGGCCTTGGTAAGTGTGCTCATCTCGCCGATATCCGCGCCTGCCACGAAGGATTTCTGACCTGCACCGGTTAAGATCAGGCATCTTACCTCATTGAGATCCACGCCGTCCAGAGTCTTGTCAAGCTCGTCCAGCACGGCAGAGTTAAGCGCATTCAGCGCTTTCTCACGGTTGATGGTAATAATGCCGACCTGTCCTTTTACCTCATATAATACAAATTCCATTGTATGTGTCTCCTTATTCAACATATTTCAAAACTATGTGCCCCAGAGAATGCCTGTGTCCCAGACACTCTGTTTCATACTGAGAATACCCGTATTCCGGGTATTCTCCTATGCGCAAAAATTTGTAATGCCGCTCGCAGAACTTCCTGATCCATAGACAAGCAAGCTTGTCTGGGAGAATGCTGTATTTCAAGCATTCTCCTGCGTGAGAGAAGTCTGCAAAGCAGACTTAGAACTTCTTCGCGAAGCAGCCCTTGCTGCGAGTGATTAGAAGTTCTTCTCACGCTAGTCTCTCTCGACGATCGTAGCGCAGCCCATGCCGCCGCCGATACACAGCGTAGCAAGACCCTTCTTAGCGTCCTTTGCTTCCATCTCATGCAGCAGTGTAACGAGGATACGGCAGCCTGAAGCGCCTACCGGATGTCCGAGTGCGATGGCGCCGCCGTTCGGATTGAGCTGCTTATCCACATCAATGCCGAGTTCCTTACCTACTGCTACGGACTGCGCAGCAAAAGCTTCATTTGCCTCGATGATGTCAAAGTCTTCGATCTTGTAGCCGGCCTTATCCATAACCTTCTTAGTCGCCGGTACAGGACCGATACCCATAACCTCCGGTCTGCATCCTGCAAGTGCGCCTGCCACGAATGTAGCCATAGGCTTCACGCCTAACTCTTTCGCCTTCTCTTCGCTCATTACAACGACTGCTGCCGCACCGTCGTTGATACCGGAAGCGTTACCTGCCGTAACAAATCCGTCAGGGTTGATCGTGCGCAGTTTCTGAAGACCTTCGATCGTGGAACCCGGTCTCGGTCCTTCATCAACCTTGAACTCTACCATTTCTTTCTTTTTCTTGATCATAACAGGTACGATCTCTTTATCAAAAGCGCCGTTCTTCTGCGCTTCCTCAGCTTTTAACTGGCTCTTGAGCGCGAACTCGTCTAACTCTTCACGGGTAAGTCCCCACTCTCTGCAGATATTGTCTGCAGTTGTGATCATATGATAATCGTTGAAAGCATCCCACAATGCATCCTTGATCATGGTATCAACCAGCGTACCATTGTTCATTCTGTAACCGTAACGTCCCTGCATCATAGCGTAAGGAGCCATGGACATGTTCTCCATACCGCCTGCAACAACGATGTCTGCATCACCTGCCTGAATCATCTGTGCCGCCATGTTGACACAGTTAAGACCGGAACCGCACACTACGTTAATGGTAACTGCCGGAACCTCATTGGGAATTCCTGCTTTAATGGAGGACTGACGAGCCACGTTCTGACCCTGTCCTGCCTGGATGACACAACCCATATATACCTGATCAACTTTCTCCGGCGCAACTCCTGCTCTGTTCAACGCCTCTTTGATTACGATTGCTCCAAGCTCTGCAGCCGGAGTCGTGCTTAAGCCACCGCCCATTGTACCGATAGCTGTACGACAAGCACCTGCCAAAACAACTTTCTTTGCCATCTTTTTTCCCTCCATTGTGGTGTTTTATTTTTAGATAGTACTTTGAATTTCGAGACTGACAACGATTGTTATTTTTTTATCATTGTCCGCTTTTCCTATTGTATCATAGAGGTATCCTTTTTGCAATGCTTTTCTACCTCGGGATCTGCCATTTCACGGGTTCGGCGCCACTCTTTCGTATCCCCGATCTTCGCCGCCTCGCTGCGGTTTCTATACAGGAATTTGGTCAGTTCATAGCAGTCTACCCAGATCTCATTATTACCCTCTTTCTGTGATTCGTCAAATATAAGTTGAAGTCCCCAGTGAAGGTGTACGGTTTTGATATTATTGACATTCTCTTTCGTGCTGTAACCGGTGTGCCCCATGTAGCCGATCACGTCTCCCGCCGTGACCACACTGCCCTCCTCAAGTCCTTCCGCATACGGATAATTTTGACGCAAATGCGCGTAATAATAATATCTGCTGCCGTCAAAACTGCGTATGCCGATACGCCAGCCGCCGTACTGGTTCCAGCCGAGCGCCTCCACGACGCCGGACTCGATGCAGATTATCGGCGTACCGACCTGGCCCATCATGTCATGCCCCAGATGGGGTCTGGAATACCCGTAGCTCCTCGAAGCTCCGAAATCATCATAATGACTGTAATCAAACCCTTTTGCAATCGGGGAAAAAGCTTTCAACCCATAGTAGCGGTTCCACCGGTTCTCTTCTTTCAGGGAAAATTCACCGACCATCCCGCCAAGCACCGCCGTATATGCTTCCAGATAATAATCATAGTACTCCATATCTTTCGTCAGATCTTCCATGGTTGTCTCACCGTCAGCCAGTTTCTGTGCCGCTTCGTTAATCTTTTTTACACTGTTCTTATCGAACTTGCCCCCGGTCTTCGCACCCTCATATGCGAGCAGTTCGATCCAGTTCAGGTGCACATCCTTCTCATATGACTCCACATCCAGATCGTAGGCCGCCGCCATCGCCTCACAGGTCACATTAAACTCCACCCACTTTATGTAATTGCCATCCGCAGTCACCTCAACCGCTTCGCCGTTATCCGATACCCACAGACTTTCTTCCCCTGTTCCTGCCTGCCCTTCCCAACTGCCGGTCAGTTCTCTGGTAATGGCCACGCAGCCCAGCGCCAGAAGAAGCAGCAGTTCGACTCTGATGGCATATCCGATCCTGCTTCCCGTCTTCCTGCCGCTTGGATGCACTCTCCCGCGCCAGCCGTCTCTGTCCCTGCTCTTATCGTTTCTTTTCCCTGTCCCCATATACACTCCATCGCCATCCGTGCCCGCCACGCAACGCTCTACGCTGCCGCCGAAGCGCCATACACCGTGACCGCCCGGGCAGATTTATGGTTATGTATATGAAAAAAGCCTGCAGGTTATGTCAGCCCGCAGGTTTTCATATCGTCATATGTGATTTTTATCCATAACAGCCGGTTTACCCCTTACGCCGGTAAACAAACTCCCTTTGAATCACGAAACTCAAGAGAAACAGCAGGATATCCACCGGCATCTTGACAAACATCTCCGTGCCGCCGGTCAGTCCGTACAGGGCGTCTACCAGAAAGGCGCTGCAAAACATCTGACAGACGGCAAGCAGTAAATATTTTCCAGCCGTGACCGCAAGATTCCCTTTGCTCTGAAATACCACACGATAATTGATCAGGAAATTGTATACCGCAGAGATCAACCGCGCACACACGGTCGCCGCCACAATATACGAAATCCCGCACACATCCTCTCCGAACGACAGAAACATCATACAGAACATCTGAAAAAGCAGCAGATCCAACACGCTCGATGAGAGTGACGAAAAGAGAAATTTCCCGAACACCAGATAGATCCGCACGGAATCCTTGACCGGGTTGAAATGACTCGTCCTGTTTTCCTCGATATAGACAGTCTCCACAGCCACTTCACGAATCGGAATATTCAGGTTCTTCGTCTCGATCAGCATGTTCGTCTCATACTCAAACCGCTCTCCTTTTACCTGCATCAGTTCTTTCATGAAAAAAACGGGAATCGCCCGCAGTCCGGTCTGGGTATCCGAAACGTTCAGGCCTAACAGATACCGGAACACCCTTCTCGTGCACTTGTTGCCAAAAGATGACCTGACCGGTACGGAGGGCGCGTCGAAATCCCGGCACCCAAGGAGCAATGTCTCCGGATTCTCGCAGAGCCCGCGGGCGCAGGCCAGAATATCCGCCGGCGTGTGCTGCCCGTCCGAATCCGCGGTCACACAGCCCGCCGCGTCCCCGTATACCCGCAGGCAATGGTTGAACGCCGTCTTCAACGCCCTGCCCTTGCCCAGATTTACTGCGTGGTGCAGCACAACACAGTGCTCCATTGCCTCCGCCTGCGCGAAAAGCGGTTCATATGCTTCCCCGCTGCCGTCATCCACCACGACCACATGGCGGACTCCCGCCTCCTGCAGTGCGCGCAGCAGCGTAATTAATTTTTCATCCGGTTCATAGGAAGGTATGATTACCGGTATCTCATAATATGAAGACATAAATGTCCCTTTCCATTGTCGTGTATTTATCCGTTACACTCCTGTTCTTACATGCTTCATTTTCACTTCGCCCACACGTCTTATTCCGTGCAGTGTCATATTAATCTATTGTGAAACCTGTGTCAATTTCATCCTGCCCTCATCATCTGCGATCTGATACAGCACCCCGCACCGGAACGCGCCGCCCGTCGTGATCCCGTCGAACACAGCGCCCGCATCGGCATCCGTCTCCTCCGCATAGAGATAAGCGGCATGTGTTGCCCGAATCTCCTGCACCATCCAGTCCGCAGGCGCGTCGTCAAGATTGACGCTGCGATACACCACCGATACCGGTGAAGCCTCATAAGCAGCATAACTGTTGTTGACCCACCGCGGCACATCGCCTCTCCTGATATAACACACCCGCGTACCGCTGTCTCTTCCGAGAACCCGGACCGCATCGAGGAACTGCGCCTCGTCCTGTCCGATCATGTCCGCCCGCTCGGACAGCTTCTCCTCCACCGTGTCCCGGTATCCGATGAGACCATGATACCCAACCCGGTAACCCGCTGTCAATGCTACAAGAAGGATAAAGCACAGATAAGCCCCGTATTTTTGTAAAAACACCGGCATTTTCTCCCTTCGTTCTTCCCTTTGGAAAAGACTGCCGCCCCGGTCCAGCCAAACGCCGCCGAGAAACAGCAGCGTCCCCACGGTAAAAGGCGCGCCGTACCGCTCTATGGACGAGATCATGCCTGCAGGCTCCAGATACTGTGTCTCTGTGGCAAAGATTGTGATATGTGCCAGAAAGATAATTCCGTAGAAAAGCGCGCCGCTGACCACAGTGAACCACAGTATAATACGTCCTTCCCGGCGGGGCAGCAGCGCATGTCCGGCAGAACTCTTCTTACTTCCCGCCCGATAGTAAAGCACCACAATTGCACAGATGCACAAATACAGCCCGAGCGGCGTCAGATCGATCGCCGGACTCTTCTCCTTATGGAGCGGCGAACCCACGAATGCTTTCAGAAACGCGCCTGCAAACTCGCCCGTGTAACCGGAAATGCCGTACTCGTCCGTCGTCATATATTTTACCGCGGTGGCCGTCGTCTTCGTCACCCGGCGCATGAGCAGACAGAACACCAGCCAGCTGCCGCCGGTCAGAACCGGCACTGCGGCCGCCACCGCCAGCCCCGGGCGCCGACTTCCTCTGCCTCTATATGCCAAAAGAAAGACCAGACCGAACAGCGCCCATACAAAGCCGATGGACTTTACCAGTACAAGAACACCGAGGTAAAGCGCCAGTCTCATGTCATAAAAATAGTTTCCTGTCTCCCTCCCCGTATCTGTCACTGCATAGAGAAAACCGCCATAGATACACGCCATCGTCAGATCTGCGCAGAAGCCGTCGTAGCCGTAGACTTCCGCTATACTCGGCAGAAACCACAGCGCCGCAGCCATACCCGCCATAACGGCTGCATTCCTGCCCTTTAACCCCCGCAGCAGCGGCAGCATAAACACCAGATTCAGCACATAGTACCCCGCAAATGCCAGTCCCTCCTGATATTCATGCGGATTCAAATGCAGAAACCACCATTTCATCAGCTGTGCCGCCGGCGGATAATCCCCGAACTCCGGTGCGACATTGGCATATTTACCTGCAAATCCGTCCAGGAAATACAATGCTTTCACATCCGCCGCCCAGAAATTAATGTCGTCCCACCAGGTTACTGCTTTACCGGAAGTACACACCACGACCGCAGTCAGAAGAAATACCGCGGTTAGAAATGACGGTTGTGTCACATTTTCCAGGCATACTTTTCCGAAATCCTTCCGCCGCTCCCGCCGCATCACTGCCAGCATGATGCCAAACGACACGATTGCCGCTGCCGCGATCCCGTCGATCCAGGACAGCCGCCCCGCCATCGCCAGCGCGTACAGCACGAATATGAGCAGACAGGTAAAAACAGGCATAGCTTCCACGAGGCTCACGCGGAACAGATCCGCCAGAAAAAGTATGCTGACAAAAACAGCAATTATGTGTAATATAGTCATTCCAAATATCATCACGATCCCATCTCCGTATCCGCACATTTCCGTCCATTCTCAATTCCAGGCCTGTCCCTGTGAATCCACGGAGCAATCTCCTCAATACAAATTCATTTTTATTATACATACTCAGACGCAATATTGCATCTGCTTCTTTCATATATACTATTTACACATAACATCACCCTGCCGGTGCCGGCAGGGTGATATTTCCGTTTTGACTGCTTTCCTACACGCTTTCATCCGGTTCTTTAATCTTCCGGCTCAATCAGCCCGTAGGTATTTCCCTTTCTCTTATAAACCACATTGACCTGATCTGTCTCCGCATTACAGAACACGAAGAAACTGTGTCCGAGCAGTTCCATCTGCACGCATGCGTCCTCCGGATACATGGGCTTAATGTCAAACTTCTTGCTGCGGATGATCTGTACCTCCTCATCCTCCATAAAGTCTTTCTCCATGAACTCCTGTTTGAAGAAAGAGCCGGCCTGCTTCTTATCGATCAGTTTATTCTTATATTTCTTAAGCTGTCTCTCAATAATTTCCTCTACCAGATCAATGGATACATACATGTCGCTGCTGACCTGTTCAGAACGAATGATGTTACCTTTCATCGGAATTGTTACTTCTATCTTCTGTCTGTCTTTCTCAACACTCAAAGTAACATGTACTTCCGTGTCCTCGGTAAAGTATTTCTCCAGCTTACCGATCTTGTCCTCCACTGCTGCGCGTAAACCATCTGTTACTTCAATATTTTTCCCAATAATTATAAATTTCATATCACTCATCCCTTCCATTGGATTATTGTATAGTCATTATAGCATATTTGTCCCACTTGTTGCAACAATTCATAAACATGTTTCTTCTTTTTTGACACCTTAAATGTCAAGTGCTTTGATAGGATTTATTGCGCAAAAATACTTTTTCATGACAACTTCACAAAACATCCGTTCTTTCAGTTACCATAAATAAATATATTCTTTCACCAAAAATATCGTGGATATGGTGGATAACCCCGTGTATAAACTCATATTTCCCTTAAAACTGTTCTTCTGGTCTGTGGATAACTTCTTTCTCCGCAAGCACCTAAAAACCATACCGTCCACACGTTCTGTACAAGATACACAAAGCGCAAAAAAACCAGATCACACACATTGCGAAAAATCGTCTGCAAATTCCTGCAGCCGGACCGGAAAACTTTTCCCTGTCCGCTACGCCGCCCACACGTTACTTCATAGCAATATGCCCCTTGAGGACGTGCACATCATAAAAGGCGGCCGATTTCTCAGCCGCCTTTGATAACATAATATATACTTTTTCAAAAGTTCTTAGAAGATTCTTCTGATCGAAAGAATGGAACGATACGTTGCACTGGACTCGATAATACCGGTCTTCGATGTAGAAGCGTGCACGATCCGTCCGTCACCGGCGTAGATTCCCACATGACCGGAATAGCAGATGAGATCGCCCGGCTGTGCATTTTCCAGACCGTTTACCGCTGCACCGACATTTCTGTCCGCTGCCGAAGAATGCGGCAGACTCACGCCAAAGTTCGCATATACGCTCATAACGAAACCGGAGCAGTCAGCACCGTTTGTCAGGCTCGTTCCGCCGTACACATAAGGATTACCGATGAACTGTCTCGCAAACTTGACAACATCCGCTCCCGTACTTCCTGTCGGGCTCTCATACGTCTTACCGTTGTCAGTTTTACTCGTAGAAGAAGCATTTTCAGCCACTTTCTTGCTGGCCGCCTCTCTCGCCGCTTTTCTGTCTGCCTCTTCCTTCGCAAGTCTTGCGTTCTCTTCCTCAATAGACTCTGCCTTCACGAACTCGGTGGAAAGCGTCACATAATCGGCGGAAACATATCCGTCACCTTCCTCGATGTTAACCTTCACCCAGCCATCCAGCTCTTCTGTAACGATCAGATCCGCGCCGTCCGGAACATAACCGATGACGCTCGCATCCAATCCCGGCTGTTCACGTACAAACAGTGTCTCGGTCGTAACCGTAGCAATACGGATACCTACCTCTTTCGCATAATCAACAGCCTCATCTCCGGTCACACAGTACTCGCCCTTGACATAGCCTTCCACGGAACCGGAACTGATCTTATACCATCCGTCTTCCTCTTCAATATAATTACCGACGGATTTATCATACAGCTTACCGACAATATTACCTTCTTCACTGGGAAGATCCCTGACATTCACATAGTCATTGACCTTGGCAATCACCAGATTCTTAAAACTCTCCTCTTCCTCGGACAGTCCGATGTTCGCCGCCTCCTTCAGGTCTTCCGTGTATCCCTTACTGACAACAACCGTATCCTCGATCTTCTTGGAAGTCGTGCTGACCTTGTCTTCTGTACTCGCCATATCTGCAAAGGCACCGACCTGTACACTGCCGACACTGATTCCGCTCACTTCTTCATTCTTCGCCGCTGCTTTCTCGGATTCCTCCTGCAGAGAAGAAAGGGAAGTAGACTCCTCTTCTTTCTGAAGTGAAAAATCAATACCCGATGACGGCAGGACGGAACCCACATTGCCCGAAGCCTTTACGTCAAGTCCCATGCCTGAAAAAGAAAGAACCGCTGCCATTGTACATGCTGCCATTTTTACATGTTTTTTCTTCATATGTTACCTCATTTGTTACAAAATTGTTACAGCTCGTGTATAATATAACATTGAAAAAACGATTTGTCAACTACAGCATATACCATCAAAATCACGTATTTGCGCAACTTCTTGTGCCCTTTCCAGAAATTCACAAACAATTCATATCTATTTAACATAAAGTAAATTTGCTTCGCAAATTAACTTTGCGAGTTCCGCTTCGCGGACTCGAAAACCCGAAAGAAACCCTCCTTGCTTCGCAAATTTACTTTGTGAGTTCCGCTTCGCGGACTCGAAAACCCAAAAGATACTTGCTTTGCTTCGCAAATTAACTTTGCGAGTTCCGCTTCGCGGACTCGAAAACCCAAAAGATACTTGCTTTGCTTCGCAAATTAACTTTGCGAGTTCCGCTTCGCGGACTCGAAAACCCGAAAGAAACCCTCCTTGCTTCGCAAATTTACTTTGCGAGTTCCGCTTCGCGGACTCGAACGTCCGGAAGATATTTGCTTTGCGGATTCGGATATCCGAAAATTATCCTGCATTCAGATACCGCTCCACCGATGCGATGGCGCAGGCGCCATCCGCAACCGCGGTGATGATCTGGCGTACCTGCTTGGTACGAATATCACCCGCCGCCAGAATACCCGGTACTTTCGTCACACAGTCCTCCCCCGCAATAATATATCCCTTTTCGTCACAGGGCACGCAGTCCCTAAACGGTGCCGTATTAGGCTGCATGCCCACTGCGATAAACACACCTTCCACTGTCAGGGTCTCCTCCGTCTGTTCGTTCACATGCCGCAGTTTCACGGATTCTACCAGATCAGATCCGCAGATCGCCGATACCGTCCTGTTCCACAACACTTCCACATTGTCGCAGCGCCGAAGCTTCTCCTGCAGGCTTCCTGCCGCACGCAGACTGTCCCTGCGGTGAATCAGGTACACCTTCCTGCACATCCGTGCCAGATAGATGGCGTCCTCCACAGCCACGTCACCGCCGCCCACTACCGCCACATCTCTTCCCTTAAAGAAAGCGCCGTCACAGGTCGCACAGTACGATACGCCCCGCCCCCGGAACTGCGCCTCTCCCTCTGCTCCCAGCTGCGCATGCCGTGCGCCTGCGGCAAGAATCAGCGCCCCGGCCTCATAATTTGTCCCGTCGGCAGTCGTCACGCTCTTCACCGGACCGCGGTCGGCGATTGCCGTAACCGATGCCGTCCTGTATTCCACGCCCATGGCATCAGCATGTTCCTTGAACTTCATTCCCATATCAAACCCGTTTATACCGGGCATTCCAAGATAATTGTCTACCTCATAGGTATCCAGCACCTGCCCGCCGCACATGGGTTTCTCCTCCATGACCAGCAGATTAAGGCCGGCGCGCCTGCCGTATACTGCCGCCGACAAACCGGCCGGTCCGGAACCGATTATGATCACATCATACATTTTTCCCTCCATTCCGAAGCGTTTTGCGCCTCCTGTGTTACTCTCCATTAATTGTAAACTCTCTTTGCATTCTTTCTGTAACATTATATAATAAAAGTAAATTTGCTTCGCAAATTAACTTTGCGAGTTTGCTTTGCAAACTCGGTATAACCGGAAAGATTCATGTTTGCTTCGCAAATTAACTTTGCGAGTTCCGCTTCGCGGACTCGGATATCTGAAAGCAACCTGCTTTACTTCGCAAATTAACTTTTATTTATAGAAAGGATTCTTCCAACATGACTCAAAAGGAAACTGCTTCCTGCAATCCGAAATATGCACTGGTCACAGGCGCTTCCCGTGGAATCGGCTGCGCAGTCGCCGAAGCACTGGCAAGGGAAGGCTATCACCTCTATCTGGTCTGTAAACAGTCCGCCGACAGATTGACCACATTGGCCAGTGGTCTCTCCGAAGCACACGGCATCCGCTGTATGCCGATCATGGCAGACGTCGGAAAGCCGGATGACGTGGAAAACATATTCACACAGATCAACGCGTTGGACGTACTGGTCAATAACGCCGGAATCTCCTATGTCGGACTGCTGCATGAGATGTCTGTGAACGACTGGCATCGGATCATGCAGACGAATCTCGATTCGATCTTCTACACAAGCCGTCTGGCAGTGCCGCTCATGCTGCATAACCACTGCGGAAAGATCATTAACATTTCCTCCGTATGGGGCAGCGTAGGCGCCTCCATGGAAACCGCCTATTCCGCTTCCAAAGGCGGCGTCAACAGTTTCACCAAAGCGCTCGCCAGGGAGCTGGCTCCCAGCGGCATTCAGGTCAACGCCATTGCCTGCGGCGCGATTGATACCGATATGAATCGCTGCTTTACCGAAGAAGATCTGGAATCATTGAGAAGCGAAATACCTGCCGACCGGATCGGTCAGCCAGAAGAAGTGGCGCAAATGGTCGTTTCCATGCTTCATGCCCCCGACTATTTGACCGGTCAGGTCATCACATTGGACGGCGGCTGGACATAGACTGCATTGCTTCCTATTCGCCGGACCGCGGCTGGACACAGACTGCATTGCTTCCTATTCACCGGACCGCGGCTGGACATAGACTGCATTGCTTCCTATTCATCGGATGTCTGCTTCACAGCTGCCTGCCTCATTGCTGCATGGATAATTGACCACCAGCACTTCTTCCGTAACATCACTTTTCTGTGTATGGTAACTGGAATTGGAATAATCATAACATAAACGAATCGCTGTGAACCGGGGATTTCCCTCTATCCAGTCCGACAGAATATCGTTGCGCTTCCCTTTGCTTTGCAGCACATTGGATAAGGCGAAGCGAATCCCCCGTCTGTCCAGCTCCTCCAGATACTCCAGCAGATCCCGCTCATCCTCTTCCGTCCAGCCGCCCTGCTCATTATAAGTCGCGCAGGTGATCAGATAGGGCGGGTCTGCATAGAAGAAGCTCTGATCTGTAAACCCGTCCAGTTCCACATTCCGAAAATCCCCGCTGGTAAACCGATAGTCCCCACTCTTCAATCTGTCCAGAAAATCCTTCAGCTTCTCCTGCATCTTAATATTAAAATCCCGCTTGCCGACCGGCAGGTTAAACTCCCCTTTTCGGTTAAAACGCAGCTGATTGTTAAAGGCATATACAATCAGCAGATACAGCATGAGATAATACTCGTTGTCTTTATTCTTCCGGTTGTTAAAATCCTTCCGCAGCCTGTAATATCCTTTTGCATTATATCTCCCTAAACCCGTAGAACTTTCACAACCGTAATATTCATATCCGTTCCTACAGGAAAGTGAAAGACCATATCGGTCAATAGCTTCAAACAGCCAGGAAAACACGTCTTCCGACGGCATCTGCTGCAATGTGTTCAGGAGACCGATCAAATAGCCGTTACCATCATTAAAACGCACTTTGCTGCAGTTTAGATTGATACCCACATTACAGCCGCCGCAGAACAGGTCTACTGCCTGATCCACATTTTCTGGAAAAAGAGGCAGGATCTGCGGCAGCAGTTTATATTTTCCCCCGGTATAATTCAGGGCAGACGGAATAACCACTTTGGGTTCGCCATGACAAATACACAAAAAAAGCCGTTCCTGATTTTCCTGAATATCGGACTTGCCGGTGGAAAAGGGCTTGTAGTCCTCTGAAAATACCTTTACAGTTCCCTTTTTATGCAGGATACGCATGATGTCGTCATCGCTGATCCTCGCGTTGGAGCGGTCATTCCCCTTCTCCGCCATATTATTATAGGAAAGAAGAATGTACCTCGCATGGACAGAATCGATCAATGACTCGAACGCCGCCGCCGCTTTTCTGGTACAGTAATCACTCTTTAAGGCAGTTCTGTCCATTTTCCTGGCAACCCCGAACACCTCCGGTTTCTCCCACCGCGCCACATTCTCCAGCAGATGATACGCATCACAATACTGCCTGGAATTGTACGGCGGGTCGATATATACCAGATCCGCCTCTATCCTCGCCGCCAGCGCATTGGTGTCCGTATTGTAACACACATTGTGTTCATTCAGTTCAGGTTCCGGCTGCGGCACCGCCAGCTCGAGATGCCGCTCAAACGAGACGCCCTGTCTATACGCATCGTAATGACCACAGGTATTGGCAATCTTATCCATGGCATATAAAAGCGAAGTGATCACAAGCGCCCGCTCTCTGCCATTCACCTGTCCCGCCCGGAATCTGTCCTCTATATCCTGTCTGATATATCCGATCTTCCTGCAGTCCTCCCTCGAAAAAAAAGTGTCAGCGAAATGCTCGCTCATGTAATTATCCTGCTCCACCTGCTGCATATTATATGCCGAAATCAAATCAATAATCTTTTCTTCTGAATAATTTTCGGTACCGAACCATGCCAAATGACAAATGTAATTACTGTACATAATATCATTGGTAATCAGTTTCTTATCGGTAAAAGCCGATGCAACAGCACCTGTCCCCGCAAATATATCCGCCACCGTATTGATATTGCAGCATTCTCTCTCTGCAATACCGGTGATAAAAGGCAATAACTTATATTTATTGCCCAGATAACGTCTGTTGTTGATCCGAATCGTCTTATACGGCAGTACCTCCTCCTCGGTCTTCTCCGCCGCCTGATTCTTCTCAATATACTCTTTCACCTGATCATAGACTGCATCGTTCCACACAATCCTGCCGTTCTCATCCGTTTTCGGCTTAACTGCGCCGCTATCTTTCAGATAATATAAATAAGATCTCGATATACCAAGCTTTTCTGCCAACCGGGTCGCCGAATATTTCACTTCACTCTCTCCGCCTTATGCAACGTTTTTCTTCCATTATTGGACACTTTATCCCTTAATTATACCATTTCAATACAAATTAGCAACATGATTTTCGGGAAAAGCACAAGAAACCGGATGCTATCTGCAAGCACATGAACCGGATCTTTTTGACGGAAACTACTGTTTTTCCTCACAAAAATCCCCAAAACAAATACGTTTTGGGGATTGAAATCCATATTCAATATTCCGTTTTCCTATCTCAAGAGAAAATTCCACTGAATTATCTCTTGGAGAACTGCGGTGCGCGTCTCGCTGCCTTGAGACCGTATTTCTTTCTCTCTTTCATACGAGGGTCTCTTGTCAAATAACCTGCTTTCTTCAGAACCGGTCTGTAATCTGCATCCGCCTGAAGCAGAGCTCTTGCGATTCCGTGTCTCACTGCACCTGCCTGACCTGTGTAACCGCCGCCTTTTACGGTAACGATTGCGTCAAACTTATCAACAGTATCCGTAGCCACAAGCGGCTGACGAACGATAACCTTCAAGGTCTCTAATCCGAAATAATCATCAATGCTTCTCTTGTTAATTGTAATATCACCTTTACCCGGCACTAAATATACTCTTGCGATAGATTTCTTTCTTCTGCCGGTGCCATAATATTTTGCTTCTGCTTTCGCTGACTTAGCCATTATTATTTTCTCCTTTCAGTCCCTGTGAATTAAAATGTTAATACTTCCGGCTTCTGCGCTGCCTGCTGATGTTCAGGTCCGGCATATACATGAAGCTTTGTGTACATTTGTCTTCCCAAAGGTCCTTTTGGAAGCATGCCTTTCACGGCATGTTCTACAACTCTCTCCGGATGCTTCTTCATCATCTCTTTCAGAGTGGTCTCTTTCATACCGCCCACATAGTCGGAGTGATGATAATAAATCTTCTGATCCAGTTTCTTACCGGTTACTTTTACCTTCTCTGCATTGACTACGATCACGTAGTCTCCCGTATCAATGTGCGGTGTAAAGATCGGCTTGTTCTTGCCTCTCAGCACCTTAGCAACCTCAGATGCCAAGCGTCCGAGTGTCATATCTGTCGCGTCAACTACATACCATTTTCTCTCGATCGTAGCCGGACTAGCCATAAAAGTCTTCATTGTATTACCTCCATACTAGCGATTGTCTTTCGACTGTCTGTGTTGTTCTTCCGGTTCTTCATGCGGATGTCCGGCCACACTCGGCAACCCTCACAACAACGTTACATATTTCTTCTTATATATAGATGTTACCATCTATGATTTAAAATGTCTTCGCCGGGGCTTTGGCTCAACATTTCTAAACACTGTCACACTTGCCTATTATATTATACGCTTCCGCGTGTGTCAACCTCTTTTTGTCGTGAAATTCTCTGGTGAAATTCTCTGGCAGTCCTCTGATCGGGTCTGTCCTGCATTCTACTGTTTTTCACTAATTTTTACTGATTTTACTAATTTACACTGATATAAACATGCAATAATCACATTGCTGCCAAATGCGGCTCCCTATATAATAATGAATCATCAATACATATACATATGGAGGAACCCGCTATGCGCTATACCAATCCCATCGTCAAAGGCTTCTACCCCGATCCCAGTGTCTGTGAGGCAGAGGGCAGGTACTATCTGGCCTGCAGCTCTTTTCAATATTTTCCGGGTGTACCGCTGTTCGAGAGCACGGATCTGGTCAACTGGACGCAGATCGGCCACGCACTGACCAGGCAAAGTCAGGTTATGCTGGATCGGGTTCCCAGCTCCGGCGGCGTCTTCGCGCCCACGCTCCGTTTTCATAACGGGCGCTTCTACATGGTGACAAACAACAATACAACCCTGGAAAACTTCTATATCTATACAGACGACATCTACGGCGAATGGTCCGAGCCGGTCACGGTAGATCAGGGCGGCATTGATCCTTCCCTGTTTTTTGACGACGGGCATGTATACTTTATCAGCAATGGACAGGATGATCACGGCATTAACAGTGTCATCCAGTGCGAGATCGATATCCTGACCGGTAAAAAGCTCACGCCAAGCCGCCCGATCTGGCAAAGCTCCGGCGGCCGCTATCTGGAAAGCCCGCACATGTACCGCATAAACGATACATACTATCTGATGGCGGCCGAGGGCGGCACAGAGTACGGTCACATGGTCACCTACGCCAGATCTGAGCATGTATGGGGACCTTTTAGCAATTACCCGCACAATCCTGTGCTGACCAACCGCGATAAGGCGCCCGAAATCATACAGGGCATCGGACACGGCGATCTGGTTCGCGCCGCGGACGGCAGCTGGTTCCTGCTCACGCTTGGATTCCGCCAGATCCATCCGTGGCAGCCGTACCACCATCTGGGCAGAGAGGTGTTCCTCATCCCCGTTTACTTTGACAAAGACGGCTGGTTTCGTGCTGGTACGGACGGAACCGCGGCGCAGTCCTATGAGATCACCGGAGATTTCATGCAGCTGCAGAAAGAAGTCTATACCTTTGAAAATACTGCCTGGAATCTGGACTGGATCTACCTGCGTCATCCCCACATGTCCGACTATACGCTGGAAAATAAACAGCTGATACTGCGCGGCTCCAATGTCACACTGGACGATGCGGATTCCCCCACTTTCCTCGGCATCCGCCAGCGGGATTTCAATATGACTCTTTCAGTCAAAATTGAATATCGTCCATCCGATATTTCCGACAGTAATGACATCCCCGGCATTCAGAACAGTTCTTATGTCAGTTCCGGTGCTGACAATGCCGTCAATAACTTCTTTTCTGCCGTCATTTCGCCCAAAGAGGAATCTCAGCCAGGCGCCCGTGTATTTCCGCAGGCAGAAGCCGGATTGACCCTGTATATGGATGAACTTCATCACTATGACATCTGTGTCACCAAGTCCACTTCCGGCTATGCAGTATTATTAAAGCTCAATATCGGCGGTATCAGACATGTACAGGCAGCGATACCCGTTACAAATGATACGACTCATCTGGTCATCGAAGCTGACTCTATGGAATATCGTTTCTATCTGATGGATGAATGCGAAAATCCGCAGAAAGTCAAACTGGGATCGGCGTACACGAAATATCTGTCCAGTGAAGTCGCCGGCGGCTTTACCGGTGTCGTAACCGGTCTCTATGCCATCGGTGACTGCACCGCTGTATTCCGGCAGTTCCGCTGCCGCTATCCCGGTCAACCGGAATTATGAAAGTCCCGATGACCGACGCGGCTCAACGGAATCATAGATATTCAATACCAACCAGAGTGAGTCCGCAGGCAGGAGCGGTAGGTCCCGCCGCCTGCCTGTCTCTCGCTTCCAGTATCCTCTTGATATCCTCTGGCGCAATATGCCCCCTGCCGGCTTCCATAAGCGTGCCCGCCATGATGCGCACCATATTATAGAGAAAACCGTATCCCGTCACACGGATCACGATCTCGCGATCCGGCTTCTGTTCCCGCCGGCTTTCACCGCTGCCTGCTGCTGCCACAGCCGTATACGCCGTTTTCTCCGGCCGCACACCAGTTTCGCAGGCTGCACCGGGTTCTCCCATCTCTGCAGCGCCGGTTGTCTGTCCGCCGATCTCCTCCCGCACCACCACTGACTCCACCTGCCGTACGGTAGTCTCCACCTGCGCCTCCGCACTGCAGAAGCTCTTAAAATCATGTGTGCCCACAAAGTATTCTGCTGCACAGCACATCAAGTCTGTATCCAGCGGCACATACGTATAGTGGCTGTACAGTCTTTTCATCGGCATAGGAAAATCCGCGCAGTAGATCCGGTACTCATATGTCTTACGGCTGACGCAGTGCCGCGGATGAAAATCGGCCGGCACCTCCTCAGACTTGCGGACTCTGATGTCCTCTGGCAGTCTTCTGTTGAGTGCATAGGATATTTTATCTGCTGGAATCGGACTGTCGGTATCGAAGACAGCAACATTTCCCATGGCATGTACGCCCGAGTCCGTGCGGCTGGCACCGATCACCTCGATCTGTTCCCCCGTAAGATCAGAAAGGCATCTGTTTAAGACGCCTTCTATCGTTTCTCCATTCGGTTGTATCTGCCACCCATGGTAGCTGGTTCCATCATAGGCAACAGTTAACATAACTCTTTTCACACTTTTCAACCTCACACTAATATCCTGATCGCCACGCACACCGCAAAATACGCCGCCAGCACACCGTATGCAATCCGGTCTCTGCCCTTGTACTTGAGCGGTTTCATCTTCGTTCTGTTATCCCCGCCCCGATAGCATCTGGCCTCCATCGCCATCGCCAGATCGTTTGCGCGGCGGAATGCCGATATAAACAGCGGTACAAGAAGCGGCACCATCGCCTTCGCTTTCTTGATTAGGTTACCGCTCTCAAATTCTGCGCCTCTGGCAATCTGCGCCTTCATGATCTTATCCGTCTCCTCCAGCAGAATCGGAATAAAACGCAGTGCGATCGACATCATCATCGCCACTTCATGCACCGGTACCCGAAATACCTTAAGCGGCTTCATCAGTTTCTCCATACCGTCTGTCAGGCTGTTGGGTGTCGTCGTCAGGGTCATAACCGAAGACCCGACGATCAGAAAAGACAACCGGACAGCCATCATTACCGCCGTCTGCACGCCTTCTCTGGTAATCTTTATTTTCCACACTGACACCAGCACTTCGCCCGGCGTCAGAAAAAGGTTGAAAATAACCGTAATCAGGAGAATAAAGACAATCGATTTCATGCCCTTGACCATATATTTAAAAGGCACTTTAGACAGCTTGATCATCACTGCCAGAAAAACGGCGGCCACCACATAACCGATCCAGCTCTTCACTACGAAAAGCGATATGATAAAGCATATGGTCGCTGTCAGTTTCACCCTCGGGTCCAGTTTATGGATGACGGAATCCGTCTGATAATACTGGCCCAGTGTAATATCTCGTAACATAACTTATTCCTTTCATGCCTGACTTTCATATTTTGTAACAGTGCAGCTTTCGGCATGATCAACCCAGCGTCCGCAGAATCTCCTGTGCCGCCTCTCTGATCGTCGTGGCATCTGTCCGCACCGGCATTCCGCCTTTATGAAGCGCCTGCATAATATATGTTACCTGCGGCGCAGCAAGTCCTACCGCCTCCAGCTCCTTAACATGCTTAAACACTTCCTTCGGCACATCGTCATACATCACGCTGCCCTGGTTCATCACAATAATGCGCTCCACATACTTGGCCACATCTTCCATGCTGTGGGACACCAGGATGACCGTGATCCCGGTCTCCTCTTTCAGCTTCGCAACCTGATCCAGAATTTCATCTCTGCCTTTGGGATCTAATCCGGCCGTCGGCTCGTCCAGCACAAGCACATCCGGCTTCATGGCAAGCACGCCCGCAATCGCCACCCTCCGCTTCTGTCCGCCGGACAAATCAAACGGCGACTGATAGAAATATTCATCCTGCAGTCCTACCAGTTTTAACGCGGCATAAGCACGAAGTTCCGCCTCTTTCTGGGACAATCCCAGATTCTTAGGTCCGAAACAGACGTCTTTAAATACATCAATTTCAAACAGCTGGTGTTCCGGATACTGAAATACCAGCCCTACCTTGCTCCGCAGCTTCTTCTTATCATACCCTTCCGCATGAATATCTTCCCCGTTAAAATAGATATTGCCGCCGGTCGGTTTGATCAGCCCGTTCAAGTGCTGCACCAGCGTGGACTTGCCGGAACCGGTATGTCCGATCAGCCCGATGAACTGACCGTCCGGGATCACCAGATTCACATCTTTCAGCGCATGCACCGCAAGCGTTGTGTCCCCGCCATATACATAATCCACATGATCTAATATAATTGACATCGCCATGTCCTCTCATATTTCCTATAACAGTTCATCCTTTTGCTTCACTTTCATGCCTGATACGCACATTACCGCCCTATGCATTTTGCACTGCAAGCAGCGCACTCGTCAGTTCCTCTACCGTCAGGATACCGTCCGGCAGCCGGATACCGCTTTTTTGCAGTTCATAGGCAAGCAGTGTCACCTGCGGCACATCCAGCCGCAGTTCTTTCAACTTCTCCACCCGGGAAAAGATCTCCCTCGGCGTTCCCTCCATGGCGATCCTGCCCTGATCCATGACGAAAACCTTATCGGCGTGAATAATCTCTTCCATATAATGTGTGATCAGTACTACCGTGATTCCCTCCACATCGTTCAGGGCTCTCACGGCACGCACTACTTCCTTGCGTCCATTGGGATCGAGCATCGCCGTCGGCTCATCCAGAATAATGCACTTCGGGTGCATAGCGATTACCCCCGCGATAGAGACACGCTGCTTCTGTCCGCCTGACAGCTTGTTCGGTGAAAACTTACGATATTCATACATGCCTACCGCCTTCAGACTTTCCTCCACGCGCGCCCAGATCTCTTCCGTAGGCACACCCATATTCTCCGGTCCGAATCCCACATCTTCCTCCACGACCTGTCCGATGATCTGATTATCAGGATTCTGAAAAACCATTCCTGCCTCCTGACGGATATTCCAGAGATCTTTCTCATCCCGCGTATTCATACCATCCACCCACACTGCTCCCTCCGTGGGATACAGGATCGCATTAATGTGCTTGGCCAGCGTGGATTTGCCCGAGCCGTTATGTCCGAGAACCGCCACGAAATCCCCCTGCTTTACATCCAGATCCACCTCGTCCACCGCACGGGTGATTCCTTCCACATTACCTTCTTCGTCACGCCGTATATATTCAAATACCAGTTTATCTGTCTTAATGATTCCCATCCTGTCCTCTTCCCGACCATGAAAAAATCCGGTTCATTACAAATCGGTCCACCAGTGTAATGATTCTGTAATAACCGGCCCTTATTCACAGATAAAGATTCGGACAGGAATAACAGCAAATCAATACACTAGCGTTATTATACTAACTAATACCCTAAAACACAAGTTTTTCATCAATAGTTACAAAAGATAATCTATGTGATAAAATGATTTATGATATGCACAATGATGTCACAATTTCCTATAACATATAGTAATTGCACTGGAGGAATGACACCTATGTCACAAAACAAATCTTCAAACCAAAAAAACAGCACTCTGAAAGAGCTGCTGCAGATTGCTGCCAGACCTTTCTTATTTATCATGCTGCTGATCATGATATGCGCATTTTTTACCCATCAGCTGACAGGCTCCGAAACGCTGGAAGAATATGCCAGAAATAATCCCGAAACAGCATACGGCGGTACATCTGAAACACCAGGCAGCACTTCTGCAGATCCCCCTCTCGATGAAATGGAGCCGGGCTCAGCAGCCGACACCCGGAATGATACCCCGGAATCCGAAGCACCGGACACCCCCTCTGCATACAATACTTCTAAAGACACGGTCTCTGCCGGACAAGAGAATAGATCTCAAACTTCCACGGCAGAACCCAAGGAGTCAGGCGATATGAGCGATAGCAAAAGCAAGGACGATATGGAGAACATAGAATCTGATACCGCACGAACCACTTACCAGACGGGATTCTATTATGAACCGTTAAGCGATGCCGTCAAAGATAAGATTACCGGAATCTCCTATCCCGAGAGCGGCTGCACCGTACCTTATGAAGATTTAAATTATGTGGGACTGCTCTACATTGACTTTAACGGAGAAGAGCAAACCGGTGAACTCATCTGCAACAAAGCGGTTGCACAGGATATGGTGGAAATATTTTACGAACTGTATCAGAACGACTACCGAATAGAGCGGATTCGTCTGATCGACGAATATGATGGTGACGACACGCTCTCTATGATGGATAACAACACTTCCTGCTTTAACTACAGAGTCGTAGACGGCACAACGAACCTTTCCAAACATGCACTCGGCTGTGCGATTGATATCAATCCTTTCTACAACCCCTACGTCGTGTTTAATAAGGACGGCACCGGAGAAACGTACATTTCACCTAAAGGCAGCGAGCCATATACAGACCGTTCTCTGGATTTTCCTTACAAGATCGATGAAAATGATCTATGCTACAAATTGTTTATAGAACACGGCTTCACCTGGGGCGGCAACTGGAACTCCTGCAAAGATTATCAGCATTTTCAGATCGTGCTCTGAGAAAAATCGATCCACACTCGATTGCGCGCTTCATATAATTGTGATTTGATCACGGTTTTCTTTCGATTCTTCTATATAACAACCCCGGAGCAGATACTCCGGGGTTGTTTATCGTTACTCTTATTCAGATCTCATTACATCTCAAACATTGCCATACTGTCATCCATTCTGTTGGAAATACCTTTGAGTTCTGCTGCATTACTTGCAATCTCACCGATAATTCCGTTAATCTCCGTAACAGAAGCGGATGTCTCCTCGGTACTTGCCGCATTCTCCTGCGCAATCGCTGACAGGTTCTGTACGGTATCAACTACGCTGCTTCTAACATCGTTAACCTTGTTGGTCTTCTCCGTAACATCGCTGATCATGATCAGGGAATCATCTACATCACTCAGAAGCTGTGTAACCTGCGTACCCGTATTGCTTACGTTTTCATTCTGCAGTTCCATAATTTCTTTTACTTCGTTCATCGTAGCTACAGACTTATCCGAGTCTTCGATCAAGGCAAGGATAATCGCCTCAATCTGTCTTGCGGACTCATTGGACTGTTCTGCCAGTTTCTGAATCTGTGCTGCAACGACTGCAAAGCCTCGACCCTGCTCACCTGCACGAGCTGCCTCAATAGAAGCATTCAGGGAAAGCAGATTTGTCTCTTCCGCAATATTCGTAATGAGCGCTGTAGCTTCTTTGATCTTCTGAGCCGACTCATTCGTTGTATTTGTCTGTTCGTAAATGATATTGATGGATGCACTGGTCTTCTCGTTCGTGCTCTGCAATTCGCGAAGTGCCTCGATCGCAACCTCACCGCGTTCTTTGATCGCATTCGCTCTCTCATTCAGATTAGCCAGTTCGTTTGCCGTCTCTTCAATCATATTACCCATGAGAATAATATGCTCGGTTGCATCCTGTGTCTCCTCTGCCTGACTGCCGGCACCGATCGCAATTTCATTGACAGCCTTTTCCATCTGCTCAACATGCTCACTGGTAACGTCCGTCTTCTCACGAAGTTTATCAGATGCTTCTAACAAAATCGCACTATCCTCTTTGATCGTCGTAATAATACCCGACAGATTCTCCTTCATCTTCTCGATCGCCCGACAAATATCACCGATCTCATCCTTTTCAGATAAAATAACATCATCAATATGAATATTTAACTTACCTTCAGAAAGCTGTGACAATGCGGTCACACCCTGTTCCAGATGTTTTACCATCTTATTAACTGTCCAGAAAATAAGACCTGCACAAACTATACCGACAATCACAACCAGTGCAACAATCAGATAAATAATTCTTGCAATCTGTGACTTTGCCTCTGCCTGCGGCATACCGGCAAATACCATTCCGACGGTCTCCTGTGTCTCAAAATCAAAAAGCGGTATGTAATATCCGAAATACTCCTGATCTGCTACAACGGCATCCGCAGCAAAGAATTCTTCACCTTTCTGCAATACAACTTCAATCGCTCTGGGACCTGCTTTCGTGCCGGTAATACGCTCACCGCTATCATCCATAACAGAAGTCATATATCTTGTGTCGCCATAAAAAATCGTCACGTCAATACCTGTTGCATCTTTAATGCCATCTGCCAGATCCGGTGTTAATGAGATATTGAAATCACCTTTAACGAGTTCATTGTTCTCATTGAGTCTGTATGACTCGTTGTTCAATTTTCTGAACGTTGAACGCACAGCAATCGTTGTCGCGCGCAAACCGCTCGAAATGTTCTCCGTCAGTACATTCGTAATCTGCTTCTGACCGAAGGCAATGATTACCAGGCCTAAAAAGACTAATGGTAAAATCGCAATTAAAAGAATTTTCTGCTTTAGTTTCATCGTAATCTTCCTCCAATACACTGTATTTTACGCATAGCATTATTATAACATATCCGCGGATAAATTCCACAACAAAATTATTTTTTTTCTGGTTTTTTATGGTTTTTCACTAAAAAAACCAATTAAATCGATTTGTAGTTATAATAAAAACCCCGCACAACCGTGCGGGGCATAATCATAAGTTCCTTATACCAGCTCAAGAACCACTTCCATCGCCGCGTCACCCTTACGGGGGCCAATTTTGATGATTCTTGTATAACCACCGTTACGGCTTGCGTACTTTGCTCCGTATTCGTCAAAAAGTTTGGCTGCCAGGTCAACCTGCCTGGTTCCTTTCTTTCTTCCGGCCGGTGTATCCGGCACTTCAGTAACCGGATATAACACTTTTAACATCTGTCTTCTGGCATGCAGTCTGGAAGGCATATCCTTCTTGATTTCCTTCTCAACCGTATCATATACGGTAACTTTCTTGCCGTCTGCCACTTCTTTTACTCTCTTACCGTCTTTATCCTTACGGGGTACTTTTGCCGTAACCTTAACGGTCTCAAAATTATCTTTCTCCTTCACGGCCATAGCGATCAGACTTTCCGCAATCTTACGAACCTCCTTCGCTCTCGCCTCAGTTGTGACAATTTTGCCGTTGTACAGCAGCGCTGTCACCTGACTTCTCAGTAATGCTTTTCTCTGGTCAGATGTTCTGCCGAGTTTTCTGTATTTTGCCATAATAACTTCCTTTCTCATCGGGGAGTTCTCTCCCGCAACATGGTGTACATCCGGCCACGCTCTTTGGACTTACTTACCGAATGCGTTAACAGTTCCACTCATGAGACGGCGCACGGGTGCTCTTCGGGCTTATCCTGCACGTCATTCCTATGTTGATCAGGCTTCATCGCTCGGATTGAGCTGCAAGCCTAACTCTTTTAACTTCGCCAAAACTTCTTCTAAAGACTTACGGCCCAGATTGCGGACTTTCATCATATCTTCGGAAGTCTTGTTGGTCAGTTCCTCTACGGTATTGATTCCTGCTCTCTTTAAGCAGTTATAGGAGCGTACAGACAACTCCAGTTCGTCTATACTCATCTCCAATACCTTTTCCTTCTCATCGTCTTCCTTCTCCACCATAACCTCTGCGGTCTTGGCATTCTCAGACAGATCAATGAAAAGACTTAAATGCTCGCTCAGTACCTTGGCAGCCAGACTGACTGCTTCGTCGGGAACCAATGTCCCGTTCGTGTATACATCCAATGTCAGTTTATCAAAATCGGTAATCTGACCGACACGTGTATTCTCCACAGTCACATTGACTCTCTCAACGGGGGTATAGATAGAATCTATTGCGATCACACCGATCGGAAGATCATCGGTCTTATTGCGGTCAGAGCTTACATAGCCTCTGCCTTTCGTGATCGTTAATTCCATGTACAGCTTCGTATCCTTACCGCTTAATGTGGCAATTACCTGATCGGGATTCAGGATCTCGATATCCTGATCCACCTGAATATCGGACGCTCTCACAATGCCTTCGCCCTCATATTCGATGTATGCGGTCTTAGGTTCATTGGTATCGCTGCTATTCCTGATTGCAAGGCTCTTGATGTTCATGATGATCTCCGTAACATCCTCCTTGACACCGTGAATAGAACTGAATTCATGTAATACACCTTCGATTTTAACCTGGCTGACTGCTGCGCCCGGCAAAGAAGAAAGCATAATTCTCCTGAGAGAATTGCCAAGGGTAATACCGTAGCCTCTCTCCAAAGGCTCCACTACGAATCTACCATACTTCTTATCTTCTGAGATTTCTGCAACCTCAATGTTAGGTCTCTCAAAATCAAACACGCAAATACCCTCCTTTGCGAACAATGCTATTACTTGGAGTACAACTCGACGATAAGCATCTCATTGACCGGAACGTCGATCATTTCTCTTGTGGGAAGATATTTCACGGTTCCCTTCATCGCCTCCTGATCTACTTCCATCCACTCCGGAACAAGTCTTCCTGCCGTCACTTCAAGGATATCTTTATATCTCTGCAGGGATCTGGATTTCTCTCTGATCTCAATCACGTCACCTGCTTTCACAAGATAAGAAGGAATATGCACAGGTTTGCCGTTCACAAGAAAATGCTTGTGGCCTACGACCTGTCTTGCCTCTCTTCTTGTTCTTGCGAAGCCCATTCTGAACACGATGCTGTCCAGTCTGCTCTCCAGCATAACCATGAGGTTCTCACCGGTCATACCTTTCATTCTCTCAGCCTTATCATAATAGTTTCTGAAAGGCTTCTCAAGCACACCATAGATAAATTTCGCTTTCTGTTTCTCTCTGAGCTGAAGACCGTACTCACTGATCTTCTTGCCTGCTCTCGCCGATGTTCTGTTAGATTTCTTATCATATCCTAAATAAGTAGGATCTAAATCAAGTGATCTGCATCTCTTTAATACCGGTACTCTGTTTACTGCCATTTCTTCTGGCTCCTCTCTTATATTTTTGTTTACAACGCCTATACTGACGCCTTCTTCCAAAGCTCTCAATTTACTTTACCGGGAAGAATTGCACTTTCTCAATTCTTCCGAACAAAGTATAGAATTTCTTATGCAGCGTGTTTCGCTGCATTAGAAGTTCTCTTTGTCAAACGAAATTTAGAAAATCTTCGCGAAACGGCCTCTGCCGTGAGTGATTAGATTTTCTTTTGCCGGGAAGAATTGTGCTTTCTCAATTCTTCCGAACAAAGTATAGAATTTCTTATGCTGCGTGTTTCGCTGCATTAGAAGTTCTCTTTGTTCAACTATACGCGGCGGCGCTTAGGCGGGCGGCATCCATTATGAGGTACGGGAGTCACATCACGGATACTTGTCACTTCCAGACCACATGCCTGCAGTGCACGGATCGCTGCCTCACGGCCCGAACCCGGTCCTTTTACCATAACATCTACTGTCTTTAACCCATGTACTAAAGCAGCCTTTGCCGCTGTCTCTGCAGCCATCTGTGCTGCATATGGAGTAGATTTCCTTGAACCTCTAAAACCAAGACCACCTGCACTTGCCCAGCTCAATGCGTTACCTTCCGTATCTGTCAGAGTAACGATTGTGTTGTTAAAAGAAGACTGGATATGTGCCTGTCCACGTTCAACGTTTTTCTTTACACGCTTTTTTGTCACTTTTTTGGTAACTTTTTTAGCCATAATAAACTAACCTACTTTCTCCTATTCTGCTAACTACACTTTGCACTACATTACACAAACTTCTTATTTCTTCTTGTTTGCTACTGTTCTCTTCGGACCTTTTCTTGTTCTTGCATTGGTCTTTGTCTTCTGACCACGAACCGGAAGCCCCTTCCTGTGGCGGATACCCCTGTAGCAGCCGATCTCCTGAAGACGCTTGATATTGAGAGCGATCTCTCTTCTCAAATCACCTTCTACCATGTAATCCTTGTCGATTACTTCGGCAAGTCTCTTTACCTCATCGTCAGTCAGTTCTCTGACACGGGTATCGGGATTTACATTAGCTGCTTCCAGAATCTTGTTGGCGCTTACTCTGCCGATTCCATAAATATAAGTAAGACCGATCTCCACACGTTTCTCTCTGGGTAAGTCAACACCTGCAATACGAGCCATTTACGTTTCCTCCATTTTCCTTACGTTTCGTCGCGAGTTCTCTCGCTTTACTAATTGATTGGGGTAGGTTCTACCCAACCGGATCAGACATCCGATCTTTCCAAACATATTTGCTGGTATCAAAAAGTAATCTCCCTTAGGCTCCGGCATCTATAATATCTATAAATAAAATAGGCAAGAACCCCGTTAAAACTCAAATCATTCGGGGATTAACCTTGTACCTGCTTATGTTTCGGATTCTCACAGATCACTCTGATCTTTCCTTTTCTTTTAATGATCTTGCACTTTTCGCAAATCGGTTTTACTGATGACCTTACTTTCATCTCAAACCCTCCTTTCAAAAAAGACCGTTTTACATTATATCACCAAACTTAACGTTTGGCAAGCAATTTCCTGAATCTTTTGCACATGCGGTCTGAAACCCTATTTATCTCTCCAGATAATCCTTCCTTTAGACAAATCATACGGTGATAACTCCAATGTCACCTTATCGCCGGGCAGAATACGGATAAAATTCTGACGAAGCTTACCGCTTATATGCGCTAACACCACATGCCCGTTCTCCAGCTCGACCTGAAACATGGTGTTCGGCAGCTTCTCAATAACTGTTCCCTCAATTTCAATTACATCAGCTTTTGACATTTGCTTCCTCCTGATATTGTTTGATAACTCTCTTGATTTCCAAATCTTTGTAACCGTCCGCCGGTCTTACCAACTGTATCTTCTTAATGATCTGAATATGCTTCCTGTTTTTCTTCTTCGGTCTGTCAACGGTTCTGTTTCGGCCGTCGGCTAAATATACATATTCATCATCCTCATCTATTATGACATATATGGTTTTCTGATCATGCCCCGCTTTAGAGCTTGCAAGCATTCCTGTCATTCCTTACTCCGTTTCTGCTCATTACCGGACTTGTGATAAGAACTGTGCCTTCACAAATCCCGCGATCACAAATCTGACTTCTGATCATCTCACAGCGTCAGGATCTCCGGCTCTCCGTCCGTGATCAATACCGTATTCTCATAATGTGCTGACAGGGAATGATCCGCGGACACTACCGTCCAGCCGTCATCCAGCCAATCCACATCTGCGGTTCCCATATTGATCATCGGTTCTATTGCCAACGTCATGCCCGGGCGGAGCTTCGGTCCTCTTCTTCTCTGTGCAAAATTGGGGATCTGCGGCTGCTCATGCATGTGCGTCCCGATGCCGTGTCCGACCAGATCTCTGACGATACCGTAGCCGTAAGGCGCGACATACGCCGCTATGGCATTGGATATGTCATGCAGGTGATTGCCCGCTCTCGCCATTTTGATTCCTTCAAAGAAACTCTGTCTGGTCACGTCGATCAGCTTCTGTGCCTCGGCGCTGATCTGTCCTGCCGCATGCGTTCTCGCCGCGTCCGAATGATACCCCTGTAAGAGCATCCCGGTATCCAGGCTGACGATATCGCCCTCCTGTATGATATGATCTTCTCTCGGAATACCATGCACGACTTCCTCATTCACAGAAACACACACAGAAGCCGGATATCCCTGATAATGCAGAAAATTCGGTGTGCCGCCGTAGCTTCTTATGAGTTCTTCACACACCCTGTCGATCTCCTTCGTAGAGATTCCAGGCCGTATGATCTTCTCCAGTTCCTTATGCACCAGGCTAAGCCGTCTACACGATTCTCTCATCAATTCAATTTCTCTCGGAGACTTAATTGTTATTGCCATCCCGCTGCTTCTCCCGTTACCATTCACATCGACCGCTGCATAAATCTACATATTAATATATGAGCTGCAGCAGCTTATGAGAGGATCGTCACGATCGCCTCAAACACTTCCTTCATATCCATCGTGCCGTCCACTGTCTTTAAAACGCCCTTGGCACTGTAGAACTCGATCAGCGGCTGTGTCTGCTCGTGGTATACATTCAACCGGTTCTGCACGGTTTCCGGTTTATCATCGTCACGCAGCACCAGCTCCTGTCCGCATGTATCGCAGATTCCCTCACTCTTCGGCGGTACGTGCTCGATATGATACGTGGCACCGCAGGAAAGACACGCGCGTCTGCCGCCCATTCTCTTTACGATATTCTCATCCGGCACATCCACGTTAATGGCATAGTCGATCTGATCGCCAAGCTCTGAAAGCGCTTTATCCAGCACCTCGGCCTGCGGGATCGTTCTCGGAAATCCGTCTAACACATATCCGTTCTTACAGTCTTCATTTGCCACTCTGTCTAACAGAATCTTCACTGTCAACTCATCCGGAACAAGCAGTCCCTGATCCATATACTGTTTTGCTTCCATACCAAGCTGTGTGCCGTTCTTAATGTTTGCCCTGAAAATATCACCGGTGGAAATATGCGGGATGCTGTATTTCTCCGCAATCATTTTCGCCTGTGTTCCCTTACCGGCTCCGGGCGCACCCAACATAATTATTTTCATACTAACCTCCATTCCGGAGCGTTTGCGCGACGGGCGACGCAAATATCAAATTTGCGTCTGCCATCAAACAAATTTGTGGCGCTCCGTCACAAATTTGCGTGTGAAAAATCAGCACATCAGTGTGATTTTTCATACTAAGATTCCGCTCTGCTTCTCACACTTTTCACTCAAAGGTAAGGGGGACGTCTCGGTTGCCCTGCTCGTCCCTCCCGTTTTCATATAGATCAATCGTTTAAAAATCCTTTATAATTGCGAACCAGCATCTGTGATTCGATCTGTTTGATCGTCTCCAGAACAACGCTCACGATAATGATCAGGCTTGTTCCGCTGAAGGATACGCTTGCCCCGAATACGCCGTTAAAGAAATACGGCACGGTACACACGATCGTCAGACCTGCTGCACCGATAAATATAATATAGGTAAGCACCTTGTTCAGATATTCACTGGTAGGCTTGCCCGGTCTGATACCCGGCACAAATCCGCCCTGTTTCTTCATGTTCTCCGCAATCTCCAACGGGTTGAAGGTAATGGACGTATAGAAATATGCAAAGAATATCACGAGCGCAATATACACCAGAAGTCCGATGGAATACACCGGCTGCTTCGGGTTGCACCAGTAATTGGAGTTAACCCCTTTCAGGATCTCAGCCCACACACCCGTACCGCTGATATTGAAGACGGAACATATGATCACCGGCATCTGCATCAGGGAAGAAGCAAAAATAACCGGAATAACACCTGCGGTATTGACTTTCAGCGGAAGGCTTGTTGTCTGTCCGCCGACCATCTTCCGGCCCTGCACCTTCTTCGCATACTGCACGGGAATCTTGCGCACGCCGTCGTTTAAGATAATAACAAGTATCACCATCAATACGATGATTGCAATAATGATGATTGCAGCCACAACGCCCTTCGCAATGGACTTGCCGATCACGAACTGCTTAAACAGCTGTGTGATGTCCTGCGGCATACGTGACAGAATATTGATCGTCAGCACGATCGAGATACCGTTTCCGACGCCGTTCTCCGTAATACGCTCACCGATCCACATCAGGAAGGCACTGCCCGCCGTCAACGCCACAATGACCGTAATAACATTTATGACATTATATGTCTGCAACAGTCCCTGACGCCCGAATCCGATCGCCATAGCACTCGACTCAATCAGTGCAAGCGCCACTGTCACATATCTTGTGATGGAGGCAATCTTCTTCCTTCCGTCGGCGCCGTCACGCTGCATCTCTTCCAGTTTCGGAATCGCTATCGTCATCAGCTGCATAATGATGGACGATGTAATATACGGCGTAATGTTAAGCGCCAGAACAGACATGTTCAGGAACGAACCTCCCGTAAAGGCATCAAAGAAATTGAATGCATCGCCGGTCTGTTGTGAAAACCAGTCTGCAAAAAAGTTTCTGTTGATACCCGGAACGGGAAGCTGTGACCCGAGACGGATCACAACCAGCATCATAAATGTAAAGAAAAGTTTCTTTCTGATATCTTTGATTTTTAACGCATTCTTTAAGGTTGTAAGCATTAAATCACCTCTGCTGTTCCACCAAGTGCCTCGATCTTTTCTTTTGCGGATGCGCTGAATGCATTCACTTTAACATCGAGTTTCTTAGTAAGTTCTCCGTTTCCAAGAATCTTAACACCATCGCGAGGATTCTTGATGATCCCTTTCTCAAGCAGTACATCCACGTCAACCGTTGTACCATTATCGAACACTTCCAGCGCGCTTAAGTTGATCGCCACGATTTCCTTAGAATTCCTGCAGGTAAAACCTCTCTTCGGAATACGTCTGTATAACGGCATCTGACCACCTTCAAACCCGGCTCTGGGTGCTCCGGAACGAGCCTTCTGACCTTTATGTCCCTTGCCGGCTGTCTTACCGTTGCCTGAACCGTGTCCACGACCTCTTCTAAAATTATCACTGTGCACTGACCCGGCTGCGGGTCTTAAATTTGATAATTCCATTCTGACACCTCCTTTATGCTTCTTCTACTTTCACCATGTGTCTTACTTTCTGAATCTGACCTCTGGTTGATGCGTTGTCAGGCAGTTCTACTGTCTGATGAAGTTTTCTGAGCCCCATAGCCTCAACCGTGGCTCTGTTCTTGGGAACCTGGCCAATGGTAGATCTGATTAAAGTAATCTTTAATGTTTTAGCTGCTTCTTTCTTTGCTGCCATCTCTTTTTCCTCCTAAATATTCTGACCGTTTACTAACTTCCGGTAACTTAAGCGCGAATCTCTTCTACGGATTTACCGCGGTTCTTAGCTACTTCTTCAGGAGTCTTTAACTGGCGCAGTCCCGCGATTGTAGCAAGTACAACGTTCTGCTTGTTGTTGGAGCCTAAAGATTTCGTACGGATATTCTTGATTCCCGCAAGCTCACATACAACACGGGCAGGACCACCTGCGATGATACCGGTACCTTCCGGAGCTCTCTTAAGGAGTACGGAGGCTGAACCGAACTTACCGATAAAATCGTGTGTAATACTGCTGTTATCATCAAGTGCAACAGAAACTAAATTCTTGATTGCATCTTCCTTACCTTTACGAATCGCTTCAGGGATTTCAGTTGCTTTACCTAAGCCCGCGCCAACATGACCATTGCTGTCACCGACTACTACAAGAGCCGTGAAACGCATGTTACGACCACCTTTAACAACCTTAGTAACACGTTTGATCGTTACTACTTTTTCAGTCAACTCTAACTGACTTACATCAATGATTGTACGTCTCATGTGATTTCCTTCTCCCTTCCTAGAATTCTAAGCCAGCTTCTCTGGCTGCCTCAGCTAATGCTGC
>CALGVA010000076.1 GCA_937920345.1 uncultured Lachnospiraceae bacterium
GCCCCTTCGCCGCTGCTGATCTCCACCGATGCGCTGATGTTTCCTTCGCTTTCTGTGGTCGCCGGCGTTTTGGTAAAGTCTTTCACCGTTATGTCCACGTCAGTGCTGTCCATGCCTGCCGCTTCCAGTGCGTCCTGTACCGCTTTCTCTATGTCACTCTGCAGGCTTTCCTGCGTGGTGCCATTGGATACAGTGATCTCTTTCAGCGCGTCCTCCGCTGCCTTCTTCGCCGCTTCCGCTTTCTCTTCGTCTGTATATGGCAGTCCGGGGATCTTCTTGTCAACGTCTATGGTACCAGACTCCCCGTCGATGGTGACCGTGACGGCTGCACTGATCTGTCCGTCCTTTCCTTTCGCCGCCGGTTCGTAGGTGAAGTCAGACAGCGTTATGTCTACGCCTTCGCTGTCCATGCCTGCGTCGTCCAGCGCTTTTTTAACAGCCTCCTCAATGGCAGCCTTGACAGCTTCTTCTACTGCTGCATCGTCGGCGTTCTCCGGTACCGTAAAGTCATCCAGTGCGCTTCCCGCTGCGCCCTTGGCTTCCTCCACCCTTTGCGCCGGCGTGCTGTCGCCCATAATATATTGTGCATAACTATCACTCCACGACGCATCCTTTCTATAGGCATCCACGGCATCCATAGGGACTTTTATGGCTTTCTTTTCTTCCGTCACGAATTTACACTCATAAAACTGTTGTCCACCGTTATCTGTACCCAGTACTGGCGGTGTGCTCCCCTGCATGGTTACGCTTTCCAGGGCAGTGCAGCCCGCAAACGCAGCGTCTCCAATGTCCGTCACGCTGTCCGGGATGGTAATTTCCGTCAAGGCAGTGCAGGACTCAAACGCACTGAGCCCAATCTCCGTCACGCTGTCCGGGATGGTAATCTCCGTCAAGGCAGTGCAGGACTCAAACGCACTGGATCCAATCTCCGTCACGCTGTCCGGAATTGCTACACTTGCCAGACTACTGCACTCTTCAAACGCAGAATCCCCTATGCCAGTAACACCGTCTTGTATCACGACCTCTTTTACATCCGACGCGTACTTCGATCTATTCGAGTACCAGTCACTCATCCCGTCATCCGTCTCGATCGTCAGCTTTCCGTTACCGTCAAGTATCCAGTCGGTGCCGGAGCCGACGGTTACCGGAATTGTGACCACGGCTTTTTCACCGTCTCCGCCCGCCCCTTCGATTGTGAACGGTACGGTTACCGTGATGCTGTCTTCACCGTCTGGATCCGCATGCTTTACTACGATTTGCATGTCACCGGTCTCAACACCTGAGATTCCTGCTTCCTCCAGCACTTTGGCAGCATCCAGAGTGAACTTTTCTCCCATTTCATCCAGATTTTCCTTGGTTACTTTTCCCGCCAGCGCAGCACTTATGGCATCCTCCAATGCCTTCTTTACTGCTTCCGCTTTCTCGGCGGGTGTGAGCAGTTCTGCAATGATCTTGTCAACCGTTATTGTGTCAGATACCGTATCAGACCCTTCGCCGCTGGTGATCGTCACTGTCGCGCTGATGCTTCCTGCCGCATCTTCCGTCGCTTCTTCCTTCGTGAAGTCTGTAACGCTTACGGTTATGCCTTCGCTGTCCACGTCTGCTTTGTCCAGCGCGGCCTGTACTGCTTTCTCAATGACCTCCTTCAGGCTTTCCGCCGTGGTGGCATTGAACGCCGTCATATCTTTCAGCGCTGCCTCCGCTGCCTCTTTTGCCGCTGCTACTTTCTCTTCGGGCGTACTGGCAGTCACAATATAACCGCTCCAGTCCGGCCATGCTTCTTTATATGCATTCACAGTCCCCGCCGGAACTTTTATGCCTTTCTTCCCGTGTTCTACAAAATAACACATGTTAAATACACCATATTCGATAGTACGCTCGTCCAGAGTTGGCGGTTCCGTTTTCTGCATTGTCACGCTTTCCAGAGAAGTGCAACTCTTAAACGCAGAATACCCTATGCTCGTAACACTGGACGGAATTTCTATACTTGTCAGGCTACCGCACCCATAAAATGCAAGATACCCTATGCTCGTAACGCTGTCCGGAATTTCTATACTTGTCAGGCTACCGCACCCATAAAATGCAAGATACCCTATGCTCGTAACGCTGTCCGGAATTTCTATACTTGTCAGGCTACTGCAGTTATGAAACATATCAGACTCTATGCTCGTAACACCAGACGGAATTTCTATACTTGTCAGGCTGCTGCACCCAGAAAACGCAGAATGCCCTATGCTCGTAACACCGGACGGAATTTCTATGCTTGTCAGGTTACTGCAATTTAGAAACGCAGACTTCCCTATGCTCGTAACACCGTCTTGTATCACGACCTCTTTTACATCTGACGCGTACTTCGATCTCTTCGAACACCAGTCACTCATCCCGTCATCCGATCTGATTATCAGCTTTCCGTTACCGTCAAGTATCCAGTCGGTGCCGGAGGCGACGGTTACCGGAATTGTGACCACGGCTTTTTCACCGTCTCCGCCCGCCCCTTCGATTGTGAACGGTACGGTTACCGTGATGCTGTCTTCACCGTCTGGATCCGCATGCTTTACTACGATTTGCATGTCACCGGTCTCAACACCTGAGATTCCTGCTTCCTCCAGCACTTTTGTAACATCCGGGATGCCCGCTGTGATCTTTGATTCAATTTCATCCATATTTTCCTTTGTTACTTCTTCTCCATCCAGCGCAGCATTGATGGCATCCTCCAATGCCTTCTTTACTGCCTCCGCTTTTTCAGAAGACTCGAGCGGCCTTGCAATTACCTTGTCAACCGTTATTGTCTCAGATACCGTATCGGACCCTTCACCGCCGGTGATCGTCACTGTCGCGCTGATGCTTCCTGCCTCATCTTTGGTCGCGTCTGTCTTCGTGAAGTCTGTAACGCTTACAGTGATGCCTTCGCTGTCCATGTCTGCTTTGTCCAGCGCGGCATCCACCGCTTTCTCTATTTCACCCCGCAGGCTTTCCGCCGTGGTGTCATTAGATAACGTAATCTCTTCCAGCGCTGCCTCCGCTGCCTCCTTTGCCACTGCTACTTTTTCTTCGGGCGTACTGTCAGTCACAATATAGTCGCTCCAGTCCGGCCATGCTTCTTTATATGCCGTCACACGCCCCGCCGGAACTTTTATGCCTTTCTTCCCGTGTTCTACAAAATAACATCCGTCAAATGCAGTAGATCTATCATTCTGAAGACCCAGAGTTGGCGGCTCACTACTCTGCATTGTCACACTTTCCAGAGTAGCGCAATTCATAAACGCAGAATCCTCTATGCTCGTAACACCGGACGGAATTTCTATGCTTGTCAGGCTGCTGCACCCAGAAAACGCAGAATTCCCTATGCGCGTAACCCTGTCCGGAATTTCTATGCTTGTCAGGCTGCTGCACCCATAAAACACCTCATTCCCTATGTCCGTAACACCAGACGGAATTTCTATGCTTGTCAGGCTGCTGCACCCAGAAAACGCATAATAATCTATCCCCGTAACACCGGACGGAATTTCTATGCTTGTCAGGCTGCTACAATCACGAAACACACAATTCTCTATGTACGTAATGCTGTCCGGAATTGTTACACTTGTCATGTTGCTGCACCCATCAAACGTAAAATGCACTATGCACGTAATACCATCTTGTATCACCGCCGCTTTAACATACGGCTTGTACTTATCCTTCCCGTACCAGTTCCTCATCCCTGGATCCGAACTGAGCGTCAGCGTCCCATCAGCGTCGAGCACAAAGCCCGTGCCAGAAATGATATTGTCATCCGCCTGTACCTCAATGCCTTCTGCCTGCAATGCCTTCTGCCGCGGCGCTGCCATTTCTCCCTGCTCCACACCGTTGCCGCTGATGGTCTCTCCTTCGCCCTCTTCGGTCGGTGCTGCCGGTTCCTGTTCCGATCCGCCGTCTGATTCTTCTGTCTCCGGGTTATCCGCAGATTCCCCCGTTTTGTCGGTTTCTCCTTTATTGCCCGGGTTCTCAGAATCTGCCTCTGTTCCTTCATTGCCGGTTTCGTTACCATCGGTTTCTGTCCCGGTCTCTTCCCCGTCAGATTCCGCTCCGGTCTCTTCCTCCGTCACCGTGTTTCCGCTGACGCTTTCCTGTGCCGGTGTATAACACCCTTCCCCGGTATTTTCCATCGCCAATACGGTTAACGGAGCTGTATCCAATACCATCCCGGCAGACAGCACTACCGAGAGCAGCAGTGCCATCATTCTCCGCAACGGATTTCCTTTCTTTTTTCTCATAGTGATAATCCCTCCATTCTGCACATCGCACATTCCTCTGTGCTGATTTTTACCTTATGCATTCACTTTATCAAACCAGCACATAATAACAACTCTTCCGGTATACATTGCACTTTTGGGGGTATACATTGCACTCCGGAATTTTTGGGTTATTATTCATTATTAGTCGATTGCAAACCGAGGTTCCCGTTTTGTAATCGAGTTTCACATTTTGTAAGC
>CALGVA010000077.1 GCA_937920345.1 uncultured Lachnospiraceae bacterium
GCTTCCAGAACATGATTAAGGACATTGAAAACGGGCTGATAAACTGCGTGATTACAAAGGATTTATCAAGATTGGGGAGAAATTATCTTGACTGCGGGCTATATCTGGAAGTCTTTTTCCCCGAAAATAACGTGCGGTATATAGCAGTCAATGACGGAGTTGACACCTTGAATAAATCGGCGATGGACATCACGCCGTTCCGCAACATCCTAAACGAAATGTATTCAGCCGATGTGTCGGTCAAGATAAAATCGGCGTACCGTGCGAGGTTTCAGCAGGGGAAATTCATGGGGACGTATGCGCCCTATGGATATATCAAAGACCCTGCCGACCACAACCATCTGCTGATTGACGATAAGGTGGCGCACGTTGTAAGGGAGATATTCGACCTTGCGCTTGCGGGAAATGGAATCGCCAAAATCCGCAAGCACATCAATAAACAGCACGTCTTACGCCCTGCCGCTTATGCGGCGGAGCAGGGGGCGGCAGGCTATGAGCGGTACTTTGAGGATAACGAGGAAAACCGTTATATCTGGAGCGAGAACAGCGTGAGGGGCATTTTAAGAAGCCCTATCTATGCGGGAAACCTTGCAGGCTACAAGCGGATTGCCGCCAACATGAAAAGCAAGAAACGCCCCTCTAAGCTGCCCGAAGAATGGGAAGTGATACCCGATACCCATGAGGGGATAGTCACGCAGGAGGAGTTTGACACCGTACAGCAGCTTATCACAAGCCGCAGACTGCCCGAAAACAAGGGCGGCTTTGAGAACATTTTTGCAGGCGTTATCAAGTGTGCGGACTGCGGCTACGCTCTTCGGGCTATGAGTGCCAACAGAAGAAAACGCCCCGACATCATCGACTGCATACAATACACCTGCAATAATTATGGCAGGTATGGCAACGTCATGTGTACCGCACACGCCATTGAAGCGAGGGATTTATTCAATGCCGTCCTTGCCGACATCAACCGTTTTGCGGATATGGCGGTGAATGACGAGCGGGCGGTGAGGGCGATTGAGAAGCGGCTCACGGAAACAGACCAGAGCAAGGCAAAGGCAATGGAGAAAGAACGGAAGAAGCTGAACAAACGCCTTGCGGAGCTTGACAGGCTGTTTTCCTCTCTCTATGAGGATAAGGTCATGGAGCGTATCACCGAGCGGAATTTTGAGATGATGTCGGGGAAATACCAGAAAGAACAGCTTGAAATCGAAGCACGCTTAAAAGAGCTGGACGCAACAGTGATAAATGCACTGATAGACAAGATACTTGCTTCGGAGCGTGAAAAATCGGCAGACGGAACAGTGAAGCAGGAAATCAAGATTTACTATAAATTCATCGGCTTTGTCGGTGAATTACATATCACACCCACAAAGCGGTGGACAGCATTAAAGCCTAAGAATTGTACAGTGTGCGGTGTTGAATACGTCCCCCGCTCCGCAATATCGAAGTATTGTCCAGAGTGCTGAGGAAAGATAAGAAAGGCTCAAGGGACAGAAACGAAACGTAGGAGCAGAGAACGAAATAGACAGGCATGTATTGAACTGTCCGCAAAAAATGACCGACTGAAGTAGAACGCAACCGGAAGCACGCTGATTCTCGACATGTCCTGAACGGGCGGATTATTGTCGTAAAATTTCTGAAAAAAATAGGCTCTACTCCTAATTTTTCCAGAGGTATGGTACGATATAGATAATAGAAGACGGGGATAATCCCCTGCATGTAACCGAAAACCGAACAACATAACAACAAATTCCAAGGAGGGATACCAATGAGCGTAAATGGAGTTACCGGTGCTGCGAATACTTATGATGTCTATCAGGCAAATCAGACAGCCGCGAAGACAGCCGAAGAGAAAACTTCCGAAGCCAAGGCTTCCGAAGACAAAAAAAATACAGGTGTTGTCTATGAAGCATCCAAGGACGCAGACACCAATACTGCCAAAACTTACACACAGAACACTGCTTTAGTTAACAAAATGAAAGCCGATGCGGAAGCTCATGCACAGCAGCTGCAGAATATCGTTCAGCAGTTGATGGGCAAACAGGGTGAGACTTTCAATACCGCAAACGGCATCTGGTCCGTTCTTGCCGGCGGCAATTTCACAGTAGACGCCGCTACGAAGGCACAGGCTGAGAAAGATATCGCTGAAGACGGTTACTGGGGCGTTCAGCAGACATCGGACAGAATTATTGATTTTGCAAACGCGCTGACAGGCGGCGATCCGAGCAAGATCGAAGAGATGCGCGAAGCTTTCAAGAAGGGCTACAAACAGGCTGAGAAGACATGGGGCGGTCAGCTTCCTGACATTTCCCAGAGAACTTACGATGCTGTAATGGAAAAGTTTGACAAGATGGCTGAAGAAGCAGGACTTACAACGTCAAACTAATCTGTGTTATCATATTTACTTCCCAAAGTTAAAAGAAGTCAGGTTTCCCAACCTGACTTCCTTTAGTTATGTCATAAAATATTCTTCTATCCAAATATGTCAGTCATCCAGCGCGGAAAATAATACATTGCGCAGCCTGCGGGTATACGCGGTGGTTCCCGAATCCGTCTGCTGCTGCATAATCAGCAGCGTCAGATCATGCGCCGGATCATTCATCATATAAGTGCCGAGCCAGCCGTCCCAGCCGTACTCTCCTCTGCTGCCGAGTCCGGCCGCCTCCTCCGGTGCGTCCATGATACGCATAAGACTGCCGTATGTATAACCTTTCAGGGACTCCCATGTCTCCAATCCCGCTCTCTGCGCCGGCAGTATATGTGCCGTGGTCATATACGCCACCGTACCGGATGACAGAACTCTCGTACCGCGATAAGTCCCGCCGCCCAGCAGCATTTGCGTAAATTTCGCATAATCATCTATCGTGGAACACAGTCCCGCACCGCCCGACTCATATGCCGGACGTGTTTTCATCCGGTTCTGTATACCGAGATGGCACTGTGTCTCCTCCACCAGCCTGCCTTCCGCCTTCCGGTAGACTTTCGCAAGCCGCCCCTGTTTCTCCGCCGGCACGTAGAAGTCCGTATCCGTCATTCCCAATGGTTCGAAAATCCTTTCTTTCAGGAACTGTCCGAAGCGCATACCGGACACCACTTCCACAATAGCGCCTAACACATCCGCTGACAGCCCGTACTGCCATGTCGTACCCGGAATAAAAGCGAGCGGCAGCTTTCCGATACGATTGGCAACCTCCACTGTCGTATGCGCCTGCTGCGTCATCAGCTTATCCTTGATCTCCTCGATCAGCCTGTCACTGCGGATTTCTGCCGGTGATCCCTCGCCCGGATAGGCAAGTCCGGAAGTCATATTAAGCAGGTTCTGTATGGTAATCGGACGTTTCACCGGCACGATCACGCCCTGTTCCACCACATACTGGTTACGGAATCCCTGGAGATAATCAGATGCCTGATCTAACAGATCCATTCTGCCTTCCTCCAGCAGAATCATAACGGCAGCCGCTGTAACCGGCTTCGTCATGGAGTACAGTCTGTGTATCGTATCCCTGGTCATCCTGCGCTCCGCGGCAATATCGCTGTATCCCGTCTCATAATAACACTGTTCTTCCCCGTGCCGGATGACCATGCAGCTTACTCCCGCCGCGAATCCCCGCTCCGTCATCTCCCGCATGATATCCTGTAATCTACCCAATTTCTTCAGATTCATATTTTATCACCCGCTTCCCCATATACCGCTATTTATTCGCGCTCGAAAAACAAATGTCTGCTTCGCAGCCGCTTGTTTTTCTTCTGCTCCTGTTTATACTCGCAAACCCGCGCTTTCGCGCTCTCTGTCCGATTCCATCGGACGTTTGCTCGTTATTCGTGCCCGAAAAACAAATGTCTGCTTCGCAGCCGCTTGTTTTTCTTCTGCACGAGAATATTTTATCACACAATCTGTCTTCTGTAATGACTCCGGGAAAAATTTGCTAAAAATAAATGCAATAAATCAGCAATTTAGTAAGTATCTTCCAGACCGCAAATACGTTATACTGTTCCCATACACCGCATGTTCCGCACGCGGATAAAACCGGCTGTTCATCATGTACCGGATACATAACGTGCGGGCGCGGCACAATCAATACGACTACACAGAAAGGATTCCTACCAGCTATGATTGAGAATAACAATGTACACAAAATCCTGTACGGCGGCGACTACAACCCGGAGCAGTGGCCGGAAGACACCTGGGACGAAGACATGCGTCTGATGAAACTGGCGCACATTGACGTCGTTACCCTGAACGTATTCAGCTGGGCAGCCCTGCAGCCCTCTGAGGACACCTACTGCTTCGACAAACTTGACCGGATCATGGAGAAAGTTACGAGCAACGGTCTGAAAGTCTGTCTCGCCACTTCCACGAGCGCGCACCCCGCGTGGATGGCCAGACGGTATCCTGATATCCTGAGAACAGAATTTAACGGCATGAAACGTAAATTCGGCGGCCGTCACAATTCCTGCCCCAACAGCCCGACCTATCGCAGATACGCGCAGGCTCTGGCCGGAAAACTGGCAGAGCGGTATCAGTCTTATGACAATATCGTAGCCTGGCACATCTCCAACGAGTACGGCGGGGAGTGTTACTGTGAAAACTGCGAACGCGCATTCCGCAAATGGCTGCAGAAGAAATACCAGACCATCGACGCCGTCAATGAAGCATGGGATACTGCTTTCTGGGGACATACTTTCTATGATTTCGAGGATATCGTACTGCCGAACATGCTCTCGGAGCATTTCGCCGTTAACCGGACCACTTTTCAGGGAATCTCTCTGGATTACCGGCGTTTTAACTCAGAGAGTATTCTGGAATGTTACCGGCTGGAATATGACACGATCCATGCCATCACGCCGCATATTCCGATCACGACGAACCTGATGGGAAATTATCAGCCGTTAGATTATCAGATGTGGGCAAAGTACATGGATTTCGTCTCCTGGGACAACTATCCCGCCTACAATGACACTTTGGAGGTCACTTCCTTCAAGCACGATCTCATGCGCGGCTTGAAACAGGGCAAACCTTTCGCCCTGATGGAGCAGACGCCCAGCGTCACCAACTGGCACCCCTACAACGCGTTGAAACGCCCCGGCGTCATGCGGCTGTGGAGCTATCAGGCCGTGGCGCACGGTTCGGATACCATCATGTTTTTCCAGATCAAAAGAAGCATCGGCGCCTGTGAAAAATACCACGGCGCAGTCATCGATCACGCTGGTCACGAAAATACAAGAATTTTCCGTGAAATATCCGCGCTGGGCGCAGAGCTTGACAAGATCGGCTCCCTCACCCTCGGCGCAAGAACAGACGCGAAGGCGGCTATTGTCTTTGACTGGGACAACTGGTGGGCCACGGACTATTCTGCCGGCCCCAGTGTCAATCTGCACTACTGTGACGAGATACTGAACTATTACAAGTCTTTCAACAACCTGAATATTTCCGTGGATCTGATCAGCGTAGAGGACGACCTGTCCGCCTACCGCCTTGTAGCGGCTCCTGTTCTGTATATGGTGAAACCGGACTATGACGAGAAGATCCGTCGCTTCGTGCAGGACGGCGGCACCTTCCTGACCACATTTTTCAGCGGCTACGTGGACGATCACGATCTGGTCACGATCGGCGGCTATCCGGGTAAGCTGCGGGACATCCTCGGTATCTGGGTGGAGGAGGAAGACGCGCTTCCCGAGGAAGCACATAACAGTTTTGTATACAAGGGCACGACTTACCCGGCTTCTCTGCTCTGCGACCTGCTACACACCGAAGGCGCGCAGCCGCTTGCAGCTTACGAACAGGATTTCTATGCCGGAATGCCGGTTCTGACCCGCAACACCTACGGTAAGGGAACCGCCTACTATGTCGCCACCCGCTCCAATGCCGCTTTCTACCGCACGCTGATCGCTGAGATCTGTGCGGACACTGATATCCGGCCGATCATCGACACACCGGACTGCATCGAGGTGACAAAGCGCGCCAATGATAACGGTACGTTCCTGTTCTTCTTAAACCATGATGATGAGAGTCATAACATTACGCTTAACTGCGCCGGCAAAGATATCCTTACGGATGCGGCGTATAAGAGCGGCGACACACTGACATTAGCGGCTAAGGACGTGGCAATCCTGCTGGTATTATAATAAGGAGTGAGAATACCCCATGAAAATAACAGACAAATCACAATATCTGGCACACATCAACGACGTGACCGCCCAGGGACCCTACCACGATGACTGGGCATCGCTGACGGATTTCGACATGCCGCTCTGGTATACAAAAGCCAAGTTCGGCATTTTCGTCCACTGGGGACTCTACAGCGTGCCTGCATTCGCCAATGAGTGGTATTCCCGCAACATGTACATACAGGGGACGCCGGAATATGAGCACCATGTCAGGACCTACGGACCGCATAAAGATTTCGGCTATAAGGACTTCATTCCTCTTTTCACCGCCGAAAAATTCGACTCCGACTGCTGGGCGGAAACCTTTGCCGCCGCCGGCGCCCGATATGTCGTCCCTGTGGCGGAGCACCACGACGGCTTTCAGATGTATCAGAGCGATCTGTCCGTATATAACGCTGCGCAAATGGGCCCGAAGCGGGACATCCTGGGCGAACTGAAATCCTCTTTTGAGAAAAATGGGCTGGTATTCTGCACCTCTACCCACCGCGCGGAGCACCACTGGTTCATGGGCTGCGGCAAAGATTTTGAAAGCGATATTAAGGAACCGCTGCACTGCGGCGATTTCTACTGGCCATCAGAACAGACGCAGCCTGATTATCAGGACCTGTTCGCCAGACCCTATCCGGACCGGGAATTTCTCGAGGACTGGCTGTGCCGTACCTGCGAGATCATCGACCGCTATCAGCCGCGCATCCTCTATTTCGATTGGTGGATTCAGCATGAAGCATATAAACCGTACCTGCGTAAGATCGCAGCATACTATTATAACCGCGGCGTCTCGTGGGGCACTCCCACTGCCATCTGCTACAAGCACGACGCTATGGCTTTCGGCAGCGGTATCGTAGACGTGGAACGCGGTAAATTCGCAGACGCCAGGCCCTATCACTGGCAGACTGACACTGCGATCGCCCGCAACTCCTGGTGTTACACCACTTCACTGGACTATAAGAGCGCCTGTGAACTGATCTGTTATCTCATAGACGTTGTCAGCAAGAACGGCAATCTTCTGCTGAATGTGGGACCCATGGCCGACGGCTCCTTCGCCAAAGAGGACGCTGCCATCTTAACGCAGATCGGCAAGTGGCTGGCTGTAAACGGAGAAGCGGTCTATAACACCAAACCATGGCGCTATGCCGCGGAGGGACCGACCGCCGAGACGGAAGGACAGTTCAGCGACGCCTCCGCTCCTGTCTACACCAGCCGGGACTTCCGCTTTACCGCCGGCTGCGGCTGCATCTATGCGACCTGCCTGCGCTGTCCGGATGACGGCCATATCACGATCCGCGCCCTCGCGAAGACACCGGATGCCAACAAACCGAATTTCCACGGCATAATCCGCAGCGTGGAAATCCTCGGTTTTTCCGAGGCGCCTGTTTACGCCGTTGACGAGGATGGACTGCACATCACGGCGAAGCATGTTCACAGTGATTTTCCCATTGTAATCAAAGTATCCGTAACGTAACAGCACCGCTGTTCTTGCACCTTTTATGCTTACATGCTACTATATTCATATACGTGAGGCAGGATGAAATGAATCAAAATTATGATACTTTACTGATAGCTGACGATGAATCCTCTATTCGTGAGGGTTTAAAATGTATTGTAGACTGGGACGAACTGGGCTTTACCATATGCGGTGAAGCCTCCAATGGCGAAGAAGCGCTCTCGCGCATTCTCGCGCTGAATCCCGGTCTTGTTTTGTTGGATGTTAAAATGCCTAAAATGCTTGGTACAGAAGTGATCCGCCGCGCCAGAGAAGCCGGTTTTCAGGGTAAATGCATCATATTAAGCGGCTATTCTGATTTCGGGTATGCGCAGGAAGCCATTAAAAGCGGCGTCAGATTCTATCCCACCAAACCGATCGACGAGGACGAACTCTATCAGACTGTCTCCGAGATCAAACAGGAACTGGCACAGGAGAAACGTCACTCCACCCATTTCACGGAATTACAGAAGAAGGCAAAAAGTGTCGTGCTGCAGGAACTTCTGACCGGTATTCTGAGCACACCGCTGTCCGATCAGGATCTCGATCACTTCTGTCTGACCGCAGAGGTCTATCAGGTCGTGATCTGCGAGGACTTTCATACGCAGGCTGCCGCCGCGCCTTACACATTCGCGGAGCTTCTCAAAGTAATCAACCGCGATAATAACATCTTTGAACATCTGGAAATAAATCATAAAGATGTTGTCCTGTTAAAGGGTTCCCACGGCCTCAACAGGCTCTCCGACTTTCTGGAACGCTTTGACAATAATACGGCACAGGCGGGAAGCCCGCTGGAATCCATGTTCTTAGCTTACGGCAGGCCTGTATCCGTGCCGGAGGATATCCATCTTTCTTATGCAGATGCCACCGCGCTTTTAACACGCCGCTTCTTCTGCAAGCGGGAGCTGCATGCAATGGGCTATGAGTTGCTGCCGGAGCTCTCCGCAAATGCTTCTTCCTCTCTGGCGGACCCGGACCGGCTCGTTTTTACTCTGAGTGAATCCGCCTTGACAGAATATGCGGACCGCTTCGCGGATTATATACAATCCTACAACCGCAGGATGACTGTTGCCGTGCTCTCCGAACTGGAAGAGCAGCTCCTGTATGTACCCTGTGAAGCGCGCGATATTAAATTGTTTCTGACAGATCTCTATCTGCAGATCAAGGAAAAGATGAACCGTACCTACGCATCGGCGAAGATTCCTTTTTCTTCAAATTCGTCTGTGCTGGAGTTCATGAATAACTGCAAATATCTCTATGAAATCATCCAGTTCCTTTCGAAACAGTTTGAAATGATTATGGACGCCACAGGCAACCCGTCCAGAGATACGATTTTAGATGATGTGCTCTACTATATTGACCACCATTTCCGGGAAAATATTAAACTCGAGACGATCGCCCCTCTGTTCGGCTACAACAGCGCCTATCTCGGCAAGATCTTCAGCAAGAGTGTCGGGGAGAATTTCAATTCCTACGTGGATCACCGTAGAATCGAACATTCCAAGCAACTGCTTCTGGAAAATCAGCTGAAAGTGTATGAGATTGCCGAACAGGTAGGCTATAAGAATGTAGATTATTTTCATAAGAAATTCAAAAAATACGTGGGCGAAAGTCCTGCGGAATTCCGCAAAGGACAGGGACTCGATACGGAAACCGGAAAATACCCCCCCCCACAAAAAAATGCCCCTAAAGCGTGATATTTCCTATGGTTTGCGCATCATACACCCCCTTATATCAATACAAGACCTGCCGCATCATAGTCTGATACGGCAGGCCTTGTCATTTATATCATTATATTTTTCACACTCTGTATTTCATCTGTTTCCTGTATCCGGAAGTTTCTGCTTACTGAACGATTGCAACCTTCTCGGCAATAATGTCAGTCATCATCTCTTCCGCCTCGCTCATGCCGGTTGCCTCTAACTCAGCGATCATCGCGTCATAGTTTGCGTCAAACTCCGCCTCGGTGCCGGTTACGCACTTGATCAGCGCGGACCATGCAACTTCGTCCAGTTTATCTACGATCTCCGAGAACTCAAGCGGCATAGCGTATGCCCAGAGCGGAGAATAGTCAGGTGTCTCGAACTCATCCGGCTGCGGGAACATATCTACGATCAGCTCTACGCCCCATGCCTCAACTGCCGCTTTCTCTTCTACGTTATACTCGTTGATTACGGCGTCCTTACTTGTCGTTGTATAAGTGCTGCCTGTAGGATCCAGAATACCATCACCATAAGACGGGAACGGGTAATTGTGGAAGCCGACACCTGTCTTCTTGGAATAATCTGCATCTTCCTGGGAATACTTGATCTCTTCTTCTGTTCTGTAACGGTGTCCCTCATCGTCGATGAAGTAGTTCACGCCTTCAATACCCCATTTGTTGAGTACCTGGCCTTCGTCAGAGCAAAGGAAATCGATGAACTTGATTGCTGCAACAGGATCTTTACAGGAAGTTGTGATACCTACGCCGGTTCCTGTTGTCAGACCCTGATACATAAGGGACGGACATTTTGTGTTCGCATCGATACATGTCGGAAGACCTGCATAAGTGAGCTCATATTTACCGTCTGCCTTCAGTACCTTCTCGCCATCCTGATAATCCCAGTCCTTATCAAATAAGGTAACTACACGACCGGATGCGATCTTTGCAATATAATCTTCGTGTGTCTGTGTTGCAAATTCAGGGTCAAGAATGCCTTCGTTGTACATACGGCATAACCATTTGAAATATTCTCTTTCCTTATCGGAACGGAACTTATACATACCCTTGTTGTCCGATGTTACGATCCACTGTCCGTTATCCGGAGCGCCGTCTGCAATGAAACCTGCCGGATTACCAAGTGTGATCAGCCAGTGCCAGTCGGAAGTGGATAAGCTGATACCAATCATATCCAGTCCCTCATCAGTCGTAGGATGCTCGGCAATATAATCTTTAATCATGGTCTCCAATTCTTCCAGAGACTGCGGAATCTTATAGTCCTTCGCTTTCAGCGCTGCCCACTGAACCTGAAGATTTCCTGCATCCTTAAATTTCGTACCGCCAACATTATAAGCGGATAACTGATAAATGGACGGGTCATCTGCGGACTGTTTTAACTTCTCAAACTCGTCGCCGTAGAGCTTCTTGATATTGGGACCATACTGCTCGATCAGGTCTGTCATATCCATCATCGCGCCTGCGTCAATCATATTTCCTGCGGAACCTTTCGCAAAGATGATATCCGGATAGTTCTGCTCCGCAATCATCAGCGCAACCGCTTCACTCTCGTCGTTACCGCCCACAGGACGTGTCGTCTTTAACTTAACGCCGGTTGCTGCCGTAATTGCCTCTGCCACGGGATCTGTCCAAGGATCATCCTGGTTTGCATCCGCGTTGAAGAATGTCAACTCGATCACTTCTCCGGACGCTGCGCTTCCGCCGTCATCTGTCGCAGCCGCGCCGTCATCGGTAGTTGTCGTACTGCCTGTATCTGCAGCAGGTGCATCCCCGCCTCCACAACCGGCAAGTGTGCCGGCTACCATCGTTACTGCCAGTAACAATGCACAAATCTTCTTACTTTTCATACTTTTTCTCCCTTCTGTTGCTTCACATTGCATCATTTATATTTGTATGTTGTACGTAACTGTACATCCATATAAATACCATAACTTGATAACCTGCAGATCTTTCCTGCGGTATCAGTCCTTGACCGCGCCTACCGTCATGCCGCCTACGAAATACTTCTGCAGGAACGGATATACGATCAGGATCGGCACTGTCGCTACAATCGTTACCGCCATACGCACGGACAGCGGTGAGACGGCATTCTTAACCTGCTCCGCCGAATGCGGATCAATCTTGACCGTCGCCTTCTCCATAATCTCATACAACACATACTGCAGCGTCGGCAGTTCCTTGGCATACAGGTAAGTATCCATGAAAGAGTTCCACTGTCCTACCGCGTAGAACAACGCTACCGTCGCCAGCACCGGTTTACACAGGGGCAGTACGATTCGCGCCCAGATGATAAAGTCATTGGCCCCGTCCACTCTCGCCGCCTCCTGTAATGCCATCGGCAGTCCTTCAATAAAAGAACGCACCAGAATCATATTGTAGACCCAGATCAGCCCCGGTATGATGTACACGAGGAAGTTATTACCCAGCTTTAAGTCTCTCATAAGCAGCAGATACTCCGGAATCAGTCCGCCGCTGACATACATGGTAATAACAAACAATGTGGTAAATACCTTGTTAAAATAGAAGTCTTTCCTGCTCAGCACATAGGCCAGCATAGCGGTACAGATCACGCCCGCGCCCGCGCCGATCACCGTTCTTAATACCGAGAGGATAAATGCCTGCCCCAGATTGTTCTCCCGGAATACATAAGCGTAATTGCTCCACGTAAACTCTCTCGGTATGATGAAATTGATGTTTCGCATCGTGTCGATCGGATCATTGAAGGATATCGCCAGAACATTTAAAAACGGATATACCGTAACAATGACCAGAAATATGAACACAACCAACAATATGTAATCTAAAATATTATCCCGACTCTTGATCCTGTTGCTTTTCACATTTGCCATGGTGTCCCCTCCTTATATCAGTCTGCTCTCGCCGAGTAAACCTGCAACTTTATTCGCAATGAACAGAAGCGCTATGCCGACCAGTGACTGGAACATACCGATCGCAGTACCCAGACCGTAATTGCTGTTGCCGATACCTCTGACATAAGAGAACCAGGAAAGCACCATTGCGTGATCCTGCACAATACCGTTGCTTAAGAGCATCTGACGCTCCATGCCTACATTCAGCGCACCGCCGATGCTCATGATCAGCAGCACCACTACCGTAGGCTTAATGCCCGGCAGCGTAATGTGCCAGATTCTCTGCAGACGGTTCGCACCGTCCACCTTCGCCGCCTCATATAAGCCCGAATCGATACCCGCCATAGCGGACAGGTATACGATGGCATCCCATCCCACTTCTTTCCATGTATTGATCAGAACGACCGTAAACCAAAAGAGCGGCGTATTCGTACTCATCAGTCCCAGTTTCGTATGCAGCGCCGTGTCCAGCATACCGCCATCGTTTAATACCATCTTGGCGATACTGGCAATAACCACCCACGACACGAAATGCGGCAGATAAGAGATGGTCTGCGTGATCTTCTTGAATTTCACGAATCGTATTTCATTTAACATCAGGGCAAACAGGATTGCCATAAGCGTTCCAACCGTGATACCCAGAATGCTCAGCCCGACCGTGTTAAGCATAACCTGCCCGAAGATACGATCCTGAAATGCCTTAACGAAATTAGATACCCCGACAAAAGGTCTCTGCCAGAAAGGCTGCGCCAGTGTCTTCGGACGCACATCCTGAAACGCCATCGTCCATCCCCACAGGGGTATGTACTTGAAAACGATCAGCCAGATCAGGAAAGGAACCGACATCAATAACAGATATCTCTGTTTCCACATTAGCTGCATGCTGAATTTCTGCTTGATCACTTTTTCTTTCTGCCTTCTCTCTACACTCATATCCGCTCACCCTTTCTATAGCATCCATATCCGTTTACATGACATATTCTGCATGATCGGGATACCTTTCTACATAATTCCCGTTTCTGCAAAATGAAAATGCATCGCAGGAGACCGGTCTGATCAATATATCTCCTGCAATGCATTTATTATAAAAAATTTATAAAAATAAAAATACCGAAAAAATTTGATAAAAATACCGTCACTTTTTTAGTTTCGTTTCGCTATGTTTCGATACCGCACTTGTCCACCGGAATAATCATCCGTATTCTGGTTCCCTTTCCCGGTTCCGAGTAGATATGGATACGGTATCCGTCCCCGTAATGCAGCTTCATGCGCTGATTAATGTTATAGAGTCCGATGCTCTTGCTCCGGCTCATATCCCGCACCTCGATGTCCCTGCGCAGCCTGCCGAGCGTCACCTCATCCATGCCGCAGCCGTTATCATCCACATCGATCATAAGAAGCCGCTTTTCCCCCATTTGTCTGGTATATACGGACAGGACGATCTTACCGCCCTCCGCCACTTCCTCCATACCGTGTATGATCGCGTTCTCCACCATCGGCTGCAGCAGCAGCGGCAGAATATTGTACCGCGAAAGCTCCAGTCCGTCCTCTACATTTCTGCTAAACTGCACCCTGTCGCCGAACCGCAGCTGCTGGATCTCTATGTACGCATCCAGATGATTCAGTTCTTTTTCCAGTGTGGTGTAGGAAGTCCCCGTATTCTCCAGCACGTAACGCATGGACTTCCCAAGCAGCTTCGTAGCCGTCGCCGCCTCTTTATCCCCCGCCGTCAATGCTTTCATCCGTATGGTTTCCAGCGTATTATAGAGGAAATGCGGATTGATCTGACTGGCCAGCATCTTGAACTCCATCTCCTGCTGTCTGATCAGCATCTCCTGCTCCTTAATCTGCACCTCGTAAGTCTTCGCCTCCTGCTCCTTGATATTCTGCACCATAACCTGCAGGTCCTCAAAAGCCTCCGACAGTTCGTCACGCCCGCGGAAGCTGTCGATCAGTTCATAATCCTGCGTGCTCGCCTTGTGCATCTGCTGTCTGAGCAGACTCACCCGGTTCGTGAAATACCGCGTAAAAATATGTATCATTATTGCCGGAATAATCAGTGCCGTAAAGATAATGGCACCGCACATATACAGAATGCTCCGGACCGTGTAATATCCTTTCGGATTCAGCGTACACAGATAGATTCTGGAACTGGACTGATACGCGCGGAACATGGAGATGTCAATAAAGCACTGCTTCCCCTCCGTCTCAGTCATTCCTGTATAGCGGAAGTAGGGCGCATCATAGTCCACTGGTCCGGGCTGCGCTTTGCCGACCAGATTCCGCTCGGAACTGTAGAATACCGGTCCTCTGTCAACAGATATGACGCTGATATATTCGTTGCTGTCCGCCCACATGCGCAGATAGTTTTCGTCGATATGAATAACCAGAACCGCATGGTACGGAGAGTTGATCAGCTGAATCCTTTTGATCAGGCACAATTCCCACTTGCTGTCCCGATACCCGTCTTCCCACGGAATCTCCATCCAGAATACCCCCGTCTTCGACATCGCCTGCTGATACCATTCCATATTTACGGTTTCTTCACTCATCCGTTTAAACAATTTATAATCCGTAAGATATGGATTATCCGTATAGATCTCGATCTTGCTGACTTCCGCATACGTCTCCGCATACTGGCTCAGCACCGCATTGCGGTCCACAGCATTGATATACTCCTGCCGTCTGTCAAATTCCTCCGCCAGAATCGTGCGGACGCCGTCATCAAATGAAATATCCTTGGAGATGCCGTAAACTTCCATTGTAATGTCAAACAGAACCGTCCGCACCCGGTAATTATCGGATTTCAACAGGTCCATATAATAATTGATCATCATATGACGGGTATACATCATCAGAAACACACCCAGCAGCAAGATCGGCACCACAACGACAGCTGTATAGATCGTATACAACTGCCGTTTAATCGTGGCGTTATGAAAAAATGTGGAAATCCATCGTCCGTTACGTCTCTTAGTCATAAATATCGTACTGTTTTCCTTCTTGTTTATAAAGGCCGGTTTCTCCCTGACATGACACCTTTACCGTTATTTTAGCACTGGTTCCGACCGCCTGTACACCCTTTTGATGATCCTGCATCTGTTATACCATCTTACCATTTGGCAGGCCGGCATTATATAGCAAAAATTTGATGTATTATACATCAAAAAATTACACTTTTATTTTGTGCTCTGTTCTTATATATTGAGAAAATAAGAATTGCATCTGTTCACACCAAAAACATATAAAAAGTAATTGCAGGACCGATGCCGGTGTGAACGGCAGCAGAGCAGGACATGAACCTTAACATTTATCAAACTAAATACAAGATAAGGAGGATTTTTATTATGAAATTTAACAACGGCTGCTGGCTATTCAAGGAAAGATGCGCATGTTTCTCTCCGAGCGAAGTCTACTACACAACCGTCAAAGACACCGAGGTAACGCTGTGCGCACCGACGCATCCGATACGCGGACGCGGAGACACCCTCGGCGGGATCAATCTCACCATCCGCATTACCTCTCCCATGCCCGACGTCCTTCGGGTGCAGACCTGCCATCACATGGGAACGGTACAGAAGGCACCCGCGTTTGAACTGCATCTGGATCATCCGCAGACTCTGCAGGTCGAAGATACAGATGACACACTCACGATCACAAGCGGAAGCCTGTCGCTCGTGATCACCAAAAACCCCTGGTCCATGACATACATGAGAGACGGCAAAGCGCTCACGAAGAGCAGCCGGAATGATCTTGCCCTGATGAAGACGGATTATAAAGGCGACTATTATGAAGTAAACGGCGATCTCGAAAACACATACATGCGTGAACAGCTTAGCATCGGCGTCGGTGAACATCTCTACGGTACGGGCGAACGCTTTACGCCCTTTGTCAAAAACGGACAGACTGTGGAAATATACAATGAAGACGGCGGCACAAGTACCGAGCAGGCATATAAGAATATTCCTTTCTTCCTGTCCGACAAAGGTTACGGCGTTCTGGTCAACCATCCGGAGCGTGTCTCTTTTGAGTTCGGCACGGAAAATGTGACCAGGACTTCCTTCTGCGTGGAAGGCGGAAGTCTGGATTATTTCTTCTTTAACGGTCCTGCCATGAAAGATGTGCTGACACGCTACACCGATCTGTCCGGCAAACCTGCGCTGCCTGCGCCCTGGACCTTCGGCTTATGGCTGTCTACCTCTTTTACGACCAGTTACGACGAAGATACGGTTATGAGTTTCATCGACGGTATGTTAGACCGCGGTATTCCGCTCCGCACCTTCCACTTCGACTGTTTCTGGATGAAAGGCTTCCACTGGACCGACTTTGTGTGGGATGAGAAAGTATTCCCCGATCCTGCCGGAATGCTTTCCAGAATCAAGGCAAAGGGCTTGCATATCTGCGTATGGATCAACCCCTATATCGGTCAGGAATCTATTCTTTTTGCCGAAGGCATGGAGAAAGGTTACTTCGTCAAACGGCAAAACGGCGACGTGTGGCAGTGGGATATGTGGCAGCCGGGCATGGCTCTGGTAGACTTCACCAACCCGGATGCCTGCAAATGGTATCAGGATAAGCTGGCGGGTCTGCTCAATATGGGTGTTGACTGCTTCAAGACAGATTTCGGCGAGAGAATCCCCGTCAACTGCGTCTACCATGACGGTTCCGATCCGAAGAAGATGCATAACTTCTACACTTATCTGTATAATAAAACGGTATTTGATCTTCTGGAGGAAAAGCGCGGCAAAGGCGAGGCTGTACTGTTCGCCCGCTCCGCAACGGTAGGCGGTCAGAAGTTCCCCGTACACTGGGGCGGCGACTGCTGGTCCGACTATGAGTCTATGGAAGAGAGCCTGCGCGGCGGTCTGTCACTGCTCATGTCCGGATTCGGCTTCTGGGCGCACGATATCGGCGGATTCGAGCACACTTCTACTGCGGACGTATATAAGCGCTGGGTTGCATTCGGTCTTCTGTCCTCCCACAGCCGTCTGCACGGAAGCAGTTCCTACCGCGTGCCGTGGCTGTATGATGAGGAAGCGGTTGATGTTGTCAGAACCTTCACCCGTCTGAAAGCAAAGCTTATGCCGTACCTGTATAAAACGTCCATTGACACCTCCCGCTCCGGCGTGCCGACCATGCGGAGTATGGTGCTGGAATATACGGAAGATAAGAACTGCAGCTATCTGGATAAACAGTATATGCTGGGTGATAACCTGCTGGTCGCTCCCGTCTTCAATGAGGAAAGCATCGGCTCCTTCTATCTGCCGAAAGGCACATGGACGGACTTCTTCACCGGGGAAACCGCAGAGGGCGGCACATGGATGGAGAAAGAATACGACTATCTGCACCTGCCGCTGATGGCACGTGCTAATTCCATCATAGCAGTCGGCGCATGTGATGAGAGACCGGATTATGATTACGCCGACGGCGTAGAACTTCGTGTGTATGCTCTTTCGGACGACATCGAGGCTCAGACGACCGTCTACGGCATGGCACAGGATGCGGAGTTACATGTCTCTGTTATTAAATCCGGTGCAAGGATCACGGTGCAGGCTGAGCATATCTCCGGGAAGCCGTACACCGTAAGGCTTGTGGGCGTACAGGCACAATCCGCGGACGGCGCTTCTATGGAGATTGCCGGAAAAGATACCGTACTGACACCGAATGCCGGGACGGTGGTTGTAACATTGTAATACACAGTCCTTCACATAAAAAAGTAATTTGCTCCGCAAATAACTTTGCGAGATTCGCTTCGCGAACTCGAATAAGCGTAGAAATTTCCTATACCATAAAAACAGCGCATGAATACAATTCACATTCATGCGCTGCCTTTGTATGTTCATTTATCTTTCCAGCCGGAAAGCCGTCAGCCGATCCTGGAATATCCGAACGCATTGGCAAATGCGTCAATCGGTTTCTGTTCTTTACACATAGCACATCCGTCCGGTTTAAATGTCTTATAGTCCGGAATATCTGCCGTGGTAAACAATGCATTGACGGGAATCCCCATAACGCTGTTCGCCGCACTGAACACTGCACTGATCCCGCTGATGGTTGCACCGTAATACGTGAGCGTCTGGATCGTCTTCGTGACGGTCTTACCCGTTGTCGCGCTTGCCAGAAGAACCAGCACGTTCTTATCTTTAATCATCGGCAGATAATTATCCCTGAATAACATCTGTCCTGTCGGAGAAAATTCCGGTGTAATGATATAAATGGTCTGGTGCGCATTCCTGGAATAAATGCCGGCTCTCGTCAGTTCTTCCGCCAGAAATGCCCCGATTATCTCACAGCCGTCTATGCACACGATCGTATCTACTATCATCGATGCCAGAATCTGTCTGCCCAGCTCCCTCGCCGTCAGGGACGCCTCGCTCAGCCGCGTCTTTAAGGTTGTCATATCCAAAAAGTAATTGATGTGGGAACTTGGTGTTACAAAATGTCCGGGGATTGCTTTCAATTCAATGTTAGGGTGAGCCTTAGAACTAATCTTAATCATTTCCTGCATGTGCATACCTCCTTCTTGTGACACGTTATGTCAGCTTCAAAATCATTTTTGTAACTTCGATATGAATAAATCTATTATACCGCCAACAACCGCTTAAATCAAGTGATTAACCGATGCTTCGGACTGTCTCCCGGTAACAGTTCAGCCATGCCATTCATAAGTCACCAGGCTGTACGCTTTGGCTACTCCATTAGCGCCCGCAGCATTTCTTCCATACTCATCTTTCCGGCGATAAATTCATATTCGCCTGCATCATAAGCAGCATACTGCTCATTCGTAATCTCCACCCCATCTACATAGCTTACACTGTAATATCCAATAGAATCCTCTTCGTCGGCATCCGGATATCCGTCCCCATTGGCATCGTCAAAATTATAAGTCACAACTTCCGTAACAGTCTTAAGTGAATATTGATCGTTCATCGACATATAGGTGCTATAACGAATCGCTCCCGCGTAGTCACTGTTATAATTCCTCACTCTGTTTCCTCCGGGAATATACTCGTATCCTGCATTTCCCATAACGCCGTATCCCCATTGTTCCATGAGCATATGAACCATTCCGTCATGATAAGTATACAGGCTGACCCAGAATCCGTTATCCGCGACCACCAGCTCCGGAATATCGTCTTCATCTAAATAAATCAAATCGCAAGTCAGTTCCGATTCGTATGATAACTCACACAGCCTGAGCACCGACGTATAGGCTTCTTTATAATTTGCAAATTCGCCGTTTTTCTTTTCGCCCAGCAGATCTCTGATCCCGGCAATCGTCACAGGATTCGCCCTGTCCGATATGATTTCGGACAAAGTCCATTGTACGTTAAAATATCTGTAATCCTCCTTCTCATCGTGGGCAAATCCATAATAGACTGCAGCAAAAGTGGTATTGCCATAAGTCTCAATCAATACAATATCCGTACAGTTATCATAGTTGATGTCGAAAAAAGTCACGGCGTCAAGGCTGGTAAAGGACTGCCCTTCCAGATGATCCGGAACATACGGCTGAAGTGTCGTAAGGACCGCCCCGTCCTGCACAATCTGTATAACAGGTTCCTGTCCCTCCTCAGCGGGCGCATAAGGCACAAACCACACTTTGCCGTCATACTCACTCAGTTCCACCTCGAATGTCTGCTCGCTGATACAGTTCTCGCCAAACCGGTTTAGCAATTCATCTGCCTGCTGATGATCTGCAGTACTTTCCGCACTGCCTGCAGGCTCCGCCTCCTCTTCACTGCCATTGGCAGTCAGATCCCCGTCATCGATGACCTGTTCATATTCGCCGCCTCCTGAAACCGGCTGCGGCAAATCCGCCCCGTTTCCTTCCGCCTGTACAGTCTGCTCCTGCTCTGTTTCCGCCTGCTGTGCCCCGCACGCTGTAAGCAGTCCCGCAGTGAGCAGTAACAAAGCGGATGTACTTCTTCTGTTTCCCCGCTTTACAATGTTATCAAGTATCATTTGTATCTCCCCTCTTTCTTACTTTCCGTTATAGCACAAAGCAGCTTATGCCGCAACAGCCTGTCTACGGAACCGGCGGCTTCCGGGTTTTGTGAAGTGTTCGACCTTTCATTGACAACTTTTCAGCAATCCGATATCATAGATTAGAATCTGTATATAGGAGCCTCACATGAAGACAGCAGTAAACAGACTTATCATTATTAATATCGTCGAAAGCTTTTTCACCGCATGGGCGTTTATGAAAGCGGGCAGAATGGAACCCGGCAATATTTTAGCCGGCGTTTTCTTTCTGCTTGCCTTTTTTCTTTACCGCAATATCAACAGCAGGCTTTTTGTGAAGCAGTTCGCATATGAAAAAAGAGTGCGAAGGACGGCCGCGGTACTGGCTGTTCTGTTCACACTCTTCTATATGTTAGTGGATTATCCGCATTACATTGAAACATTGACGAACAGATTCTTTCAAGCGATTGTATTGACTGCTGTTTTTACAGGGTTCTGTGTCTGCTACTATAAACTGCTTCTATTTCTGTTTTCCTACAGCGGAGATAAAGATGTTTTGAAGAGACTGCTGTACCGGCAGGAAGGAAGACGCGAAATCAAGCGGATGCCCCTGTACTGTTTCCTGGGATGTGTGCTCTGCTGGCTGCCTTATTTTCTGTATCAGTATCCGGGGATCATGACACCGGACAGCATCAACCAGTTTGAACAGGTCCTGGGGCTGACCGGATACAGCAATCATCACCCGTTTGTTCATACCATGCTTTTTTCGCTGTTATATCATATCGGGTATGCGATAACTTCTGATATGGTGGCCGCGGTTTCCTTTTATACCTTTTTCCAGATGTGTTTTCTCGCATTCAGCGTTTACTATTTTATTAAGACTCTGGAATTGTTCCAGATCCGGCAGGGAATCCAGGCGGGAATCACCCTGTTCTATGCACTGGTGCCCTATCATGCCGTATTTTCCGTTACGATCTGGAAGGATATCCCTTTTGCGGCGGTTGTACTCCTTTTGAGCTGTTCCATGCTTCGCATGGCACGGGAAATTCGCCTGCGTGAACTGGCAATGTTTGTCTTTGCAGGCATAATGATCTGTCTCATGCGTTCGAACGGCTGGTACGGATTCCTGTTCTGTGTGCCTTTTCTGCTGTTCTTTTACCGCAGGCAGGCCAAAATCATGGCGCCGGCCATCCTGGGGATTCTGTTTGCGGCAGTCATTGTCAAATATCCGGTCATGAATGCCCTGCATGTGACACAGCCCGACCTGGTCGAATCGCTTTCCATTCCTGTTCAGCAGATTGCGGCGGTTCTGTGTCATGACAGAGAACTGACTCCGGATCAACAGGCGCTGATCGATCAGGTGATTGATACCACCTATATCAAGGACTTGTATAATCCGACATTTGCGGATAATATGAAGGAACTGGTACGCGCGGGAAATCCTGCATATCTGGCGGAGCATAAACGGGAATATCTGAAGCTGTGGGCTTCGTTGGGCTATACATATCCGGGAGATTACCTGCAGGCTTATATCAATCAGACCTATGGCTACTGGTATCCGGACTCTTTCTATCCTGTGGCGGAAGGAGAGGGGATCAGCGCTACAAGGCTGGGTGTATCACACACGCCGCTGATCGGCGGTCCGGTCGTCATTAAGATCAAGGAAATATCCCTGAAGCTCGGCAGTATGCTTCCGGTTTACGGACTGCTGTGGAGTATGGGGTTTGCTTTTCATGTGCTTCTATTCTGCATCGGCAACGCTTTCGCAAGGGATGAGAAAAAGAAGCTGGTCTGTTATCTGCCGGGTTTTGCACTATATCTGACGGTTATGATTGCCACGCCCGTGGCCACCGATTTCAGATACGTATATTTTATGGTATTTGCGCTGCCCTTCTATCTGATAACGGCAGTGATGGAACCGGCATCCTGACCTTGATCCCTGGTGCAAAAGCCGTTTACTGCAGGCAGGGAGATATCCGATGCTTCGGCTCATAATTGCCGCCTGCACAATGTCCGGGCACAGCGGATAAGACCAGCATCCTATCTCACCTTCACAAACATCCTTCTGATCAGTAAAAGTGCCGCGGCACCAATCACCGTATACACGATCACCACCATTGCCGTATACGAAATCACCACATTCCCCGCCGCATAGCTCACATACGATCCCATGACATCTTCAAGATTAAACGCCCTGACCGGAAAAAGATAATTGATATGGTTCCACAGCCCGCTCTGCTTACTCATCGGGAAGAACGCCGGCGCGATGATAACCGCCATGCCGATAACCAGCGTTGCCAGCGATGAGCGCAGCCCCGCTGAGCAGCACAGAAGTGCGAGCGCAATTGCAGACCCGATCAGCAGAAGAAGCCCGAACATCCCCAGACATGTCTGTCCTATGGTCATATTATACGGTATCACCGGATTCCACAGCTGTACCGGCAGATCCGCCCCCGGCAGTCCCAGAAGCAGCGCAGCAGGCACGACCGCGAGCAGCGCTCCGCCCGTCAGATATCCCACTGTAAAGAGTGCGGCAACCCCGATTTTCGACCGCACCAGCCTGTCCTTGCCGTATTTCGTCGTAAGCAGCAGATACGCCGCACCGGACTCATATTCCGAGGAGAAAACAGAACTTACACATATGACAACGACAAACCACAGATAAAATCCCGCGAACATCATTTCTCCCACTTGATTCATCACGCTCTTACTGCCCCAGCGAAACGGCACGTTCGTCCGGCCGGCTTTCGCGATCCAGTATGCTTTCTCTGCCTCCGTATAGTTGCCGTATGAGAAATCCATATTAAGATAATCCGTGATCTTCTCCATGCGGTGCTCATAAAAATGCGCGCCTTCACTCACGTCAACCTTATCCAGCGCATCCATATCCGTATTTTTACTCCGCATATCCGTATAATTCTTAGACACAAAATAGAACATGTCGCCCAGCGGTCTGATGATTTCCGTATATGCGTCATCACTCTCAAGATCTATACCGCGGCTCTGGATGTCCCTGATCAGATCCGTCACATACGCTTCCGTGATGACATCCGTCTGCGACTGCGCCAGTTCTTCCTGCATCCGGTATGCCGCGACTCCCTCTATGTAACTGTCCGTCGCGGCATCATAGCAGATTTCCTGTGTAATATAGTTGTACACACAGATGCCGATCAAAAGATACCCCAAAAGCATTGCAGCCAAATTCAGTCTTCTCTCAAATATTTTCTTCCACTCATATCGCATCATAGTTTTCTCCATTTCTACGCTGCTTTTGTCTCAACTATGTTGAGACGTCGCATTAACAAATAAGTTTATAAGCAAGAAAAACCGTTTCTCCCGCCCCGTTCACCGATTGTACACTTCACATCCGTCTGTTCATCATTCACTGAAATAAAACAGATAAAGCTTCTCCAGATTAAACTTCTCCGGTTCTTCAGTTCCCGCAACTTCCATATAATGCTCCTTTAAATCTTCCAGCGTTCCCTGTGCAATAAACTGTCCCTGTTTCATCAGAAAGATCCAGTCTGCGATCTCTTCCACATCTGATACGATATGCGTAGAGAGAATGACGATCCGATCCCTGCCGAGTTCCGCAATCATGTTGCGGAAACGCACCCGCTCTTTCGGATCGAGGCCCGCTGTCGGTTCGTCCAGAATCAGAATCTTCGGATCGTTTAACAATGCCTGTGCGATCCCCAGCCGCTGCCGCATACCGCCCGAAAAAGTCTTGATCTTATGCCGCATTTCAGCTTCCAGCCCCACCTTCTGCAGCAGGAGCCTGCTCTGCTTCCCGGCATAGCTTCGATCCAGTCCTTTCAAAGACGCGATATACAGCATAAACTCCATAGCGGTAAAGTTAGGATAATAGCCGAAATCCTGCGGCAGATACCCCAGCAGATCCCGATACCTTCCTCCCATAGCGCCGACATCCTCCCCGTCCAGACGAATCTCCCCGCTACTGATCTCTGCAATGCCGCAGATCATGCGCATCAAAGTTGTTTTGCCCGCACCGTTGGCACCGAGCAGACCATATACGCCTTCTTTCAGTACAACATTTAGACGATCCACCGCGATTTTATTTTTATATTGTTTGGTCACTCTGTCTAATATCAGTTCCATTGTTTTCATCCTTTCCACAAGTTCTGTCATCAATACCCCGTCAACTCTGTTAAGTATCTATTGTATACTGCACAATCGCCTCATAGTTTGACAGTTTTCCGTTCAGGCGAATCAGCTGACGCATGCCAACTGCAGCCGCAATGCCGCATATGATACACCACACCCTGAAATAAGCCGGCTGATACCATCCAAAGTACCCCGTATTTCCGACGACTGCCAGTCCTGCCGTCAGCGCGTACACTCCCATTACCGCACTCCGCAGCAAGTCTCCCTCAAAACGCTGCATCAAACAGAACAACGCTGCCGTCACAATGATCATAGGCGTAAATCCGTACACAAGAAGCTGCCCTGCCTCTGCCTCTATGCGGGAATGCAGACAGAGAACACATATCACCAGAATAATTGCATGCATGACGCAGAGCACCGACATGCGGATCATCACCGCACTTCGCAGAGAATACTTCGTCACATACTCTATTTCCAGCATGCTTTTCTGGTACACTTTTGTAACCTGCTCCACGGTCAGAAGCACCAGCAGCGGTGTCAGAATCGAGACCGTCACAAGAATCCCGCTGCTGCTGTCTTTACCCCCTAAATGCGACACCCCGTACCGCACCATATACCAGAAAACCACAATCCACAGCGCCTGCCAGATCAGGCAGTACCTGCCGAGATATCCGATCTGCTCCCATATAAAATTCCACACATTCCCCCGGATGCGCACTATACCGGTCTGCATGAGTTCCCGGATTCTGCGTTCTTTATTTTCCGGCACAATCTTCTCGCATGCCGCCGCATACTGCTGCAGCCTTTTCTCAATCTCCCTTTGTCCCATAAGCGCCTCCTTCCATTGCGGCCAACATTTCCAGCCCTTTTTTCACCCGGTATTTCGTCAGAGACAGCCCGATTCCCAGAACTTCCGCAATATCACGGTACCGCATATTCTGGAAATATCGCAGCACAACCGCCTCCCTGAACTCTTCCGGCAGACTCATAACCATCTGCTTTATAACTACCGTCTCCTCTATACCCTGTCCTGTTTCCTGTTCCGGGATTTCCGCCATGAAGAGAGGGGTATTTTTCCTGTAGTAGTCGCGGCATTTATTCCCGGCAATCGTGTAGAGATAGTTTCCGGTCTTACCCATGTGGCGGTATTCCTGATAGTGCTCTATGAAGCTTACAAAAGTATCCTGGCATAAGTCCTCCGCTGCAGCACGGCTTTCCACATGATGATAGCAATAGCGGAATATCTCGTCATAATACTTTCGTATGATTTTCTCAAGCACAGATTCACCTCCCTCACACATACAAAACTTCCTCTCTGTCTTATATAACGATTAACACACATAAAAAGTCAAACAAATTATTTAAACAAGAAACAAAAAAAGTATAGCAGGAGCCGCTTCCATGCAGTCCTGCCATACTTTTTATAGAATATACTCTTAACTTAAAGGGAGAAAATATCGTCCTGTCTGTACGAATCCCTAATCGGAAATCTTGTTCAGTGTGAAATCGTCTACAGTTCCCCAGCTCTTCTTGTTACACTTCATGCGCACACCGATCGTAAGTTTGCCGTCCGTAACCTTGATCTCCGGAATCGTAGGCTCCTGCCATGCCACCCATGTCGTTACCATGAAGGGCTCTGTCATCTCTTCGCCGCCGGCAATCGCATATAATTCCATCTCACAGTCGTCCGACACGTCGCCGCCCTGCGCATAAGCAGTCAGCTGATAAGTGCCCGGCTCTAAATCCGTCAGTTCCTGCTCAATCGAGAAATCCATATCAGAGTCTTCCGACCAGAAGTGGAATGCCATTTCTCCTGTATGTGCATCGTCCGCCTTCTGCTGGAAGTCGGTCGGATTATCATCCCCTTCGTACGTCACCTTCCACATGGAAGTATCCGCATCCTCGAAGCTCGGATTCTGCACGTAGTTGAGCATGACAACCTCTATATATGCGGTTACAGTCGTGCCGTCCGCCAATGTACCGGTCACTTCATACTCGCCGCCGACACTCGTATCGATTGCGGCAACCTGCGCTTCATCCCACGTAACAGTCTCCTGTTTATTCGCCGAGCGGTCATTATAGATTACGTCAATTGTCTCGGGAAGTTCCAGTTCACTGCCCACACCGCACGAAACACTGACATCCGGAACAGAATCCACAGCAAGAGGCGCTGTCGAACCATGTTTTAAATACTTAAATACATTCAGGGAAGCCAGCGGATGTCCCTCAAAATCGAACATCGCCTGATTATCCCACGAGCAGCCGCCGTAATAGAGTCCTGCATCATCCGGATCATAATCCGACGCATAGCTGCTTGCCCAGCCGCTTCCGTATTTCTCCCAGATCGGAGAATTATCTTCCGTCGCTTTGCCTACCGGAATCCAGGTTCCTTCCCAGTAGAAAATGCCGAGTACATTCGCTTCATGCGCCGCCTCGCAGACATCACGGATCATAGTCGCCTGGCTCTGCACGGTAGCGGCGTATCCCTCAACCGCACCGTCAATACCGTCGAAGCTGTTCGCAGTACCGTCGCCGTCCTCCGTCGTGTAAGCATAAGATGTCTCTGCAATTACCACCTGCTTACCGTATGTATCCTGAATATGTCTGGCAACCGCCTGCATATTCTCATTCGTACCGTCCCAGAACGGATAGTAGGATAAACCGAGAATATCATAATCCACTTCCATGTTTTTCAGGTTGGAAACAAGCCCGTCGATCTGTCCGTTATCCTCGATATTGGTGTAATGTACCACGATCTGAATATCCTTGCCGTAAGCTTCCGCTGTTTCACGGACGCCGCGGCTCCCGGCACTTAAGAGAGTCGAAACATTCGGAAGGAACGATTCGCCGGACATGCCGTTATTGATCTCATTGCCGATCTGCACCATGCCTACGTCCACACCGGCATCGAGTATCTGTGTCAGACTGTCTTTCGTAAATTCATAGAGTGCGTCGCTCTTTTCCTCAACGCTCATGCCTTCCCACGCCTTGGGCGCATGCTGTCTCTTCGGGTCCGCCCAGAAATCAGAGTAGTGGAAGTCAATGCATACCTTCATACCGTACTTCGTCGCGCGTTTGCCAAGTTCAATGGCCGTCGGCACGTCATTGTTACCGCCGCCGTATCCGTTGCCGTTCTCGTCGTAAGGATCATTCCAGACCCGGATACGGATATAATTTACGCCGGACTGTGCCAGTGTCATGAAGACATCCTGCTCCTCGCCTTCATAATTATAGTATTTCACGCCGCTGTTCTCTTCCACGAGTACGGCGGATGCGTCCATACCGCGGATAAAATCATCGGAAATATCCGGAATCGGCTCTATATAGATCTCGGACTCTTCCGGTCCGTCCGGCAGCGGAAATGATGTTGCTTCTATAACCGCCGGCTCCTTGGGCGTCTGCGCCGTTTCCGTCTCCTCTGTCTCTTCCGGCTCCTGCGTTTCCGGTGTTTCCTGCACTTCCTCCGCCTCCGCAGCAGGCGCAGCCTTGTCGGCATCATCTGCTCCGCAGCCTGTCAATGCTGAGACGCTGAGACTGACACTGAGACACAGAGCCAGTAATTTCATGTAACGTCTTTTCATAGTAATAGTCCTCCCATCTTATAAGTAATATATCTGTCAGCACCCTTACTCCACTCCCGCCATGCCGCCGCACGCTTACCGCATGGCGTCGGAACAGGCGCCGAATTACAAAGTTCACGCCGCCGAAATACACTTTCCTATTCCGTCCCAGATCCTGTCACCTGCTGTCGGCATAAGCGCTCATCGCTTTCGTAAACCGCAGCCGGTTCTCTCCTGCCGTCACCGCAGCGCCCAGAATATAATGATCCGGCAGCAGGTCGGCTCCCACCTCAGGCTCCCAGTAGAAAAGTCCGAGTCCCTGTCCATCCGGTACCGCCTTGACCGCGCGCACCACGCTGCGCAGAAGCTGATATGTTTCCTCCGCCTCGTTCTCCGGTCCGCCGATCTCACTCAACAGTACAGGCTTACGATACTTCCCCGCAAGTCCGGTCAGTGTCTCCTGCAGTTTCTGCTCATCATGTTCGACCTTCGTCCAATACGGATAATAGGAAAGTCCTATCAGATCCGTCTGTCCCCCGTATGCGAAGAATGTGTCATAGAACCGCTCACATCGGCAATAATCCGTTCCGCAGTTGACATGCGTTACGACAAGACACGACGGACAGCATGCCTTAACCGCCCTGTACCCCTCGTTTAGTAAGGTCACAAGCTGTTCCGGCTGTTCCGCAAAGCTTCCTGCCGGAAGCAGGATCCCTGACTCAACCTCATTTCCTACCTGCACCCAGTCCGGACAGATGTCATGTGCTTTCATAAGCTGCAATACCTCTTCGGTATGCTGTGCCACCCGCTTGCACATCTTCTCGAAGTCATCGTTCTCCCACGCCGCAGGAATATCCTGAAATACCGGGTCTGCAAAATGATCGCTGTAATGGAAATCCAGCATAAGCTTCATATTCTGCTGCTTTACTCTGGCCGCCATCGTAAGTACACTCTCTTTATCACAGAAGCCGAGCATACATTCCTCGCCGCCGGTCATCCCGCCTGCAAGCTCTCTCTCCGGCTTCCGCCAGAAAGCCTCCTTCGGCGGATTTACAAAAACCCGCAGCCGCACAGCATTGGCTCCCATGTCCCTCAGCGCTGCGACCGGATCTGTCTGGCTGCCGTTTTCATCAATCCAGCTGACACCCCGTGATTCTAACTGGCTTACCCAGCCGAGATCCGCGCCATATATAAAATCCCGTGACATAGCGCCTCCTTCCGATACAACACCCGCACAATCTCTGATACCATTATCCAGCATCCGGCATAAGTGCGGATACACATTTCTACTGACTTTACTTTTACACTGTTCTTCCCTATAATTAAAATTGGCTTTAGTCATTATTCATTATAGGAAACCTGTACTGGTCTGCACAATATCGCAAACCGATTTTCAAGCACATGTTTGTATCATATTCGGGAATATACAACATTACCGCGGGCAGACCTGTCAGGAACCGTCCGGTACGACGGAAACGGAGAATCTTACTCTTATGGAAAAATATACCACCCCCGACATGCGGGAATCTTTAGACAGCCGCAACTCCTCTATTAACATCCAGAACGGTGAGAGCGACTTCGGCCGCTTTTACAGTATGAACGTCCCCTTTCAGGTCACGCTGGAATGCTGCGATGCCTCCGGACCGGAGGGGTATGTGAATGTAGTCACACTGTCCTTTGAGAAAGCTGTCCTGTATCAGGAGTCTCTCGCCGTAAAGAATTATTCCTACGCAAAAAATGCGCCCCACTACCATGACTTCTTTGAATTTGTAGTCGTGCTGGAAGGAAGTCTTATCCAGAGAATAGAGGGAAAAGACTATCTGTATACGGCAGGTTCCTGCTGCCTGATCAACAGGAGCCTGCGCCATCTGGAACATTATCAGTCCGATTGTAAGATTCTGTATATCGGTCTGTCTCCGGAGTTTATGGCAGGACTGTTTGAATCTGTTCAGGGTTCTCCTTTTCCGGGTGAAAAAACAATCTGTGAAAGCCCGGTCTACCATTTCATCACCGACGATCTGAAAACCCCGGGCAAGCGTGCATATCTTGACTTTATTCCATCCTACCAGAATCACCGGTTCACGCAGCACCTGCATACCCTGAGTGAAGAAATCGTGCACACGCTTCTGTATCCGAAATTCGGCGCGTACTATCAGATCCGCGGACTGCTCTGCGCTCTGCTGGCTGACCTGTCCTCGTCACAGTTCTATCACTGTACCGATATCCGTCTGGACACGAACAGCGACTTCCTGCTCTTCTCCCGCATCACGCGGCTCTTCGAAGAAAGCGACGGGCGCATGACGCGTACCGAGTTAGAGCAGTACCTCAATTACAGCGGCGATTACTTGAACCGCATCGTGCACAGATACACCGGTCTGTGTCTCTACGACTACGGCATGACATTCTGTCTGAAAAAGGTGGCGCAGTGCCTGACAGAAACCGACGAATCCGTCAGCGCCATCGCGGCACGGCTCAAATTTACGAACCGCACGCACTTCTATGCGCTGTTCAAAGAAAAGTACGGCGTTACACCAAAAGAGTACCGGAAGCTGCGCGGGTGAGCACCCCGGACGGATTCACAAGATCCCCCTTGCTCCCCGCCTGTAACATACTGTTCCTGTGATATCTGCTGAAAGGATAATCCATGAAAATCGACCGCCTGTACGCCATCACCCTGTATCTTTTAAACCACGGAAAAACATCCGCAAGCGAACTCGCCAACCATTTCGAAGTATCCCTGCGGACCATACAGCGGGACATAGACTCTCTGTGTCTGGCGGGAATCCCGGTCATCGCAACAGCGGGCGCTGCAGGCGGCTATGAAATATCTGAACGTTACAGGCTGGAGAAAGGTTTTGCCACCCCGGACGATTATTCTAATATCCGTACCGCACTTCAAGGCCTGATCTCGGCGACCGCTGACCCCGGCGCCAGACATACATTAGAAAAAATCGTCCATGCCCAGCGTCCGGACGATAACGGAATTATCTTGGATTTTTCGGTTTTACAGGAAACCGTACCGCACACTTTACAGCTGCTGCAGACCGCCGTAAGAGAAAAACGTGCCGTGGAGTTTACTTATACGAATAATAGTCAGGAGACCCGTTCCCATACCGTGGAACCGATCGCCGTCATCTACCGGTGGTACGCGTGGTATCTGCTGGCCTGTTCCAAAGTCAGAAATGACTACCGCACCTACAAGCTTGTGCGGATGAGCCATGTGAGCATAACCGATATCCCCTTTACCAGAGACCACGAATCCGCAGATGCGATTCTGCACAGGATCGATCAGACTGATACCCGCCAGTACACTGAAATACTCCTCAAATGCAGCGCAGCTGCGAAAGCACGGGTCATCGAATATCTGAAGGGAACTGTAACAGAAGAACGAGAAGACGGCGGCGCGCTGATCAGAGCAACGATCGTCGAAAACGAGCAGTTCTGGATCGGAACGCTGTTATCGCTGGGCGGCAGCGTTGAAGTAATCTCTCCTGAGAACATAAGAAAGCGGCTGCTTACGGCCGCAGAAGAAGTTGTTGCAGTATACAAATTTTCTTATTTATGACACGCTGTTGTCGTATATCGGGTGCTATTCTATAGCAGGATGATGAACCTGAAAACACAACAGCGCAGAAAGGAGCTACCCATGAACCCATACGAAACATGCCCTGTATTTGAAAACGAAAACTATCTGCTCAGACTGATCGAACCTGCGGATACACAGGATCTTCTTCTCGTGTATTCTGACGAGAAGGCTGTCCCCTTCTTCAACGGAGATAACTGCAACGGTGACGATTTCCACTACACTACTTTAGAGCGTATGCAGAGCGCCGTGGATTTCTGGTGTCAGGCACACCGCGAAGGATGGTTTGTCCGCTGGGTGATCCTTGACAAACATGGAAGGCGACCGGACACCACGTCAGGTTCCGTGGATTCGGAAACCCGACGGGAAAACAGCACACCGGACTCTATGGATTCGGAAACCCGAAGCACAGGAAACACTGCAATCGGGACGATCGAATTATTCAACCGTGAGGCAGCCGACTATTTCAACAGCTGCGCACTTCTGCGGCTCGACTTAAGAAGCGATTATGAGCGCGCCGACAGTATCTATGAAATACTGTCTCTGATCGTGCCGCAGACTTATGAAATGTTCGGCAGCCGGATGACGGCGACCAAGGTACTGCCCTTTGCCGCAGAGCGCAAAGCCGCAGTCGAAAAGCTGGGCTTTACGCTGTCAGAAGAGGTTCTCACCGGCGGCGATGACGGAAAAGAATATAAGGATTATTATGTCCTGTCAAAATCTTCCGATTGACTTCATACCCATCTTTGTACTTATCCTGCTCTGAAAACCATGCCGTTGCCAGAAACCGGTTTGACAAACCACTCAGGGAACGGCATTCTTTTCACGACGCTTAAATGCCATGCGCTCTCCCCGATGAACCGAAAATTATTCTGATACACTTTCGACCGGCGGCCTATTTACCGCTTCGCCAGCAATGTATAGGTTGCTCCCCATTTCTTCATGGTGCACACGTCTGAAAAACCCGCCTGCAGTAACACCTCCCGCTCATGATCGACCGTCAGCGGCGTATCGTAATGATAAAATTCATCGTCTGCCAATCCCTGTTCCTGCTTCAGTTTTTTCAGATTGTCAAAGTATTCCAGTTCCAATGCCTCAGACTCCGCGAAGTAATCTGTCAGAACAAAGTATCCGTCCTCCATAAGCGCCGCACGCAGTCTGCAGTACAACACTTCTTTCTGCACCGCCGGAAAATGGTGAAGCGATTCTACAGATACGGCAGCATGATACTTCTCTACCCCTAACGGCTCATCAAAATACGAGCCGTGTATCAGTGTAAGTTCCTTATCGGCAAATTTCCTTCTGAGTTCCTGCAGCATATCGGCTGACAGATCAATTCCGGTTATAGCGGCGCCATGGTTCAGCAAAAAAATTTCTTCTAATTCCAGACCGGTTCCGCACCCGAGGTCAAGAATCCTGGCGCCTTGCTGCCGGGGTAATAAAGAAGCCGTATAACAATAGAACTCCTTCGCCCCCTCTATTTCAGTTTTCATGTGCTCATCATACCCTTGCAGACGAGCCGCAAAAAAGTTCTCCATCGTTTCAAGCATATGTATGCTCCTCTCTTTTCAATTCTTAGCCTCCTGCCTGTGGCTATAGCGATATCCTTAATCCGTCATACGCAAACCGTATACAGTCCCGTTCTTTTTCCAGTTCTCTGTAATCGTCATACGTTTTACCCCAATCTTCCTCCAAATGTGTAATGATGACTTCCGGGATCGCATACTGTTTTCTGATATCCTCAACTTCATCCAGCGTAAACAGTTCCTTTCGCAGCGGATTATCGTCCTCTAAAACAAATCCGTCCTTCAAGACATCGCCGACGATCGTATTGCCGATGATCAGAACATCCGCGCCAGAAATTTTTTCAGATTCCGGAAAAGGTTTCACATCACAGGGCGCATAAATTACTTTTTTCCCATTGGAGGAAATAACGAATATGGCCACGTGCTCCTGTTCATCTACCGGAACCATCTCAATCCGAATACCGCCGGCTTCAAAAGTGTACGTTCCTGTTGTATATACAAGACCTTTTGCCTCATAATATGCAAGCATTGATCCGTACTTCGTACCTTGTTGTCTAATATCTTCGAGCACCGCAGGCAGTGAGACAACTTGGATCGGATGATCCGGTTTCTTTCCCACTGATCCGGCAAGCCAGTCCATATTCAACTGTTCGATCACACGCATTCCCATGGTATGATCGGGATCACAATGACTGTATAGAATATGTTCCACTTTCTGTATGCCGGCATAATTCAGCGAAGCATTGATGTCCTCCGGCGTGTCGATCAGTATATTTGCCTCTTCTATAAAAAGGCTGCAGCCCGTCCGCGCGTAAGGAATCCCCTTCAGGCGCGCCTGTGTACATACACAGCAGCTACAACATGCCCGGGGCGTACTGACACAGCCGCCAGAGCCGGTTATCATGATGTTCATATCTTCCTCCATTCCGAAGCATTTTGCACTGATGAAATCAATTGCGCATCAGTAATTGCACGTCAAAAAAGTGATTTAACACTCTCCATGCCTCTTATTTGTCATAAAATACCAGTGTCAGTCTTTCATTAATGACTTCTGTCCTGCCTGTCTGCCGATATCCCATTTTCTCATAGAGATGACAGTTTTCAGGCTCCTGCAGAATCGTGTCGAGTTCCCAGTTTTCTTTGCCGTGTATCTCTTCACACAGCCGGATCGCCTCCTGCGCAATGCCCCTCCCTCTAAATGCCGGCAATATAAACAGCGGGGAAATCCGCTTGCCTGCTCCGGGTTCTTTTCTGTCTACTATACGAATCGCACCGGCTTTCTGCTGTCCGATACAGATAAAATAGTAAAAAGTAAATTCCTGTTTCAAACGCGCCTCGACTTTTTCCACGGTTTCACTGCCCGGATTGGTATCAAAATCCTGATATTTCTCTAACAATTCCCTGAAGGCTTCTATCTGCATGGCATGTATTTCCGCTGCGTCGCAGACATGCGCCCTTAATAACTTCGTTTCCATAGATTCTTGTGCAGGCACTCTGCATTTTTCCAGCCGATAGTGCTGTTCCTCATCCAGCTCCTTAACACCGTTTTTATGATCGTACCCTTTTTTCCGGTAAAATTCCACTGCGGTAATGGACGCCGGAATCTCTATTCTTTCTGCTCTGAGAAACAGCGGATCGGTTTCAAGTGTATCAACGATATAGCTGCCGATCCCCTGCCCGTGTAATTCCGGCAGCACGAAGATCGTGAGCAGTATGCTTTCCGTCGGGCTTCCCCAGAAACTGGATATGGAGCCGACGCCCGCAATCCTGTCCTCATTCCAGAACACATACACGTGCGCGTATCCCGCCACACCCTGAAACCACTTGACATCGTGCGTGGCAGCTATTGCCTCTATCGCTTCCTCTCCGTAATCTTTCACATTTACCTCTCTGAAATTTCTGATGATCAGATTGACGATTTCTTCCGCATTGTTCTCCTCATAGGGTTTGACAATGACTTCTGTTCCGTTTGTTAATTTCATAAATATCCCCTTTCTAAACACAAAAAAACACCAAACATACGATATGTCTGGTGCATTTCTAAAAATTCGGCGCTTCAACAGCATTCTATATGATTCTGACTCACATTTACCGATTCCCGTGCACAGACATATCAGACCTACCTGCGTAACTGTGCACCCGACCGGTTCACAATCACTTTAAGTACGTCTGTCATACATGTACATATAGTGCATGGTAAAATGTAAGTTCTTCATTTTCATGTTCTCCTGAATTTTCTTAATAAACTATCACAATTCTTTGCATGTGTCAAGGAGGTATGGTTGAAAATCACCTGAAAATTCATACCGAAAGATGATCTTCCAGTTGATCGGACTTTGGTCTGTCACCTCACCCTTGCACCACTTCGCTGAGTTTCTCCACACTGCAGCCCTTGCCTGCATAATATTGCAGCATTTCTGCAATCTTCCGTTTGTCATAGCTGGTAATACAATCTGACAGCACATGCACGGTGTAGCCTGCCTTAGCCATATTATAGCAGGTGGATTTTACACATGCTATGGCGTCGGCACCGGCAATATAGAATTCATTGATTTCGTTCCTGCATATGAAATCGGCAAACGCTTCGCTTGTCAACGCATTTCCTTTGGTTTTCGTGAAAATGTTCCCGGATACAATCTGCATCTCCGCCACCAGTTCTTCACCACGAGTGCCCGGCTTAAAGGTTCTTGTTCCGGCTGACAGATTATTATGCCTGATATAAACCACATGAATATTGTGGGCCGCCGCCCATTCAATGGCAGTGTTAATATTGCCGATGATTTCCTTGTAATTTTTTGTAATATCGTTTTGAATGTCAATGACGACAAGTGCCTTGTTTTGCATGGTCTTCCTCCATTTTCTTTCGTTGATTTGCCTGCTCATTTATTGTAATATATAATTGTTGACAGCAATATGGCAATAATCCAAAGTTTTTTCTGTAACAGTTCAACCTTGCACTATTCCGCGAGTAAAATCGCTCTGTATGCGATTTTATGAGTTGTGAAAGCGCCAAAATGCGACTTTGGAGCATTTTGTGTGCATCAGGAGTGACAGTGAAGCCGAAGGCTGAACTGTTACATTTTTCTGAAAGACGGCTGCATAATGAAAATAGACAGACTTGTTAGTATTATTATGATACTTCTTAACAGAGAACGAATCGGTGCGCAGGCATTGGCAGATCTGTTTGAAGTATCGCCCCGCACAATCTACCGGGACATAGACGCCATTAATATGGCAGGCATTCCTGTCCGCTCGACATCAGGTGTCGGCGGCGGCTTTGAAATCATGCAGGAATATAAACTTGATAAAAAGTTTTTTTCGGCGGATGAACTTTCTGCTATTTTAATGGGGCTTACCAGCCTGTCCGACCTGGTAAGGGGCGACGAACTGATTCATGCACTTGCAAAAGTCAAGAGTTTTATTCCCGCCGACAGAGCGGAAGAAATTGAATTAAAGGCTAATCAGATACGCATAGATTTAAGTGCATGGATGGGTAACAGAAACATACAGGTATATTTAGAAATGATTAAAACGGCTTTACAGGAGCGCCGGCTGCTCTCATTTGAATATGTAGCGCACCATGGAAATAAAACCGCACGGACAGTCGAGCCGTATCAGCTTGTGCTGAAAAACAGTCACTGGTATTTCCAGGGCTACTGCTGTAAAAGAAATGATTTTCGTTTATTCAGACTGTCCCGCATATCAAACCTGCAGATAGAAAAAGAAACTTTTCTGCCGCGGGATTTTCAAAAAACAAGTTTAAAATTCGAGGAAATCTTCGAAACCGTACCAATAAGAATAAAACTCCGCATTCATAAATCTGTTATGGACAGGGTACTCGATTATTGTTCCTATGAACATTTTTCGCCTGCTGACGACGGATATTACATTGTTGATTTTCCATTTATCGAGAATGATTACAACTATGATCTTCTTCTTGGTTTCGGGTCAAAATGTGAGTGTTTAGAGCCGCTGCATATCCGTACGGAGATGAAACGCAGAATACATGAATTGGCTGCCATATATAGAAATCAGAGTTAAAAGGGAGCGCCGCTCCCTTACAACGCATCGATCACGCCCCGGACACCCTGTTCCTCATAGATCGCCTTATAATATGCCACCTCGTCCCTGATCAGCTCATCGATCACCTGCATACCCAAAAGTTCCACCGGCGCTTTGTCATCAGTCATGATATAATTTCCCGCCTCATAGGCCGTCAGATTCTCCGCCACCGCCGCCATCATTGCGGACAGATTCTCGTCCGTAAGCTGCTCCCTGTGAACCGCCAGATGATCGAGCATACGCGGATTGTCGGAGGCAAACAGTTCCCTGTTGGTGGAGCCCTTCACATCCACGGTGTAAACTTCTCCGAACACACTGCTGATGGTATCTGCAAGATGTTCGTTGATGCTGCCCGCGCCGCTGCCCCGCATATTCATATTGACCACCATCACGCCGTCTTCTGTCAGGTGATCCTTTACCAGTGTAAAAAATTCCACGGAAGACATCTGGAACGGAATGGTGATATCCTGATAGGCGTCCACCATGATCACATCATATTTCCCGTCGATGGCATTCAGATACGCCCTGCCGTCATAAGTCGTCACATTCACATCTTCGGGCAGTTCAAAATATTCCCGCGCCAGATCCGTGATCTTCTCGTCGATCTCCACACCTTCGATTTCCATATCACCGTAATAATTGCGGCACTGATGGGCATATGTCCCCGTCCCCATACCAAGGATCAGCACATTGCAGTCGCCGGGCTCATCCTGTCCGGTCATTAACGGCGCCGCCATGGCATAATCATAATACATTCCCGTCAGACCTTCATTTTTCATCAGAATAGACTGTACCCCGAACAGGACATTTGTGGATAATATGACACTTCTGTCGGTTTCTTTCACCTGCAGATAATTGTAGACAGACTCTCCTTCGAATGTCAGGCCGCTCTCCCAGAAAGCAAAGCTGTTCGAATGCCCCAGGATACAGCACAGCAGAAATATGCCTGCCGAGACCGCACTCTTTACCGCACCTCTTTTACCGCTGATAAAATAGGTTAGGGCAAGCGCCAGCAGGATACCCGCAAAAATCAGAAATGTAACGGAAGTTCCCACCGCCGGAATGGAGATGAAGGTAGGCACAAAGGTTCCAATAATACTGCCGATGGTGTTAAAAGCGCCCAGCGTTCCCACAACCTTACCGCTGTCTTCCAGACTCTCCACCGAATATTTCGCCAGAGAGGGCGTCACCGTCCCCAGCAGGAACAGCGGAAACACGAAGATCACCATACACGCCGCAAATGCCGCCCAGATCAGGAAGTTCGTATTGACCGCAAAAATCAGCAGCGCGGAGATTCCCAGAATCACATATTTGCCCGCCACCGGAATTGCAGCGATCCAGATTGCGGCGATCAGAATCCTGCCGTAGAGCCTGTCCGGATTGGGGTTCCTGTCCGCACTGCGGCCGCCGTATATATTCCCCAGCGCCATGGCGATCATGATCGTTCCTATGATAATCGTCCACACGATCTGGGAAGAACTGAAATAAGGCGCCAACAGCCTGCTGGCGCCCAGTTCCACTGCCATCACCGACATACCCGCGAAGAACTCCGTCAGATAGAGAAACAGTTTATTTTTTAGAATTGGTGCTGTATTGATTGTACTCATGACATTTTCCCTTCTTTGTCTTATGTCTCTTCCAGTACACCAGACGTACCTGTAACCGGAACGTGATACACTGGCTCTTTTATTAACCTTATTTCCAAGTATATACAAATTTTCATGTATTTACCACGAAAATATTTGCAGAGAAGTAAATTTGCTTCGCAAGATCAGCAAAACAGGAAAAGCATGTTCGCGAAATCTTCTTTCCGGCCTCGTAAATCCGCACAGTTTCCTATACCATAATTTACAGGCTCCCCTTCACCACCAGAATCTTATCGCCCGCATTGATCTCCTCGGTCACCAGTTCATTCACTTCCTTAAGCTGCGCGATCGGCACATAGTACCGCTTGCCGATATCCCACAGCGTATCACCCTGTCCAGCGATATAAATCACCATGCCCGGCAGTTCGCTCAGCTTGTTCATATCCAGTTCTTCCACCTTGATATCCGTGATCAGATTGCTCTTTTGCACGGCAAACACGATTACCTTGAACTGCAGCGCAGCTTTGACATCCAGTTCATCATTATCCAGCATTGTTACCGTCAGCTGCTCTATGCTGTAATGCAGCTTGAAAATACTGGTCGGCGTGATGTTCTCAGCCTCAATCACGTATTGGAACGGAAGCACATTTCTCGTAGAATAAATTGATTTTGTACCGTTACTGCACAGATACAGCGTGATAACCGTCAACGTTCCCGTAACGGCAATGCCGTTCTCCACGATCGCCTGCTCTTCGATCTGGATCTCGCCCTCGGAATGGATCAACTGGTACATGGGCATTTCCGGATTCTGTATCCTGGCATGTTCCGCGATTTTACACTTACCGCTTCCGCTCATCAGAAGACTCTTAAGCTGTACCTCTGTCGTCAGCGCCTCGATTTCCTTATCTACTCCATAGATGTCGGACAGCACCTCCCTGTTTTCTTCCTCATACAGATGAATGTCCAGATCCAGTACCGGCTCCACACAGAAAACCCGCTCCTCGCCGTCGAAGTCCTGGCGCACTTCCACATTGCACTGCCCCAGACCGTAACGGATGTCCGGAATCATGTTTTCCCTGCAGCCGTGGCACTCGATAATGCCGCTGAAAGGCACCGTATTCTCATACCACAGTGTCCTGTCATTATCCCCTTCTCCTTCATACAGGAAAAAGGCTCTCATCTCACCCTGGATCGAAATTTTCTCTTCCAGCGCTTTAAATTCCACATGGTCAAAGGTAATATGGTGCCATATGGTCTGGAACACATTCGGCAGATTCCCCGACAGCTCCATCTCTTCTTTTAACCGGAAAATATCTTTCTTCTGCAGTACAAGCTGTACCACAGGATAAGTACGTTTACGGTACTCTAACGGCTCCTCATGATAAATATCAACCGCAGTGTCCTGCTCCATATGCTCCTCCAGTTCCAGGCCGAAGGAAGCCACCGCCTGCACACTCAGTTTTCTTGAATTAATAAGTCCCACCGTCAGATCTTCTATGGTCCAGTCGGTCAATATCACGTCCCCGTTCGACACGCCTTCCATATTGACTCTCTCTTCAAAAGGAATCATCGCTTCCATACTGGCGCAGGTTCCTTCCATGTCTGTCAGATACAGTACGGACACAACCAGTCTGCCCCTTAAATTCACCACATTTTCACCGGCGCGTATCTCCTCCATGATGATCTCGCCCTTACTGTTTAACAGATAGCTGGCATCGGGCTTGTTATCTGATATATTTACATCTTCTTCCAATACGACTTGCGTGCCGGCTCTGCTGCTGATCCGATCCATATGTATCTTCTTTTTTACTAATTCCACAAAAATAAACCTCCATGCGTATACTTAATATAAGTGTATGCCGCATAGAGGTTGTATATGATTTATAATTTCATCCCGTATGATCTCATATCTATTCCATCCATTTGAAATCTTCCGGCTCCGCGTTTTTCTTCCTGTCACTAACCAGCGTAAGGTCATCCGTATATTGCCCCGTTTTATAATCGAAAATAAGAATCCGGTACGGCTCCTCCAGCGAGATCCAGATATTCAGATCCAGCAGCGCAAAATCTCCGTGCATGGCAAGCTGGTCGTTGAACCACCAGTAATACGAATCCTCCCCGATCATCGTGGTTACATCATATGCAACGCCTTCCTGACCATCCACGGTCTCCATTCCCTTGCAATAACCGAGCGCGTCCTTCTCCTGATCCAGTCCGGGCACACGACTGTAGATTTCCGCCTCCAGTTCCGCAAGCTTCTCGTTATGGTCGTGCTTCCAATGATATACCTGTGTCCGGTTATACCCCGGCCCGGCCTGATAGACCACACAGCCCTTCGCGTCAGGAACAGTCACGGAGAACTCCGCCTGCTCCTGTCTGTCTGGCAAAAACGGTAAAGTTTCTGCCACATAGACGAACATATTCACCACAAACGGTTCGTCCTCACTTTCTTTGCAGACCACTCTGCTGACACGAAAACCGGACATGTTCAGCCTGCCGTTCAATTCCAGACTTCCGTTCTCCTCGTCATAGACATAGTCTGTGATCTCCACAGGTCCGGAAGATATAACGCTCCCTGTCACATAAACCTTTCCCAGAACCGCCGCCAGACATACCATCAGCAGACCCGCGGCAATTCCTGCCGCCAGCTTCAGCTTCTTTGTGCGCCGGCGCAGCTTTTTAAACCCGTCGAGCGCTCTCTGCTCCCGCTGTATCATTCCGACCTGCGTTTCTTCCTGCAGTTTCTCTGTCATTGTCCCGCAGGTTAAGCGACAGTCTTCACATCTCTCCAAATGTTCTTTTATCACGTTAGTGCCCGCCTCACTCAAGATCCCGTCTATATATCCCGGCAGCAGATCTTTGATAATATCACAAGGATACTCTCTATCCATATGCACTCATCTCCTTTTCCATTTTTATCCATACCTGCTTCTGAAGCATACACCGCTGTCCTTTTTGTCAATCGGATTCTATCCTTCGTCCGCTTCCTGCTTCCATGTGTTTCACCTCACCGTCCGCACACTGCTCATATCATGTCTGACAGATATGCCTTCAGCTTTTGTTTGGCCCGGTAGAAAACCGTCCGGCACCAGTTCTCACTTTTTCCCATGATCTCACCAATCTCCCGAAACGAAAGATCTCCGGTCATGCGGTACAGCACCACCTCACGTTCCGGTTCCGCCAGATGGTGGATTGCCTGATAAAGTTCCTTTCTGTCCTCCTGCTGTAATACATCGCACTCGCCGTCCCGCGCCTTCTGATCGGGTATATACTCCGTCAGTTCCACCGTCTCCATGCGCTTCTTTTTACGCAGTTCCTGATACAGAATATGTCTGGCGATCTGGCAGAGCCAGACTGATAATTTGCAGGAGCCGTCATAGCGGTGAATGGAAGTGACCGCCCGCAGGAAAGTTTCCTGCATAAGTTCCTCAGACCATTGCGCATCATGGGTATAGGAATACAGGAAACGGTACACCAGACTGGCATATTCCTGATAGACGGAATCCATATCTATGCTGTTTTCATCCGGTTTCCGCATGCTGTCACCTCCTCCCTTGTGTGCATATGATTCTGTCATCGCGCAGTCCCTGCTGATCTTCCGCATACCAATATATCCCGTACCATTATTGTTCTCTACCTCATATATCCCATCTGAAAGACATTCGTTACAAATAATTTTACAGTAAAAATGCTGTGTGTACGAATTGCCACATTTCTGTGGAAAAACAGGCGATTATGTGATAATATATAAAAATAAAGATAAAAACCAGACACAAGACACCCCCTGACAAGCTTTACAGTTGAAATGCTGAACTTGCTGCGTAGCATAAGTATTGAAGCTGCTTCCTTTGGGGATATTCATCAGAGATAATTATACTATAAAGGCTGAAGGGAGAACAATATTTTGATAAAAAGTATTACATTAAAAAACTGGAAAAGCTATGGGCAAAGCACTCTATATATAGATCCATTGACAATTATGATCGGTACTAATTCAAGCGGCAAATCAAATGCAATAGATGCATTGATTTTTTTAAGCAGAATAGCAGCTGGCGTGGGTATTTTTCAAGCCATCTGCGGGGATATAACGTTAAATGCTTTGCGAGGCGGAATGGATTGGGTTTGTAAAAAAAATACTAATTTGTTTACATTAGAGGTTGTAATGGAATATGAGAATGCTGAGTATGAATATTCCATTACTGTAGAAATCGGAACAGCCAAGGCATTAATAACACAGGAAACATTAGTTCAAAGTGGATTGAAAAAGCAGCGATTGTTTTATACAAATTTACGCGATAATAAATTGCTGAATATTCCAACGTATTTTTCAACCGGCAAGCAAGGAAAAGGTCAAAATTTTGAATTAAATCGAAATACATCGATACTATATCAAAGCAAAACATTACAATTAAAGAAAAAAGAAATTATTGAAATAACAACCGCCTTAGTAAAACAATTAAGTGGAATTTTTGTACTGGATCCGATACCTAATCATATGCGTGATTATTCACCACTGGCTGAAAAGTTATCGACTGACGGATCAAATATTGCAGGCGTATTAGCCGCATTAGATGATGAAATAAGAAAACAGATTCAGGAAAAATTAACATCATATTTAAAGAAAATCCCTGAAAAAGATATTGAAAGTGTATGGACAGAACGGGTAGGAAAGTTTAATACAGACGCCATGCTTTATTGCAAAGAGGCATGGAATGAAGGTGAATGTATCGTTGATGCAAGAGGAATGTCCGATGGTACTTTAAGATTTCTTTCAATTATGGTTGCAATGCTTACAAATGAAGCTAATAAACTTATTGTTGTCGAAGAAGTTGACAACGGTTTGCACCCATCAAGAGCCAGGATTCTAATAGATATGTTGAAAGAATTGGGAAATGAAAGAGGCCTGGATGTATTAATTACAACACATAATCCAGCTTTATTAGACGCTGCCGGAACTTCAATGATTCCGTTTATTACAGTTGCTCATAGAGACGAAAAAGGTCAAAGCCAATTAACCTTACTGGAAGATATAAAGGATTTGCCTAAAATGATATCCACAGGAAATATTGGAGAATTAGCCACAAGCGGTAAGATAGAATCAGCTCTCGTAAGGGTGGAAAAAGGTTAAAAGCAAGTTTGATTACTTTTTTATGGAAAAAAATTGTACAAAAGTGTTCGGCTGAAGAATAGAGGAAAATAATGCAAAAGATATTAATTCTTGATACAAGTATTTTATGTGTATATCTTAAAGTTCCCTATATGGATGATTGCGGTTCTGACGATAATAAATGGGATTACAAAAGAGTGACGGAGAAAAATGACACCGAAATAAGTAAGAAAAGTCTTCTGGTACTGCCATTAGCAACTTTAATTGAAACAGGAAATCATATTGCTCAGGCCAATGGAGAACGTTATAAGCCGGCAGTTGCATTATCTAATATTATAAAAAAAGTCGCTAATGAAGAGGAACCCTGGGCAGCTTTTACCTTTCAAAGAAAACTATGGGATGAAGAAAATCTGATTAAACTTGCAAATAATTGGCCAGCTTTAGCAGCCAGCGGATTATCAATAGGCGATGCAACAATAAAAGATGTGGCAGAATATTATACAGAAGCAGGATGTCTGGTCAAAATATTTACCGGTGATGAAGGGTTAAAGGCATATGAACCCAAACATACAAACACCCCCAGAAGACGCAGGTAAAATTGAGCTTCCTACATTACAGAGAAGCCAGAGTCTGAACGGTTCCCCTTCCATTCCCCCAGAATAGCCGGGATTAACAAATTCTTGGTTGAATAAATTGCTCCTCAGAGAATTTATTCAACCTTCTACCGCCCCGATCAATTCCGTCACATTCCCGACTCCGTAACGCTCCATATATGCCTCGATCCCTTCCACGATCTCCACCGTGGCATAAGGATTCACGAAGTTCATCGCTCCCACCGCCACCGCACTTGCCCCGGCCAGCAGGAACTCTATGGCGTCTTCTGCATTTGCAATGCCGCCCATGCCAATGATCGGAATCTGCACGGCGCGTGCCGCCTGATAGACCATGCGCACCGCCACCGGTTTAATGGCCGGACCGGAAAGTCCGCCCGTCTTGTTGGCAAGCGCAAATTTTCTTCTGTGTATATCAATCTTCATACCCGTGATCGTATTGATCATGGACAGCGCGTCGGCTCCCGCCGCCTCCGCCGCCTTCGCCATCTCCGTAATATCCGTCACATTCGGGCTCAGTTTCATAATAACAGGCTGTTTTGCTTTTTCTTTAATCCGGGACGTAATATCATACAGACTGTCCGGTCTCTGTCCGAAAGCGATCGCGCCCTCTTTCACATTGGGACAGGATACATTGATTTCCAGCAGATCCACCGGCTCATCCGCCAGCCGTTCCACCACTTCCAGATAGTCCTCCACGGTCTTCCCGCAAACATTGACGATGATTTTCGTGTTATATTTTTTCAAAAAAGGGATATCCCGCTCCACGAAGACGTCGATTCCCGGATTCTGCAGACCAATGGCATTGAGCATACCACCGTAGGTCTCCGCCACCCGGGGCGTGGGATTCCCCGGCCAGGGCATGTTCGCCACACCCTTGGTCACCACCGCACCCAGCCTGTTTAAATCTACGAAATCGCTGTATTCCATGCCGGAGCCGAAGGTGCCGGACGCCGTCATTACGGGATTCTTAAATGTCACTCCTGCAATCGTTATCTCTGTGTTCATAACATGCTCCATTCCGCCGCCACGGTGACGGCACAAATTCAGAGGTACTTCCCCCGCTGTTTATATTTCCACCTCACGCGCTTCAAACACCGGACCGTCGGTACAGATGCGGGCATTATGTACATGGGAATGATGGTCTGTCTCCCTGGTTTTACACACACAGCCCAGACACGCCCCCACACCGCATGCCATCCGCTCCTCTAAAGAGATATAAGCGTCTATCCCCTGTTCCAGGGCGTATTTCTTGATCGCTCGCAGCATCGGCATGGGGCCGCATGCCATGATCATATCCGCCTGCAGTTCATTTACCCTGATGATGTCCATCACATTGCCCTGCACACCCACACTGCCATCCTCGGTAGCAATGTAGACCTGCCCGTTCTCGCCCAGATCATCCTGCAGAAAAAGATCCTGATTCCGATACCCCAGCAGAATATATTTCTCGGCGTCGAGTTCCTTCGCCAGTTCCAGCATAGGTGGTATGCCGATTCCACCGCCCATCAGAAATACGCGTCTGCCTTTTGCCGCCTCCGTCGGGAAGCCATTGCCCAGCACGCCCAGAAGTTCCAGCATATCCCCTGTATTATAATTGGAAAACTCCGCCGTACCCTTGCCGGCAACGCGGTAAACCAGACGCAGTCTGTCCTGCTCCCTGTCCACCTCGCAGATACTGATCGGTCTTGGCAGCAGCGTTGCGGCATTATGCGGATACACCGCCACAAACTGCCCCGCACGGGCATCCTGCGCCAGTTCTGTTTCCAGCCACAGATCATAGATCTGTTCCGCGATCTGCTTCTGTGACACAATCACTGCTTTTACTTTCTTTTTTCGAACCATTTGTCCGTCCATTCTCTCGTTATCCTCTTTCTATATTTCCGCCGCCAGTACATCATATGTCAATGATATACTGTAGCGCCGCCGTTTCCCTACCATTATATCCGTTTTCCCCTTTACCTACAAGTCCCTAAGCAGTATACCGGAACAGCCCAAGCCTGTTTGCGGAACCTGCTTCGCATCCCGAATTCATGTTGCTCGTCATCAGTCTTATATACAAACATGACGCTTGATAACCAGTCCTTCTGACTTTGCTTATTTGCAAACCAAAAATGAGAGCGCACGGTCTGATCACCATGCGCCCTGTCATACTGCTGTCTGTTTTCCGAAAACGCTTCTATGCTACTGCAGCAAAGACAGCGCTCCCTGATTGCTCTGATTCGCCTGCGCAAGCATGGATTGTCCTGCCTGTGCAAGAATATTGTTGTTGGCATACCGTACCATCTCCGTGGCAATATCCGTATCCCTGACGGACGACTCGGCCGATGTGGTATTTTCAATAATATTATCCAGATTACTGATCGTATGCTCCAGCCGGTTCTGTATAGCGCCCAGCTTGGATCTTTCCTCCGACACATCACTGATCGCGCTTTTGGCAAAAACATTTAATGCCTGAAAATAGCGGATATCCGGCGCCTTTTCGGATAGCGCTTCTTCCGTTCCCCCCGTAGGTCCCCAAAGAGAACTGTAATCTGTCGTGAGCCTGTCTTTCACATTTTCATCCGTAATGGCACTATAAGAAAAGCTGTGAAAAACAGTCAAATCGTGCGCCGCCAAAAGGTGTGAATGACCCGGCACCTGCCATTGCCCGATCGTATCCAGATTGACATGCCCGATTTTGGCATGGGTGGTAAGACCGGGAAACGGTGCCTGATAATAATATCCGTCAGGCCGTTCATTCCCTGTCGGCTTTAAATCCTGTGCATTACACAACGGCGTACCGTCGTTGGTCTGATAGCAGATTCCTTTCGCCAGCGCACTGGCGATCAGATCGTTGGTGCACATATTGCGGATCGTAATACCGATATGCTGCCCGGATTCCGCACCTACCTGCAGTCCTTTATTTGAAAAAGAACCGTCCAGCAGCTTTTGCTCGTTAAAAGTCGTGGTAGACTGTACCCTGTCGATCTCACTCATCAACTGTCTGACTTCCATCTTAATGTAGTCTCTGTCCACTGTTGTCAGTGTACCATTGGCTCCCTTGACCGCCAGTTCGCCCATACGCTGCAGCATGTCATGAACTTCATTCAGTGCGCCCTCCGCTGTCTGCACACAGGAGATGCCGTCCGCCGCATTGGCCGACGCCTGCGTGAGTCCTCTCATCTGCCTGCGCATTTTCTCCGATATGGATAACCCCGCCGCATCGTCTGAAGCACGGTTGATCTTATATCCCGAAGACAATTTCTCTGTAGATTTTGCCTGACTTGCGTTTGTCAAATTGAACATGCGATTTGCGTTCATCGCTGTTAGATTGTGTTTAATAACCATAGGCTTCCCTTCCTTTCGTAACGCTTCCCTGCATCCGTCCTAAGCAGTATTTTGGATTTTCTTAATCCTACTGTAACAACGACAGTGCTCCCTGATTGCTCTGGTTCGCCTGCGCAAGCATGGATTGTCCTGCCTGTGCAAGAATATTGTTGTTGGCATAGCGCACCATCTCAGTCGCAATATCCGTGTCCCTGACGGCGGACTCTGCTGCCGTGGTGTTCTCAACAATATTATCCAGATTACTGATCGTATGCTCCAGCCGGTTCTGTATGGCTCCCAGATCGGAACGCACCTCTGACACGTCGAAGATCGCACTCTTGGCAAAAGCGTTCAGCGCCTGGAAATAGCGAACATCCGCAGTCTTCTCAGACAGCGCTTCCTCGGTCCCGCCCGTAGTTCCCAGCATATAATCTGTTGTCAGTTTGTCTTTCACATTTTCATCCGTAATCGCACTATAGGAAAAACTGTGAAAGATTGTCAGATCCTCCGCTCCCAGAAGGTGCGAATGCCCCGGTGATCCCCATGGCTGCACCATGCTCTTATCCCAGTATTGCTGCTTTGCATAAGTACTTTTATTCGGTACCCAATAAGCAACCACTCCTTGCGGATAACCCGCGTGTGACGGGTTCGGATTGTCTATGTTGTTACATACCTCACTGTCATTATTCGTCTGGAAAAAAATTCCTTTGGCGAGTGCACTGGCAATCAGATCATTGGTGCACATATTGCGGATGGTGATGCCGATATGCTGTCCGGATTCCGCCCCTACCTGCAGTCCTTTATTCGAAAAAGAACCGTCCAGCAGCTTTTGCTCATTAAAAGTCGTGGTGGACTGTATCCGGTCAATTTCGCTCATCAACTGTCTGACTTCCATCTTGATATAATCCCTGTCTACAGAAGTCAGTGTGCCGTTCGCCCCTTTGACGGCCAGTTCACCCATTCGCTGCAGCATGTCATGAACTTCATTCAATGCGCCCTCCGCCGTCTGCACACAGGAGATGCCGTCCGCCGCATTGGCAGATGCCTGCGTAAGCCCTCTTACCTGCCGACGCATTTTCTCTGATATAGATAAACCTGCCGCGTCGTCTGAGGCGCGGTTGATCTTATATCCTGAGGACAATTTTTCCGTAGATTTTGCCTGACTTGCGTTTGTCAAATTAAACATGCGATTTGCATTCATCGCTGTCAGATTGTGTTTGATAACCATAGGCTTCCTTTCCTTTCGTATCGCTTCCCTGCGTCCGAATAAGTATAGATATTGTTATCTATATATCGGCTTGTTCCTGATAAACCCTTATAGCATTCTTAAAATATTTTTCTTGACTTTAGTACTATATGGTACTATTCTATATAGTATACAGATATCTGAAAACAAAGCACCCTTTTCCGGAAAAGGTCTGCAGACTGATACCGCCAGGAGGTGATCATATGGCCTGCAATACAAACGGTGGTTTTCTCATCACAAAGATCAAGCAGCTTCAGGGCAGAATTTTTGAAAAACTGCTGGCGAAACACAATATCAGCGGATTCAACGGCGCACAGGGCAGAATCCTGTTTGTCCTGTGGGCAGAAGACGACATTCCGATCAGCGAGCTTGCCAGGAAAACCGGACTTGCCAAAACGACTCTGACAAGTATGCTCGACCGCATGGAGAAACAGGCGCTGGTCGAACGGGTCTGTTCTCCTGCCGACCGCAGAACCGTCAGAATCCGGCTGACAGATACCGCCAGACAGTTTCGTGACCGGTATGAACAGGTGTCCGAAGAAATGAATCAGATTTTTTATAAAGGATTTAGCGATGAAGAGATACTCACTTTGGAAGCAGGTCTTGGGAAGGTGCTTGAAAATCTTACAGAACGGGAAAATCAGATCAGGAATGGAGGTTATCATGAATAACGCAATAAAATCAGGGATACGCGCACTCCGCGAAAATGCACAGGTTGCCTATGTGGCTTCTGTCAATGAGGAAGGCTTTCCCCAGATCAAGGGAATGCTCGTAGTCGAACATGAGAGTATGAAAACACATTATTTTTCCACCAACACCAGCTCCAGGCGGGTAGGACAGTTTCTTAAAAATCCCAAGGCTTCCGTATACTATGTGGATGATACAAAAGATCAGTATAAGGGTGCCCTGTTTACCGGAACCATGGAAGTGTGCACCGATCACGACACGAAGGCATTTCTATGGAGGGACGGAGACGAAATGTATTATCCCCAGGGCGTGGATGACGAGGATTACTGTGTCTATAAATTTACCGCCGAGACTGTCAATTACTACTATGGACTGAGCAATGTGACAATGCCCGTTGACGAGCTTTGATCCCGCATTGATCATCTTATTTCTCATCTACACCAGAAGACGCCATTTGCCTTTCTATGCACAAATGGCGCTTTTTTTGTTGCCGGACCTCTTTTTCCGATCCGTGTCCGGCATTTTCATCGGCTTCTCTACCCTGTATATACCACCTTTCCACCGCAGATCGTATAATGAACAACGCCCGGCAGATTCTCTCCGGTAAAAGGAGAATTCGCCGCTTTTGATACAAAACTTTCCACCTTCCACTCCTGCGCCGGATCAAATATTACCAGATCGGCCGGACCGCCCTCCGCCAGATAACCGGCGTCCAGATGATACAGCTTCGCAGGCGCACAACTCATTCTGTCAATCAGTTCCGGCATGGACAGATATCCTTTGTTCACCAGTTCCCGGATTCCCAGCGATAATGCGGTCTCCAGCCCGATGATGCCGCTGGGCGCTTCCGTGAGCGGTTTCGCTTTCTCCTCTGCACTGTGGGGTGCATGATCCGTAGCAATCATGTCGATCGTGCCGTCCTTTAATCCTTCTATGACTGCAAGGCGGTCCGCCTCCTCTCTGAGCGGCGGATTCATCTTCGCCAGCGTGCCGTGTTTAATCACGGCTTCATCCGTCAGTGTAAAATGATGGGGCGCTGCCTCCGCATAGATATGACTGCTCTTTTTCTTAGCCTGCCGCACCAGATCGACCGCTTCCTTCGTGCTGATATGCTGAATAGACAGATCGGCTTCCGCCTCCACGGCAATCCGCAGATCCCGTTCTACCATAGAGATTTCCGCCTCTCTGGGAGAACCGCCTATCCCGTACTGTTCAGCCGCCTTCCCGGCATTGATGCCATTGTTGGCAATCAGTGACGGATTTTCCTCATGAAGACTGACCGGCTTCCCGCACTTTGCCGCCTCGTGCAGCGCAGCACGCAGCAGTTCCTCATCCATAAGCGGTATGCCATCGTCCGTGAATCCCGCAGCACCCAGCTTGCTCAAAGTCTCCATATCCGTCAGTTCTTTGCCCTGAAGCCCTTTGGTCACATTGGCGCATGTGTGGATATGAATCCCGGTCTCTCTGCCCTTGTTCAACACATATGCAAGCGTCTCCGGATTATCCACGGCAGGCTTCGTATTCGCCATCAGCACCACCGATGTGAATCCGCCCCGTGCCGCCGCACGGGCACCTGTCTCAATATCTTCTTTGTAGGTGAAACCGGGGTCTCTGAAATGCACATGCACATCCACAAGCCCCGGCGCAACGCACTGACCATATAAGTCAATAGTTTTGACTGCTTCTCCACCAGACTCTATCTTCCCATCAGCAGTACCCACATTCCGATCCTCAGGTCCCGCCGCCCCGCTCTGCATAAGCCCGATTTCTTTCTCCATGGCTCCCCGCGGCGCTATGCGGACAATCTTATCCCCTTTCATCAGAATATCCCTGTACCCTTCCGTCCCCGATGCGGGGTCGATCATATATCCGTTTTTTAAATATATCATGCTTGTGCCTTTCCATTCGGTTTCGTATTATATTTTAATCAAACACAACCGGCTTATCAATAAACTCTATCTTGATCACTATGTAGGGATAGCTTTCAACCACATTTCCTTTCTCCTCGGGCGCAGGACCGATCAGATTCGTGTCCACGTAGATCGCATTCGTCGTTTCATACAGGTCGTTTACTGTGATGCTGTAGCCGCCTGTCATCTGTGTCCCGTATCCCACGCAGATATAAAGAAAACCTTTATCCTCAAAGGTGATTTTGAACGCTTCCTTCTTCTTTTGCTCAATCATATTAAACAACTCTTCCGGAAGGTTATCCTCCGGAATCACCGTGCATTCCAGATCTTTGATCTTTTCCATTGTATTCTGCTGCTTTCCGCATGCAAACACCCCCATGCACATAAGGCAGACCAGACAAACACTAAGCAGTCTCTTCTGATATTCATATAATCCGTTCATACATTTTCTACTCCGACCATAAACTCTTATTAACTAATTTATTATGAATAGTTTGAGTCTATTCCTGTTAATAGATTTCTATTGATTATTGAAAGATCAGCTTATATAATAAAAGTAAATTTGCTTCGCAAATTAACTTTACGAGTTTGCTTTGCAAACTCGGTATAACCGGAAGAATTTATATATTTGCTTCGCAAATTCGATATAACCGGAAGAATTTATATATTTGCTTCGCAAGCTCGATATAACCGGAAGAAAATGTACAGGATGGTTACGAAAATATGATACGATTAATTCTAGTCGCACTCTTTGTTGTTATATTTCTGATCGTGAGTCTGCCGATCCAGCTCGCGGAACTTATCATCGGTAAATTTAATCCTGATGTCAAGGACCGCAGTTCTCTTGCAATCGTCAACTGGGCTTTTCGTGTAGTACTCTGGATTTCCGGCACTTCCGTAACCGTACTTGGTGAGGAAAACGTTCCGAAAGATGAAGCGGTACTGTACGTCGGCAATCACAGAAGCTATTTCGACATTCTCCTGACCTATGTACGCGTGCCCAGACCTACCGGCTATATGGCTAAAGTCGAGATGCTGCGCTACCCGTCCTTAAACACATGGATGAAGTATCTGCACTGCATCTTTTTGGACCGGTCCGATATCAAGGCCGGACTCAAATCCATTCTGAATGCCATCGACAAGATCAAAGCCGGTATCTCCATCTGCATTTTCCCGGAAGGAACACGCAATAAAACCGACCAGATGTTTCTGGAATTTCATGACGGCAGTTTAAAAATCGCCGAAAAATCCGGCTGCCCGATCGTACCTGTCAGCATCAATAATGCGGGTGCAATCTTCGAAGACCACATGCCTAAGATCAAGAAAGCGCACGTAGTCATCGAATACGGCAAACCGATCTATACAAGGGATCTGAGTAAGGAAGATAAACGCCGTCTCAGCGCCATGGTCCAGGAAGTGATCAAGGCGAATTATCTGAAGAATGCGCCTCTGGTATAAGTTCCTCCATGATCGCACTCATCATTAGTACCAGTTCGGCGTTCAGTTCCACCTGATTCATGATGCCGAGCTTCTCGTCAATCTCTTTATAATTGCGGCTTCCGGCGCCATCCAGATAACTGATGGACTGCAGGTTGCGCCCCAGCATGTAGTGCAGATGATTCTCCAGCACTGTGGCATATTCATGGTTGGTGATGATATGATCCACCACCACGAGCCGCGTAATATCTCTTAACAGTTCCGCACTGCCGCTGGATTTCTCATCCATAATCGCCAGGAACTTAGAGTTCTTCGCCGCATACGATACTCTCTCGCCCTCCTGCATCAGTACTTTGATCAAATCCCTGCACAGGCTTGTGTCTACCCGTTGTTTCGTGGACAGATAAGTTACGCTTCCCCAGAAAATAAAATCGTTCTTCATATCCTTCACCGGATTTTCCGACAGATATTTTTTGATCACATTATGATATCCGTAACTGCCGGTAGCACGGTATAACTCTGTTGCCGCATAGAAATACTCCTCCGGGGACACATCCGTCAGATACTTGCCAGCATAACGGTAAGCCCTGTCCGCCGCTTTCAGACAGCGGTTCGCATACTCCCAGTCATAGTTCTGATACAGATAGCTGAATTTCGCCATGGTTGCCGCATACTGAATCGTCGCATCCATCGTGATTCCCTCAATGTAAAGCAAATATCCCAGCGCCGCGTTGTCCACGCTGCTGACCGCGGAATATACCGCTCCGCTCTTGGCATCCTGCATTTTCATAAGCCAGTCGATCTCATATCTGACCTCATCCAACACATCCGGTATCTCATTGCCGCTCTCGGGAATCCCCACATCATCGCCAAACACTTCCGGATACAGTTCATATGCCAGTAGCAGATGATTGACCGTGCGGCAGCCTGTTCCCACATCCCGGTTTGCCGCTCCGTCCACATGCCAGCCGCCCGATACATCCAGCTTGATTGACGCCTCGTCTTTCATCTGCGCCTCTCTGGCATGACATGCATTATGCGCTGCATCGCCCGCCATCTCCAGAGACAAGGTAAGGCCGCAGCGATTAAAATAGTACTGTTTCAGCGCCACGTTGTACAGCTCCTCATAAGGATTATCCGCTATCCCGAAGGAGTAGGACTGCCCTATAACCGCCGCTTCTATATAATATGTACCGGCAGTCTGCAGTGCCGTAAAATCACCGTAACTGACATATACGCCGGTATTCTCATCGTATCCGCGCTGTTCGATCTGCCCCGTATATACGCTCTGACCGCTTCCCGCATCGATAACCGCAAACGTATCCGGAAGTACCTCTCCCTGAAAAACCGCAATCTTATTGCCGTAAGTGTCGTACCCTACCTGATCCACCAGAATACTCGGAAGACTCTCGGGAACTTCATAATCAAATTTTGGTTCAAGTCCCAGAGTCGTCAGTTCACTGTCGCCGTCTCCCTTTATGTGCGTATCAAAAGTAAGTTCCGGCGTATAGGCGCAGCCCGTCAGTAAAGATAGCAGAATCAGTATGCAGATTAATGATCTATCATGTCTTTTTTTCATCAATGCCAGCTCTTTCGTTGTCATATGCGTCCGGCGTAACGGTTTCGCCCGCGTCGAACTCCGTGCCGAAATGACGCTATATTATTCTAACACAAAAGTCCGCATTCTTCATCATAATATACAATTTTTCCTTCCACGATCGTACAAAGCGTTTTCGTGAACACTTCCATAGGGTTGCCGTCATAAATCACCACGTCCCCGTCTTTACCCGGTTTAAGACTGCCCACCCGCTCGTCTACCCCGCAGATCTTTGCGGCATTGATAGTGATCGCGCGCAGACCCTCTTCCATAGACATGCCCTCTTTGACCGCCAGTCCTGCGCAAATTGGCAGAAACTGTATTTTAGACACGGGATGATCCGTAGTGATAGCCGTCAGGATACCGTTCTTGCTGAGTTCTCCCGCTGTCTTAAAAGCCATATTTCCTACCTCGATCTTATTGCGGCTGGCCATATCCGGACCAACGATAGCCGGAAATCCTGCCTCATGAAGCTCCTCTATAATCAAATGCCCTTCACTGCAATGATCCAGAGTCATCTTAAGTCCAAACTCCTTAGCAATACGCACCGCTGTCAGAATATCGTCCGCTCTGTGCACATGTGCTTTCAGCGGAATCTCGCCCTCTAATACCGGCAGCCAGCACTCATAATGAAAATCCGGTGCTGTCGCCGGATTTTCATTGATATGCCGCTGATACTCTCTCGCTTTTGTCAGCTCCTGCCTGAGCATGGATGCAATCGCCATGCGGGTGGCGGGGGAAGTATTCTGTCCCGAATAGTTCACCTTCGGGTTCTCCCCAAACGCCACCTTCATTGCCGCAGGTGCCTTTACAATCATCTGATCAATGCATCTGCCATGCGTCTTAAGAAAGGCGAATTGTCCGCCTACCACATTAGCGCTCCCAGGTCCGATCATCGCCGACGTGATTCCCGCTTTTAGTGCGTCATGAAAAGCATCATCCATCGGGTTAATGGCATCGATAGCCCGCAGGTAGGGTGTTATGGGATTTACCGTCTCGTTACAGTCATCCCCCTCCATTCCCTTCTTTTCCTCCGTGATGCCCATGTGGCAGTGCGCCTCTATAATGCCGGGTAAAACTGTGTTTCCCTTTGCATCCAGCACCTGTACATCGTGGTTATCCCGAAGTGCCTGCACGTCACATTCTTCCATGTCACCAATGGAGACGATCCTGCCATGCTCGATCTGCAGATAGCCGTCGGCGTAATCTTTTTCCTCCATGGTTCTGATATTTCCGTGTATAATTGCCAGCATATTTGTCCTCACTTCTGCGCATGTTGTTTATGCCTGCAGCAAGTCCGTCCTGCGGACGATTCTTCTGCGTGAATGCTTTTGCACGCTGCTACTGCAGACGGCTCATGGGATTCACCGGCTCCCCGTCTTTCGTCAGTTTAAAGTATACATTTGACCCCTCCACGCTATAGTACTTGGTGGGAGATGCCACCGTACCAATGCCGTCGCCGACATTGATATAACTTCCCTCAGACACGGTGATATTCTCCAGCTGTCCGTATGTCAGCTCATAGCCGTTACCCAGGTCTGTCACGATTATATTGCCGATTATGGGATCATATCCCACAGAAGTTACGCGCCCGTTTGCCGCCGCCGAAATGCTGGTTCCCTGAGGCGCTGCAATGACGATTGCCGGATTGTATTTATACTGCTGCAGTGTCGGAAAATAAATGGTCTTATCCATACTGTAATTGATCAGCACGTCACCGACGATCGGCCATACCAGCCCGTCTTCTTCCTGGAAATCCAGCGTTGGCTGTACTGTCGTGGAAATCGCTTCAGCCGTCTCCGTCTCTTCGAGGTTCTTCGCCGTGTCTACCGATTCATCGAACATGCCCGCCTCTTCCTCTTCATCGGCCTTCTTTTTTGTCTTATCGGTCTTTTCCGCCTTATCTTCCTTCTTCTGGTCTTTCTGATCTGTCGCTTCACTCACCTCGGCATTCTTCGAGCCGCTCTCGTCCGATTCGCCATCCGCCGGCTTATTACCCGCCGCAGCGCCGGTCTGTCCACGCTTGTCAGTTCCCGTGCCGTCCGTCTTCTTCCCTGCGGTCAGCTTGTCCTCCGTATTCTCAACTTTCTGGGAATTTGCCTCCTGAAAGCTGGGATCATAATCCAGATCATCGGTTCCCACCTCTGCAAACAGAGTGTCCAGTTCCTCACCGGTCAACATATTCTCCGCGCTCGTATCCGCTCCCTTCTCGATCGCCTCGAAATCTACCACATAATTCTCACGCTCCGCATTGTTACTTCTTTTTACAAAAATACCCGTCACCGTCAGTGCCGTTAAAACAAGTACGGATGACGCTAACATCACGATTCTCTCTTTCCTAACACCATTTCTATTTCTTCTTGCCATGAAACCATGCCTCCTGTTTTCACCTTTGCCTGATCAGGAACTGTTTAAGGAATCATCGTTACAGCTCCCAGGCAGTTATAAAAGTTTACATGGTGTTAGTCTTACCCATTTTTGACAGGTTATTCAATTTTTGCTAATTCTGTTCCCGTAAAAAAATATTTTAAAATCTGATCATAAGTCTCACCGTTGACAGCCCGACTGTTTGCCCCGTACTGGCTCATGCCGAAACCGTGCCCAACGCCGCTTACACGGAAGATAATCTGCCTCTCATCGTGCTCTGCCTCAAAGGCTGCCGATGCAAGCCCGAACTGATAGCGAAATTCCTCTCCGTCGATCTGCCCGATCTCCTGCTCATCCGCATAAAACGACACTTTTGTCACATATCCGGCATCGTCATAAGTTAGCTGCATGCCATCCCACAGCTCCTGCGGATCGCATTTCTCTTCGATACAAGACTGCACACCGTACAGATAATCTTCTTTCGAAACGCTCACTTCACTGTAATAGTCCGCCGCCGCTCTATCCTGTTCGCACGGCACACCGGTCAGATAAGGACACTGTTTCGTGCCCCATACCTCGCCGGCATCCCTTGTCCGTCCGGTACTGATCTTGAAATAAGACCCTTGAACCGGTTCTCCGGCATAGCACAAGTACAGTCCGGCAGTCTCTTCCACCGCCTGACTGTATGGCCGCAGTTCTTCCGACTCCTGCGCGGCTGCCTCATACCATTTTTCCAGACCGGAGCCTTGCACCTGCAATGCTGTACTTTCCTGTTCCCGCATCACCTGGATCACTTCCGTGCGCAGCAATACTGCCTGCGCTTTTAATGCCTCCGGCTCATACGTATCAGGCATAACTGCCGATAACCGGTAAACCAGATATTCTTCCATGGGAATCTCCCATATCCCCCAGTCCATACGTGCCCGTATTCGAAGTGCCTCCGTACTGTCCTGTTCCTGCACCGGTTCACGGCTCCGTCGAAGGGCTTCTGTTTCTTCCCCCACATGCCCCCACAGACAGGCACACACATACGGCAGCAAAAAAACAAACAAAAGAAAGCATCCTGCTTCTCTTTTGTTTGTTTTTTTTAAGACGATTCTGTTATCATTCATGAAACACCCCACATGGCTGCAGTTTGACCTGGCAGTTTTACCGCAGCCCCACATGTACTATTACTATGTGTGTGTTCCTTATTATATGTCGCATGACATCTCAAACCTTGTAAAAGACTTCGAAGAATGCCTGCTTGTGGGTATTCTCCAGCGTGAAATTTACCACTTCTCACACTATTACCGTACCAGATCCAAATGCTGCACTGTAGATACATTGCCGTTCTCATAGAGGAAAATTCCCGTATTTCGGATCATGGCATTATGCTGGTTGTTCTGCTCGGAATTTAGCGCAAACTGTGTCGATACATTTCCCAGTCCGATGGCGCCCACGCCCAGATCCGACAAGTGGTACAGCTTGTCATTGCCGTCCTCATCCTTCGTCCAGATGAGCAGCTTCTCCCAGATCTCATCCGCCTCGTCGATCCATCCGTTACCGTCCTCATCATACTTCGCCAGATCCGCAAATCCGTTACCCGACTGTGTCCCGAACAATTCTCCGCCGTCGTTAATCACGCCGTCGCCATTTAAGTCAAGCGCCAGAAATCCGCTGCCTGACTGCAAAGAAGATATCTCTTCCTCCTCACCGTCCTGATCCAGATCAAAGAAAAACTTCTGATCCGACACCTGTGCGATATTCGTATCCAGATTGATGACAAGCGGATCACAGTAAGTCACCATGCCGGTACTGTATGTTTCCTCATAGTATTCTTCGAAACTGCGGCTCATGGCAACTTCCAGATTAAAGGACAGTTCTCTGCCGTCCGCCGTCTTCACCATGCCGGTCGTAGAAAATGCAGTATGTTCCTCTTCCCTGTGATAATACTGGTTCGTAAGCATATTAACCTGATAAACCGGCTGTGCCGAACCCGCACCGTCAAGCGAAGCCGCCGGTCTGTCCCAATGATCGGCACCGTATCTTTCTCCCCGGAACTGGAAGAAAAGTTCCATCAGAAACTGTATACACTGCTGCCTGATTGTAATCATCGCATTTTCCGGTGTCTGTCGCTCTTTTACCTTCGAAGTATTAGACAGATTCTTAAAATGTGTGGAGATATCCTCCAGATTCGCAGCATTCTCCTCAAGTTTTCCGTTCGTATCAGACTTCTCACTCTGATCTGTATGGTCCCCGGAATTAACCAGATTACCGAACAGACTTCCCAACCCGCCGTATGCCTGGTACTGGGCTGCACCAAGCCGCATACTGGACCCTCTCACTGATTTGGTTGTCACAGAAGAATATCTTCTGGAAGATTCCATTCCCACTACACTGGAATCAATTCTCACTTTTCCCTCCTTTTTGTAAAGACCCGCTTCCTGCCTGTCTGTGCCACCGACTGCACCTTCCCTGATGCATGGCAATAGAAAGGACGGTATCCCGCGGGAAAATCCTTTTCCCTCAAAAATACCGTCCATGGTCTGTACATCTCTCAGATTCAAGAAGCAATCGTCCGGCCAAGATCAACCACCCCTCGTACTTTATATATCGGACGCCTGCTCAGATTAATTTAGCAGTTATATCCAGTGATTTATATTTTCATGAATCTGTTTATGTTTCATATGCTTCCGAAGAATCACCTGCTGCCATTCATGCCGCCTGCAGTTCTGTCAGGCATCGACTCTGTTATAATTGATCAGGCAGCCCTTCAGGATGATCTGTCTTTCCTCATCCGTCAGTTCTCCCAGGCGCAGCGCGAACTCTGTCATCTGTCCTTCTTCTGCGGACACCCTGTATGCCTTGATCACATCCGCCTTCTCTTCCACTGCCTGTCTGATGTCCGGGAAGAACAGATAGTCCAGATTCCGGAAAGGAAGCTCGCCCTCTTCGATCAGGAACGGAAGCATGCCCCAGTTGATCAGGTTGGAGCGGTAACGTTTCGTCGCATACTCGTTCGCAATATTCGCCCAGCCGCCTAATACCTTCTGACAACTTGCCGCCTGCTCTCTCGCGGAACCGTCACCCGGCTTCACCGCGAAAATCGTGGACCCAAATCCCGTGTTCTCATGTGATGCACCCGCATAAGTCTTCTTAATCACGTCCATCACCGGTTTCACGTCCGGATGTGCCTGGCACGGATGTTCACCCTCCATTCTCGCCTTCTCGGCGCGCTGGATATCCTTCGCCCGTCCTACATACTCCGGATCTTTTCTGGACAGGGTAAACTCCGCCAGTCCGAGCGGGTTGGAACGATAGGACGATGTCTCTCCGGAAGGAATCAGCTCATCTGTGGTCGTCACCGGATCATGGATCTCGGATACCACGCGCAGCACCAGATTCTCCGGCAGTGCACCCATGGCAGGCCAGTCTTTGATATTGGGACCGAACTGAATCTCCACACTCTCGTCCGCCACACCTTTAGAATCAAACACACGATTCTTGTAGATGTTAGCATCAAAATGATATTTATACTTATTCAATTCTGCATCAAACTCTGTCGCCGGTGTAAGCATACCCCGATTCGCCGCCGTAGCAGCAATCGAGCGGGCGTCCATCAGCGCCACGGAAGAGATCTGTCCGTTCTGCAGCTTAGAGCCTTCCCTGTTCGGGAAGTTTCTCGTGGAATGACGGATGCTGAATGCATTGTTGGCCGGTGTATCTCCAGCACCGAAACAGGGCCCGCAGAACGCAGTCTTGAGCACCGCGCCGGTCTCCAGAATCGCCGCCGCACAGCCGTTCTTAATCAACTCCATATATACGGGCATCGAAGCCGGATATACGCTTAAGGTAAAGCCGTCCGCACCAATGTAGGAACCGCGCAGAATATCCGCCGCCGCACAGATATTCTCGAAGCCGCCGCCCGCACATCCTGCAATGATACCCTGATCTACCATAAATCTGCCGTCCACAACCTTATCCTGCAGAGAATAAGGTACTGCGCCATCCAGACTCACCTTCGCCCGTTCCTCCACGTCGTGGAGCACATCCTTCAGGTTCGCATTGACCTCGTCAATGGTATAAGTGTTACTGGGATGGAACGGCATAGCAATCATCGGTCTGATCTTAGATAAGTCAACGGTGATCATACCGTCATAGTATGCCACATCGCCCGGCTGCAGCTCTTTATATTCCTCCGCTCTGCCGTGAATATCATAAAATTCCTGAATCCGGTCATCCGTCTGCCAGATCGAAGATAAGCATGTCGTCTCCGTGGTCATGACATCGATGCCGATCCTGAAATCAGCGCTTAATCCCGCGACACCGGGACCGACAAATTCCATCACTTTATTCTTCACATAGCCGTTCGCGAACACCGCACCGATAATGGCAAGCGCCACGTCCTGCGGCCCGACACCCTTCACCGGTTCCCCGGTCAGGTATACGCCCACAACGCCCGGCATATTGATATCATAGGTCTGGGACAATAACTGCTTTACCAGTTCCGGACCGCCCTCGCCCATCGCCATCGTGCCGAGCGCGCCATAGCGGGTATGAGAATCGGATCCTAAGATCATCTTACCGCCGCCGGCCAACATCTCTCTGGCATACTGGTGAATAACCGCCTGATGTGGAGGCACATAGACACCGCCGTATTTCTTCGCGCATGTCAGCCCGAACATGTGGTCATCCTCATTGATCGTGCCGCCCACCGCACACAAAGAATTATGACAGTTGGTCAGCACATAAGGAATCGGGAACTTCTGAAGCCCCGAAGCTCTCGCCGTCTGAATAATACCTACAAATGTGATGTCATGGGATGTCAGTTTATCAAATTTAATCTTTAATTTCTCCATGCTGCCGGAGGTGTTGTGCGCCTTAAGAATACCGTATGCCATTGTATTCTGCGCCGCTTCCGCCTTCGGCACCTCCCGGCCTGTCCTGCTCTTAATCTGTGCCGCCGCCTCTGCACCCTCCGGAACAATCTCTGTTCCATGAAGCAGATATGCACCGCCCTCTGATAATTTGATCATAGTAACTCCTCTCTGTGTAACTTTCGTGTAACTTTGAGAATGCGTCCTTTGCGTTCTCTCGGACATGACTTAGTTATGCTTGACATCGTTCTTTGATGTCTTAGGATAACTTCATGTCTTGGTATAACTCCATGTCTTGATGCAGAGAATGCGCTCTTTGCATTCTCTTGGACATGGTATAGTTATACTTAGGCTGCGTTCTTTGCAGCGTTAGTATAACTCCATGTC
>CALGVA010000078.1 GCA_937920345.1 uncultured Lachnospiraceae bacterium
AGAGAGAGCATTACGAGAAGCCCAGCGTAAGACGTAAGAAGAAGTCCGAAGCAGCCAGAAAACGCAAATACAACTAAGTAAAAGCATGGAACAGACTCAGAAGTGATTTTGAGTCTGTTTTTCTTTTTTGCTCATATCCGTTGTCCCATGGCAATATGTTATAGTACATAACAGAGTATTTGGGAGTGACAATGTTGCGGAAAACAAGAAAGCGTATTGCAGTTTGGCTTATATTGGGATGTCTGATCCTGCATGTACAATTTGCGTGCATGTCGATGTGTGTATGGGCTGCGCCGGATGTTGCGACACCGTCTTATATTGTGATGGAGGCATCTACCGGGCAGGTGGTCTGCGAACAGGATGCAGATTCGAAACGGAGCCCTGCCAGTATCACGAAGATCATGACGCTGCTGATTATTTTTGAACATCTGAAAAGCGGGCGGATCAGGCTGGAGGATCTGGTTACAACCAGCGCCTATGCAAAATCCATGGGCGGATCACAGGTGTTTCTGGAAGAAGGAGAGACGCAGACACTTGAGACGATGATTAAATGCATTGCCGTTGCATCCGGCAATGACGCCAGCGTTGCGGTAGCGGAGTACATAGCGGGCAGTGAGGGAGAGTTTGTCAAGTTAATGAATGAGAAGGCGGAGGCGCTGGGTATGCAGAATACGCATTTCGAGGACTGCTGCGGCCTGACGGATTCCGACGGTCATTATTCTTCCGCCAAGGACGTTGCGATCATGTCAAGGGAGTTGATTACGAAGTATCCGGAGGTTTTTAAGTATACAAGGATCTGGATGGAAGACATTGAGCATAAAACGGCGCAGGGCAATTCCTCCTTCACGCTGTCGAGCACCAACAAGCTGCTTAAGCAGTATGAGTGGACGACCGGGCTTAAGACCGGTTCTACTTCGAAAGCGCTGTATTGTCTGTCGGCAACAGCAGACCGGGACGGCATGGAACTGATCGCAGTGGTGATGGCGGCGCCGGATCCCAAGACCCGTTTTCAGGATGCCATAACGCTGCTGAATTATGGTTACAGTGTCAGCCGGATGTACAAGGACGACAATAAAGATCCGCTTCCGGAACAGAAGGTGGAAGGCGGCATCGAGGATGTCGTACAGTTGACTTATGCGGGACCGTTTGACTATCTGGACACGCAAGGGAGCAACTTAAGTGAAATTCAAAAGGAAATCAGTCTGCCCGACTGTGTGCAGGCGCCCGTGGCGGAGGGGGATGCCATCGGTGAAGCGGTCTATAAACTGAACGGAACGCGGATCGGAAGTGTATCAATCCTGGCGGCAAAAGGGGTAGATAAAGCGGAATACAAGGATTACTGGAAAAAGGTGTGGATACTGTATCTGATGAAGCGCTGAGCCGGTACCATGCAGCAAGCGGCAAAATGCGACTTTGGAGCATTTTATGTGCAGCAGACGTGACAGGGAAGCCGCAGGCTGAACGGTCCCCTGTCCATAGACAGAACACAAGTTCACAGATTGCGGGAATCTGCTGCAGTATGATATACTGTAACAGTTGTGTAGATAAGGCGTGAGCGGGAATACGCAAGGTTCTACAGTGATTTGAGGTGGAGAAAACATATATGATAAAGGTAATACTGATTTGCATTGCGGCGCTGTTCTTCCTGTGTCTTCTCATATCAATATATGACGGTAGCAGATTTGTTACGGTACGGTATGAGATCACATCGGATAAGATCAAGAAGCCCTGCAAACTGGTTCTGCTCTCCGACCTGCATAACAAATCGTATGGTAAAGAGCAGGGGAAGCTGATCAGAGAAATAGATACAATATCGCCGGATGTGATTCTTACGGCAGGGGATATGCTGACGGCAGTACAGGATTCACCTTATGAAAAAGCTCTGTCGCTGATGCGGCAGCTGTCATCCCGCTATCAGATCTATTACGGTCTGGGGAATCATGAACAACGATTACAAAGATGCCCGGAACAGTTTGGCACGGTTTATAATGATTATATGAAGGAACTGTCGGACTGCGGGATTACAATGCTGATGAATGAGAATGTTTATCTGCCGGAGTATAATGTGGCGGTCTGCGGTGCTGAGATTGCCGGACAGTATTACCGGAAATTCCGGAAGCACCCCATGGCTGCAGATTATCTTCCGAAAATATTAGGCAGACCGCGGGAGGATGCCTGTCAGATCCTGATCGCGCATACGCCGCAGTATTTTGAGGAGTATGCGGCCTGGGGCGCAGATCTGGTGGTATCCGGGCATGTGCACGGCGGCATCATGCGGCTGCCTGTGCTGGGCGGTGTGCTGTCTCCGAACATGACTCTTTTTCCGAAATATGACGGCGGTCGGTTTGCATATGGGAAATCCGTGATGATTTTAAGCAGGGGGCTCGGCACACATACGATTCCGCTCAGGATCTTTAATCCGGCGGAACTTGTGGAGATCGATCTTCTTCCTGCAAAATAGAAAGGACAAGCTTGCGATGGCGATTCCTGTAAAGCTGGAGGTGTTTGAAGGCCCTTTAGATCTGCTTCTGCACCTGATTGATAAGAATAAAGTTGATATTTATGATATTCCGATTGTGGAGATCACGGAGCAGTATCTGGATTATATCAAACAGATGCCGACAGAAGACATGAACGTAGTGAGCGAGTTCCTTGTTATGGCGGCTACGCTGATTGACATCAAGTGCAGGATGCTGCTGCCCAAGGAAGTGAATGAAGAGGGAGAAGAGGAAGATCCGAGAGCAGAACTGGTTGAGAAGCTGCTGGAATACAAGATGTGCAAATATATGTCATATGAACTGCGCGACAGGATGGTGGATGCGGAGAGAAGTCTGTACAAGCGTCCGACGCTTCCGAAGGAAGTTGCCAATTACAGACAGCCGGTGGATTATGAGGAACTGATCGGAGATATGACGCTGCAGAAGCTGCATGAGATATTCAAGCAGATCATGAGACGACAGGAGGACAAGATCGATCCGGTCAGAAGTACCTTCGGCAATATCGAGAAGGACGAGATCGACATGGATTTAAAGACTACTTTTGTGGAGGCGTATGTGCGCAGCCATAAGACATTCAGCTTCCGGAGGCTTCTGGAAAAACAAAGCAGCAAGATGGAAGTGATCGTTACGTTCCTGGTTATTCTGGAAATGATCAAAACGGGCAGGATCGGTATAGAGCAGGAAGATACATTTTCCGATATTATCATTACAACGAAGGACTTAAGCGATACCGCGCCGATGCAGCTTACGTCGGTTGCGGAGTAGAGGAAAGCTGCGCAGAAATGAGGAAGAAAGATGGAAAGAGCAAAGGCGAAAGCGGTACTGGAGGCAATTCTTTTTACAATGGGAGATTCGGTCAGCATAGACAATCTTGCAGCGGTGATTGAGGAAGATAAGAAGACGACGCAGGAGATTCTGGAGGAGATGGCGCAGGATTACAGCGCGCAGGACCGGGGGATCGGACTGACGACCCTGGATAATGCCGTGCAGATGTGCACGAAAGGGGAACTGTATGAGTTTCTCATCAAGATCGCTAAAGCACCGAAGAAGTTTGTACTGACGGATACACTCTTAGAGACGCTATCCATCATCGCCTATAAGCAGCCGGTTACCAGATTAGAGATCGAGAAGGTCAGAGGCGTCAGCTGTGATCACGCAGTGAATAAGCTTCTGGAGTATGATCTGATTACGGAGGTCGGCAGGCTGGATGCGCCCGGCAGACCGCTTTTGTTCGGCACGACGGAGCAGTTCTTAAGAAGCTTCGGCGTGAAATCACTGGAAGATCTGCCGGAACTGAATGCCGTACAGATCGAGGAGTTTAAGCAGCAGGCGGAGTCGGAGGTACAGCTGCAGCTGGATATTTGATTTTTAACTGATCCAATAAAAGCACGCAAAAGTTATCCTACGGGAAAAGGCGCATATGAAGACAGGATATGCATATATATTAACGAAGAAGTATGAAGGTTAACATATGTGTATCTTTTCAGAGAACAGGAAATTAATAAAAGAAGGTATATTATGCAGGGTGGCAGCCGGTGTGACGGCGGCTGCCTTGTTTTGCTGTCCGGGCGTGCCGGTCAGTGCGCAAAATAACGCGGATGTTCCGCGGGAGAGCAGTGAGCAGGAAGCAGATCTGCAGCTTTATGCACAGGCGGCGGTTCTGATGGATGCGGACTCGGGACGGGTGCTGTACGGCAAAAATGAAAAGGATATTCTGCCGATGGCAAGCACAACAAAGATCATGACGTGCATTCTGGCATTAGAGTACGGCAATCCGGATCAGATCGTGGAGGTTTCCGCTTATGCGACAAGCATGCCGAAGGTGAAACTGTACGTGAAACAGGGGGAGCGATACCGGCTGGGCGATCTTCTATATTCGCTCATGCTGGAATCCCATAACGATTCCGCTGTGGTGATCGCTGAGGCAGTAGGGGGGAGCGTGGAAAAGTTCGCGACGATGATGAACCAGAAGGCGAGGGATATAGGCTGTTATGACACATACTTTATCACGCCGAACGGACTGGATGCGACGGTCAACGACAGCGGCAGAGTCCATTCGACTACGGCGGCGGATCTTGCGAAGATCATGGCATACTGTGTGACGGATTCACCGGCCAGAGAGCAGTTTCTTCAGGTCACGCAGACGCTTGGGTATGATTTTACCGATGCGGACGGGAAGCGGAGTTTTCACTGTAACAATCATAACGCCTTCCTGGGAATGATGAAAGAGGCGATCTCCGGCAAGACGGGATTTACGAATAATGCCGGTTACTGTTATGTGGGTGCGGTGGAAAGCGAGGGGCGGATCTTTACGGTAGCGCTGCTTGCGTGCGGATGGCCGAACAACAGGACCTATAAGTGGAGTGATATGAAGAAGCTGACGGCTTACGGGATGGAGCGCTATCTGTACAGAGATATTTATGAACCGCAGGAGTTCGGGAATATACGGGTGCAAAACGGAATTGACGGGGCGGACGGCAAACCTTATGGGGAAGTGTACGTGCCGGTGCGGCTGCAGGATGGAGGAGAGCACAGTATTTCATACCTGCTGTGCGAGGATGATGAGATCGAGGTCCGGACGAAGATCGCGGATACGCTGCAGGCGCCGGTCGCGGAGCGGGAACAGATTGGATCGGTCAGTTATTACCTGAACGGTACGCTGATTAAACAGTACCCTGTCGTCACGGAAGCGGCGGTGGAAGAGCGCACCTACAGACGGATCTGTACCTATCTTCTGGACGTTTTTTTACTTTAGTATTTTCCTTAACATTTTTTTGGCGCGTTTCATGAAAATTTTTGGAAAATGTGCTGGTCGAGTTGCAGAATCTATGGTATACTACGTTCGTGTGCTATGCACACAATGATAATGTTCTAATTATTTATTATTATGATAAATGGAGGGCTGAAAAATGAGTACTACTTCTCAAGCGAGTCAAAGAATTAATGCTTTGCTCGATGAAAACAGTTTCGTTGAGATCGGTGCGCTTGTAACGGCAAGAGCAACGGATTTCAATCTGAAACAGGCGGAAACTCCTTCGGACGGCGTTGTGACCGGCTACGGAGTGATCGACGGTAATCTTGTGTATGTGTATAGTCAGGACGCATCCGTTTTAAACGGTACGGTTGGCGAGATGCATGCTAAGAAAATTGCAAACCTCTATGATCTGGCGCTGAAGACAGGGGCACCTGTGATCGGACTGATTGATTCTGCCGGACTTAGACTGCAGGAGGCAACGGATGCCTTGAACGGTTTTGGTGAGATTTATATGAAGCAGGCGCTTGCTTCCGGCGTAATTCCGCAGATCACGGCTGTTTTCGGCAGCTGCGGCGGCGGACTTGCCCTGATTCCTGCGATGACTGATTTTGCTTTTATGGAAGAGAAAAAGGCAAAATTATTCGTGAATTCACCCAATGCGTTAGAGGGCAATGAGATCTCCAGATGTGACACATCCTCTGCCGCATTCCAGAGTGAAGAGACCGGCATGGTAGATGCGGTCGGCGACGAGGCATCCATTATGGCGCAGATCAGACAGCTTGTATCCATGCTGCCTGCCAATAATGCAGAGATCGCAGTCGGTGACTGTACAGATGACCTGAACAGGGCATGTGCGCAGATCGTGAACTGCGTGGGCGATACATCCATCGCTTTATCCCAGATTGCGGATGACGGTATATTTGTGGAAGTGAAGCAGAATTATGCAAAAGACATGGTTGCAGGTTTCATCAGATTAAACGGTGCGACCATCGGAGCAGTTGCCAACCGTACAGAAGTATATAACGCTGACGGTGAAGTGACTGATAAATTTGAAGCGGTATTGTCCGTAAGAGGAGCGGAGAAAGCGGCAGAGTTTGTCAACTTCTGCGATGCTTTTGATATTCCGGTTCTTTCTCTGACAAACGTTGCGGGATTTGCGGCGACCAAATGTTCTGAGGGCAGAATTGCGAAAGCGGTAGCGAAACTTACATATGCTTTTGCAAATGCAACGGTTCCGAAGGTGAACGTGATCATTGGCAAGACATATGGAAGCGCTTATGTGGCAATGAATTCCAAAGCGATCGGTGCAGATATTACGATTGCATGGCCGGAAGCCGAGATCGGCATGATGGATGCGAACCTTGCGGCCAAGATCATCTGTGACGGACAAGGTTCCGAGGCAATTGATGCGTGCGCGAAAGAGTATGCAGCACTCCAGAATAATGTGACAAGTGCAGCGAAGAGAGGATATGTAGACCAGATCGTAGAGCCTGTCGATACGAGAAAGTATGTGATCGGCGCTTTCGAGATGTTAGCGACTAAGAGTGAAGGCCGTCCGGATAGAAAACACGGTACAGTTTAGAAAGGATGATGCTTAATATGAAAAAAATATTCGCAATATTAGGTATGATTACCTGTATGATCGGCTTGTGTGCATGCGGACAGGAAACACGGCAAATGTCCGAGGAGGAGCAGAGCCTGGTTGCGCGTGATGAGGCTTTGATTCAGGATATGAACAGCGTAGTGAGTGAGGGCGCAGTGGAGCAGCTTGCAGACCAGCCGGAAATCTATGCCGGCCTGCTCGGATGGCAGGATGCTCTGGAGGATATCGGTGAATTCGAGGGGACAAACGGCGGTACGGCGGTTGTGAACGATGAAGAAATCTATGCTGAGATCAACGTACTCGGTTCCAGCCATAATGCGGTCGTAGAAGTGGTGTATGATCCGGCTACGGGTATGCTGGAAGCAATCACAACCAATGTGACGTATTCCCTGGGCGAAATCATGATGAAGGCGCTTATGAATACGGTCATCGGAATGGGTACCGTATTTGTTGTCTTGATTCTGATCAGTCTGATTATTTCCAGCTTTACGCTGATTTCCAAGATAGAGGGCAGGAAGAAGAAGGCAGCGGAAAATCCGGCAGGCGCGAACGTGCAGCCGGCACCTGCAGCAGTACAGCCTGCAGCACAGGAGGAACTCTCCGACGATACGGAGCTGGTGGCAGTCATCGCGGCGGCGATCGCGGCGTATGAGGGTTCCGGTTCCACAGACGGATTCGTAGTAAGATCCATCAGAAAATCTAATAAGAGCAAATGGCAGAATGCCTAAGAGTCATAGGAGGATATGAAGATGAAAAATTATACAATCACCGTAAACGGAAGCGTATATGATGTAGTTGTGGAAGAAGGCGCTACAAGCGGCGCACCGGTTGCAGCGGCACCTGCGGCACCGAAGGCTGCTCCCAAGGCAGCACCTGCTCCTGCAGCAGCACCCGCAGCAGGCGGTGCGGCAGGCAGCGTTAAGATCGAAGCCGGCGCGGCAGGTAAGGTATTTAAGATCGAAGCAAACGTAGGTCAGGCAGTGAAGAAGGGCGATGCTGTCGTGATCGTGGAAGCTATGAAGATGGAGATCCCTGTAGTTGCTCCTCAGGATGGCACTGTAGCAAGTATTAATGTAGCTGTAGGCGATGCGGTAGAGGCAGGCGCATTACTGGCAACATTGAACTAATTGTGACAGTCCGGCCTATGTCTGAATTGTTATGACAAAATGTCAGTGTCTGTCTTCGCGGACGGGCATCTGAGACTAAAACTACAGGAGGTTAATAAAATGTATATAGTTGAGACGCTTGACAATCTGATACATCAGACCGCTTTCTTCAATCTGGAAGTGGGAAACTACATCATGATTGTCGTAGCACTTGTATTTCTATATCTGGCCATTGCCAAAGGCTTTGAACCGCTTTTGCTGGTTCCGATTGCTTTCGGTATGCTGCTCGTAAATATCTATCCGGATATTATGGCGCCATACGGAGAAGGCGGCGCCGGCGGCGGTCTGTTGTACTATTTCTACAAACTGGATGAATGGGCGATTCTGCCGTCCCTGATCTTTATGGGCGTCGGCGCCATGACAGACTTTGGTCCGCTCATCGCCAATCCGAAGAGTTTCCTGCTTGGTGCGGCAGCACAGTTCGGTATTTTTGCAGCATATTTCGGAGCGATCTTCCTTGGCTTTAATGACAAGGCGGCAGCAGCGATTTCCATTATCGGCGGCGCAGACGGCCCGACATCTATCTTCCTTGCAGGTAAGCTGGGACAGACTACACTGATGGGACCTATCGCCGTGGCAGCTTATTCCTATATGGCGCTGGTACCGATTATCCAGCCGCCGATCATGAAACTCTTTACGACAGAGAAAGAGCGGAAGATCAAGATGGGACAGCTTCGTCCTGTCAGCAAATTAGAGAAGATTCTGTTCCCTATCGTGGTAACGGTAGTCGTTTCTTTGATTCTGCCTACTACGGCGCCCCTTGTAGGTATGCTGATGTTAGGTAACCTGTTCAGAGAATCCGGCGTGGTAAGACAGTTGACAGATACTGCATCTAATGCACTCATGTATATCGTGGTTATCATCCTTGGTACTTCTGTAGGTGCGACTACCAGTGCAGAGGCATTCCTGAACTGGGATACCATCAAAATCGTTATTCTGGGTCTGGTCGCATTTGCGTTCGGTACGGCTGCCGGTGTACTGTTCGGTAAGCTGATGTGCGTTGTGACGAAGGGCAAGGTAAATCCGCTGATCGGTTCCGCAGGTGTATCTGCCGTGCCTATGGCGGCGAGAGTGTCGCAGAAAGTCGGTGCAGAGGCTGATCCTACCAATTTCCTGCTGATGCATGCCATGGGTCCCAATGTGGCGGGCGTTATCGGTACTGCGGTTGCGGCAGGTACCTTTATGGCAGTATTCGGAGTATTCTAAACCATAATGTGCAATTGCGAAATACTTTCCTGTCTGTGGAAATTGCGTCAGGATTACCGCTTAGGGAAGCGTTTCACAGGTGCGTAGTGAGAATTCAAATTGAGAAAGGAATGAAAATATAATGGCAGAACAGATTAAAAAGCCGGTTGGAATCATGGAAACCGTTCTTCGTGACGCACATCAGTCTCTGATTGCGACAAGAATGCCTACCGAGAAGATGCTTCCAATCGTAGATAAAATGGATAAAGTCGGCTATCATGCAGTAGAGTGCTGGGGCGGCGCAACCTTCGATGCTTCCCTTCGTTTCCTGAAGGAGGATCCGTGGGAGAGACTGAGAAAGTTAAGAGACGGCTTTAAGAATACCAAGCTTCAGATGTTATTCAGAGGCCAGAATATTTTAGGCTACAGACCTTATGCGGATGACGTGGTGTACGCGTTTGTTGAGAAATCCATTGCAAACGGCATTGATGTTATCAGAATTTTTGACTGTCTGAACGATATCCGAAACCTTCAGGCAGCGGTAGACGCAACCAACAAGATCAAGAAGCAGGAGGGCAGAGGAGAGTCACAGATCGCGCTTTCCTACACTCTTGGAGATGCTTATACCTTAGAGTATTGGGCGGATATGGCGAAGAAGATCGAGGAGATGGGAGCTGATTCCATCTGTATCAAGGATATGGCGGGTCTGCTTGTTCCTTACCGCGCAGAAGAACTCGTAAAGACTTTAAAGGAGAGCACAAAGCTTCCGATCCAGCTGCATACGCATTATACGTCCGGTGTGGCGTCCATGACTTATCTGAAAGCGGTGGAAGCCGGTGTGGATGTGATTGACTGCGCGATTTCTCCGTTTGCACTGGGTACTTCCCAGCCTGCAACAGAGGTTATGGTGGAGACCTTCAAGGGTACGCCTTATGATACCGGCTATGATCAGGAGATTCTGGCACAGATTGCAGATTACTTCCGTCCTTACCGTGAGGAATGTATCGAATCCGGCCTGATGAGCACCAAGGTGCTGGGTGTTAACATCAATACACTGCGTTATCAGGTTCCCGGCGGTATGTTGTCTAATATGGTGAGTCAGCTGAAGGAGCAGAAGGCAGAGGATAAATATCAGGATGTGTTGGAGGAGATTCCGAGAGTGCGTAAGGATTGTGGTGAGCCGCCTCTGGTTACGCCGTCCTCTCAGATCGTCGGCACGCAGGCTGTATTTAATGTGCTGATGGGTGAGAGATACAAGATGGCGACAGGAGAGTTCAAGGATCTGCTTCGCGGTAATTACGGACAGACAGTTAAGCCTATGAGCCAGGAAGTGATCGACAAGGTTATCCCTGGTGAAAAGCGTTCTACCGCCCGTTCCGCCGAGGCGACCGGTCACGTGGAACCGGAGCTTGCAGGTCTGGAAGCGGAGATGAAAGAGTGGAAACAGCAGGATGAGGACGTACTGTCCTATGCACTGTTCCCGCAGGTTGCTACTGATTTCTTCAAGTATCGTCAGGCACAGCAGGAGAAGGTTGACATGAGCGTGGCAGATACGAAGAACGGCGCATATCCTGTTTAATACAAAGCACATAAAAGAAATGAGCAAGAAGTCTTTGCAGAAGGCTATGTATATTTCTGCAAAGGCTTCTTTTATATTTAAACTTTAAGGAAAAATATTTCCTTTCTGTGGTTGACGAAGGTTACATAATATATTATAATAACATATGTTACCAAAAGATGATACATTTACGATACGAGAGAGGTTATATCTTATGGCAAGAAAAGAGACGATCACGAAGGATGAAATATTGAATGCGGCATTTCAGATGACCAGAGAGGGGGGCTTTGCGCAGGTAAGCGCAAGAACGCTGGCAGCTAAGGCAGGATGTTCCACACAGCCGATTTTCCGTGTATATAAGAATATGGAAGAGCTGGGTGAGGAACTGTACAATAAAGCGATCGGATTCTTTAATGAGTATTATGACAAATTTCCGAAGACAAGCGATACGCCGTTTGTGAATATGGGACTTGCCTATATCCGTTTTGCGCAGGAGGAGCAGCAGATTTTCCAGCTTCTGTTCATGGCGGAGAACCGCCATGGCAAGAGCCTCTATGATCTGTTGAACGGGGCGAACGGGACGGTTGTCAAAGAGATCAATAACGCCAAGTTCTACGGCTGCAAGGACCCGAGCGGAATGTTTATGAGAATGTGGATCTTTATTCACGGGTCGGCGTGCATGTCCCTTACCGGTGACTATGATCTGCAGGAAGAGGATACGGTGAAATTGCTGGAGGAGTCCTATAAGGCTTTTCTGAATGTATAAATCAGGAAGGGTATATTTTCAATAGAAGATGATGATACAGAATCGTTATGATATTATCACAAGGATCAATGAGCATTACGGCAAGATGAGCAAGGGACAGAAGGCAATTTCAGCTTTTATCTATGATCACTATGATCAGGCGGTGTTTATGACTGCCGCCAAGCTGGGGGAAACGGTGGGCGTCAGTGAGTCTACTGTTGTTCGCTATGCGATGTTCATCGGTTATAATGGTTATCCGGAATTTCAGCGTGATCTGGAAGACTGGGTGCAGAATAAGATTAACTCCGTGCAGAAGATCGGGGCAAAGTACGGTAAAAGTTCCCAGTCAGAGATACTGACTTCGGTTCTGGAAGCGGATATTGAGAAACTGCAGGATACCATCCACAGTCTGGACCCGGTGGCTTTCGAGACAGCGGTAGACATCATTCTGGAGGCGAAGAATGTGTATGTAATGGGAGTCAGAAGCTGTGAACCGCTGGCGGATTTTCTGCATTTCTATCTGAATATGATCAGAGGAAATGTGATTCTCCTTAAGACCACCAGCGTGTCGGAGACTTTTGAACAGATGATCCGCATCGACGAACAGGACGCCATGATCGGTATCAGCTTTCCCCGATATTCCATGCGTACCCTGAAAGCGATGGAGTTTGCCAACGACAGGAACGCCAAGGTAATCACGGTTACGGATTCGGTGCATTCGCCGATGAATCTGTACTCTTCCTGTAATCTTCTGGCAAGAAGCGATATGGTTTCCATTGTGGATTCTCTGGTGGCGCCTCTTAGCGTGATCAATGCCCTGGTGGTGGCCATGTGCCTGAAACGGCCGGAGGAAGTCAAGAGTAATCTGAAGAATCTGGAAGAGGCGTGGAATAATTATCAGGTATACTTAAATGATGAAATCAACTTTATTGATGAGGAACCGATGTTGAATTATTCGCTGCGCAAGAAGGAAGATTGAATATGAGCAGTGTGATCGTAACAGGCGGCGGCGCGGCCGGCATGATGGCCGCGTACGCCGCCGCACAGTATGGACATAAAGTCGTGTTGTTAGAGAAAAATGACAAGCTCGGCAGGAAGATTTTTATCACAGGGAAAGGACGCTGCAATGTGACCAATGCCTGCGGGCAGGACGAGCTGTTTGACCATGTAGTGAGTAATCCCAAGTTTCTATACAGCGCTTTTTATGATCTTGATAATCGACAGGTCATGGAACTGATCCGGAATGCCGGATGCCCGCTGAAGGTGGAACGGGGAGAGAGAGTCTTTCCGGTCTCTGATCATTCTTCAGACGTCATAGCGGCGATGGAGCGGCTTCTGCGAAAGGCGGGTGTGGAAGTCCGGCTGTGTACGACAGTCAGCGAAGTGCTTACAGGTGACGGGCAGGTGACCGGCGTGCGGACAACAGACGGAAGGGTACTTACGGCGTCGGCAGTTGTACTTGCCACCGGTGGATTATCCTATCCTGCAACGGGCTCCACGGGAGACGGTCATCGGATGGCTAAGGGTCTCGGACATACGGTGCAGGAATGCAGGCCGGCGCTGGTGCCGATGGAGATCAGGGAGCCATGGTGCAGTCTGCTGCAGGGGTTATCGCTGAAAAATGTAACGCTGACAATGGGATGTGGAACTAAGAAGATCTGGCAGGGATTCGGGGAGATGCTTTTTACGCATTTCGGGATCAGCGGACCGCTTGTTCTGTCAGCCAGCAGTTTTTATCATAAATGTAAGAAGCCGGAGGAGGTAACGGTCACCATAGATCTGAAACCGGCGCTTACAGCCGAACAGCTTGACAAGAGGATACTGCGTGATTTTGAGCAGAATCCGAACAAACAGTTTAAGAATGTGATCGGCAGTCTGTATCCGGCGAAACTGACGCCTGTGATGATCGAACTGTCGGGAATCGACGGGGATAAGAGGATTCATGAGATCACCAGACAGGAGCGGGACAGGCTGATTGAGAAGACGAAGAAGATGCAGATGCATGTGAGCGGTCTCAGAGACTTTACAGAAGCCATCATTACACAGGGCGGTGTGAAAGTGAAGGAAGTGAATCCTTCCACCATGGAGTCTAAACTTGTAAAAGGATTGTATTTTGCGGGAGAACTGCTGGATCTGGATGCGGTCACGGGCGGATTTAACCTGCAGATTGCATGGTCTACGGGACATCTGGCTGGAAGCAGCATACCGGATGGAAACTGAAAGCTGGAAGGGAATGGATACGGAGCCGGAAACATATGTGGATGGGATAAAGAAACCGGATGAGATAAAGAAATGTATCGGTATTGAATTGTCAAATACTCATGCAGGAAAGAAGAGGAAAACAATATGAGCTTTAATATCGCAATAGATGGACCGGCAGGCGCCGGCAAGAGTACCATTGCAAAGAAGATCGCAGAAAAACTGGGATATATCTATGTGGATACGGGAGCGATGTACCGCGCGATGGCGCTGTATCTGATCAGAGAACGGATTGATCCTTCGGAGACGGAGAAGATTGACGCGAAGTGCGAGGAAGCGGATATCACCATTGGCTACGAGAACGGGGAGCAGATCGTATATCTGAACGGCGAGAATGTAAACGGCCTGATCCGGACCGAAGAGGTGGGAAACATGGCGTCCACCAGCAGCCCCAATCCCAACGTCCGGAAAAAGATGGTGGAGTTACAGCAGAAACTGGCGGCCAGCCAGGATGTCGTCATGGACGGGCGTGATATCGGTACCTGTGTGCTTCCGGACGCGCAGGTGAAAGTATATCTGACGGCAGACAGCAGAGTGCGCGCCAGGAGGCGTTATGAAGAATTGGCGGCAAAGGGGGTATCCTGTGATCTTGATACGATCGAGCAGGATATTATCGAGCGTGATCATCAGGATATGACAAGAGAGATCTCACCACTCAAGCAGGCAGAGGATGCCACATTGATTGATTCGTCGTACATGACCATTGACGAGGCAGTGGACGCGGTCATTTCGCTGACTGGCAACAGATAACGCAGGCGGCGGACCAAAAAAATTCTGAAAGGGCATATAAACATGGAGGTAATACTGGCGGAACATGCCGGATTCTGTTTTGGAGTCAGGCGTGCGGTAGAACAGGTATATGAGCAGGCGGCCGGGGGTAAGCCGATCTATACATACGGTCCGATCATTCACAATGAGGAAGTCGTAAAAGATCTGCAGCAAAAAGGTGTGCATGTGATTGAAACAGAGGAGCAGATCGCAGAGATCACAGAGGGGACCGTGCTGATTCGCGCGCACGGCGTTCCGAAGGAGATCTGCGGGAAAATAGAAGCGCAGGGACTTACGTGTGTGGATGCGACATGTCCGTTTGTGAAGCGCATTCATAATATTGTAGAGACAGAGAGTAATGCCGGCAGGAAAATCGTGATCATCGGCAACGCCGGGCACCCGGAAGTAGAGGGGATCATGAGCTGGGCTAAAGAGCCTGCAACGGTGATAGAGTCCATGGAAGAAGCACGTAATTTCACTTGTGGACAGGACGAGGAACTGTGTATTGTTTCTCAGACGACATTTAACTACAATAAATTTCAAGATATGGTTGAAATTTTAAAGGAAAAAGGGTACAATGGTAGTGTTGTGAATACTATATGTAACGCTACGGAAGTGCGTCAGACCGAGGCTAGAGAGATAGCCGCTAAGGTCGATGTTATGATAGTAATAGGTGGCAAACATAGTTCTAATACACGGAAGCTATATGAGATCTGCATGCAGGAGTGTGCAAACACGTATTATATACAGACACTTGATGACTTGCATCCGGATTTACCTAAATCTGTCCGACTGGTGGGTATTACAGCAGGGGCTTCAACCCCAAACAATATTATCGAGGAGGTTCAAAATTATGTCAGAGTTAACTTTTGAACAAATGTTAGAAGAGTCTTTAAAGACAATACACACAGGAGAGGTTGTTGAAGGTACCGTTATTGATGTGAAACCGGAAGAGATCATTCTCAACATCGGATATAAATCAGATGGCGTTCTTACCAAAAATGAATATACGAACGAACCTAATGTAGATTTGACAACCGTTGCGAAACCCGGCGACACTATGGAAGTGAAGGTGCTGAAAGTAAATGACGGTGAGGGACAAGTTCTTCTTACTTATAAACGTCTTGCTGCAGACAGAGGCAATAAGCGGATTGAGGAAGCATATAATAATAATGAAGTACTCAAGGCAAAAGTAACACAGGTTCTGGACGGCGGTTTAAGCGTTGTTGTTGAGGAAGTGAGAATCTTTATTCCGGCAAGCCTTGTGTCTGATACTTATGAGAAGGATCTGACCAAGTATGCGGGACAGGAGATCGAGTTCGTAATCAGTGAGTACAACCCGAAGAGAAGAAGATATATCGGCGACAGAAAACAGCTTATTATGGCTGAGAAAGCTGAGATGCAGAAGAAGCTGTTTGAGACGATCAAGGCTGGAGACACCGTGGAAGGTACCGTGAAGAACGTGACAGATTTCGGTGCATTTATTGATCTGGGCGGATGTGACGGGTTGCTTCATATCTCCGAAATGTCATGGGGCAGAGTGGAGAATCCCAAGAAAGTATTTAAGGTAGGCGAGGTAGTAAAGGTATTGATCAAAGAGATCTCCGGCACGAAGATCGCGCTTAGTCTTAAGTTTGAAGATCAGAACCCGTGGAAGGGCGCAGCAGACAAGTATGCAGTGGGCAGTGTGGTGACCGGTAAGGTTGCGCGCATGACGGATTTCGGCGCATTTATCGAACTGGAAGCCGGGATTGACGCGCTGCTGCATGTATCGCAGATATCCAAGGAGCACATCGAGAAGCCTTCCGATGTACTTAAGACGGGTGAAGAGGTAACGGCGAAAGTGGTTGATTTTAATGAGGATGACAAGAAGATCAGCTTAAGCATGAAGGCGCTTCTTGCTCCTGAACCGGAGGAAAATAAAGCGGATGATGACGCGGACGTCGTTTCTGTAGATATTGACGCAGTGATTTCGAGCGAAAATGCCGAGGAGGATACAGAGGCATAAATTGCGCGTAAAAGCGCGCAGCCGGAATGCATTGCGGATAATATAAAGAGAATAATACAATTAACGGGCGGTGAAGATTATGGCATATGATTATGAGTATTTCAAGAAAGCAGTCTTTGATTTGACAAAAATTGATTTGAATGCTTATAAAGAAAAGCAGATGAAACGTCGAATCGATACGCTGATTGCAAAAAACAAGATTGTCGGGTATGACAAGTATATTTCGGCTTTGAAATCAGACCGGAATATGTTTGATGAGTTTGTAAATTATCTGACAATTAATGTGTCTGAGTTTTATCGTAATGTGGATCAGTGGAAGCTGCTGGATCAGGAGATATTTCCTGATTTGATCAAACGCTATGGAAACAATCTGAAGATTTGGAGTGCGGCGTGTTCTACGGGTGATGAGCCTTATTCTCTCGTTATGGCGCTGTCCAAACATCTGCCGATGAACCAGATCAGGATATATGCGACGGATCTGGATAAGCAGGTGATAGCGAAGGCAAAAGCAGGATTGTATTCGGAGAAGAGCGTAGTAGGTGTTCCGGCTGATTTGAAGAAGAAATTTTTCACAAAGATCGGTCCGTCTTATCAGATTTCCGATGAAGTGAAATCGAGAGTGGAGTTTAAGGAGCACAATTTGCTGAAGGATACATATCCGACGGACTATCATCTGATCGTCTGCCGTAACGTACTCATATACTTCACGGAAGAAGCGAAGGATGAGGTTTTCCGCAAATTCCAGAGAAGTCTCAAAGCGGGCGGGTATCTGTTTATCGGAAGTACTGAGCAGATCATCAACCATAAGGAAATCGGATTTGAGAGAAAGAATTCTTTCTTCTATCAGAAACCGATGTAGAATGATAAGTTTTATAAAGGAAATTTATGTAGGGGCATTTATTATGATAAATGCCCCTGTATTATATGCTGTATTAATTATAGAAGAAAGTGATTCTGAAGAAATTATGAAATTTGTCTGACCGCGTCAGTAGGTTTTTGCCATTCTCCCGAGCAGATACTGTGCATAGCGGGAAAACAGTGCTCTGTCTGTCTTGCGTTCATCAGTCAGTTCGAAAAAAAGTTCCTTACTTTTATACTCCCGTTTAAAGAAAGGCTCTGCGAAGATATCCCACTGCGGCAGATAAGTGGAGAGCTTGCGCGTGTAACAGTTTGCTGCGCAGGCCTGCATGCGGTGCTCCTGATCTACGAAAGAGGCAACGGATTTGTGGAGTGCTATATCTTCTTCCGGAAGATAATAGTAGTCTTTGTAATTGGAATAGAAATACTTCATCTCTTCCTCATAGACGGGTACTTTCAGGATACCCTCCGACAGTTCTCCGCTGAAGTAGCAGCCATTTGACAGATTGGAGATCGTGAATGGAAGAGGGGTCGGAAGCTCCAGTTTCATCAAGAGTTCCTGTCTGTCGTGTCCGTGATAATCGACAAAACGGTTTGACTGTACTTTTCTGGCCTTGATCGGACCGTTAAAGAGGTCGTAGAAAGCCAGAAGAGGCAGAATCCGCATCATCCCTTTCATATCGTCGCTGTTATGAAGCAGCAGAAGCCGGTATGTTTCTTCTGCCGGTTTTTTTACATATTCATGATACAGTCCGATCAGTTCGCCGCCGTTATAGGCATCTTCCCGTTCGATTCCCATCAGTTCCTCCAGCGATTTCTGCTTGCAGTTAGGTGTGTGCAGGAAGAATTTGTAGGGCGCAATTCTTTTGTAGATATCAATTCCCTCAAAATGGTCAAAATTATACGGCAGCTTATGCAGTTCACATTTCTGCAGAAGATAGGGAAGGTCAAAATTATTGCCGTTAAAATGAATCAGATGCGTATAATCTGCGGCAAAGGAAAAGAAGTCCCGTAACAGATCCTTCTCCTCGTCATAATTTCTTGCAAACCACTGTTTGATGCGCCAGCAGCCGTTATAATGGTAAGCGGCACCGATCAGATACAGAGAGGAACTCTTGGCGGTAAAGCCGGTTGTTTCGATGTCTATAAAGAGCAGCTTTTCAAGCGGTGCGATTCGCTCCAACGGATATTGTACTGTAAAATTCTCAAGCGTCTGGTTGATTGTTCTCATGATAGTAACCATGCCTTTCCTGTGGCCTGCCGACATTCGCGTCCGCCAGAATATTTCAAAATACTTATTTGTACGATTTAGTCTGAATGGAAACTTATGTTTCATATATATTAACATATTTTTTGAATTTGCAGTAGTTTTTTTCGTCGAAAAATAGTATATTTATAATAGTGATTTTTTCGAAATCAATGCCCGCGAAAGACCTGGGAAGCAATGACTGCAGAAGGCATGATTTATCTGGTCTGACAGGTGGGAACGAATGATATTATATATAGAAAGAGGGGCGAAGAATGGCGAAATTAACATTTCAGGGTGGCATACATCCCTATGATGGTAAAGAATTGTCTAAGGATAAGCCTATTAAAGCTGTGCTGCCAAAGGGAGATCTGGTGTATCCGCTGTCGCAGCATATCGGGGCGCCGGCGAAGCCGATCGTGGAGAAGGGTGACCGTGTACTGACGGGGCAGAAGATTGCTGAGGCGGGCGGCTTCGTGTCGGCGCCGATCTATGCAACGGTATCCGGAACGGTGAAGGCGATAGAACCGAGACGTGTGGTTACCGGAGACAATGTGATGAGCATAGTCATCGAGAATGACGGATTGTATGATGAAGTGGAATATCCGAAGGTAAAACCGCTTGCGGAGATGAGCCGGGAAGAAATCATCGAGTGCATCAAGGAGGCGGGGATCGTCGGTATGGGAGGTGCGGGGTTCCCGACTTTCATTAAGCTCTCACCGAAGGAGCCTGATAAGATCGATTATGTGATCGCGAACTGTGCGGAATGTGAACCGTATCTGACATCCGATTACAGAAGAATGATAGAGGAACCGGAGAAGCTGATCAAGGGTCTGAAAGTGTCTCTGCAGTTATTTCCGAATGCGAGAGGCATCCTGGCGGTAGAAGACAACAAGCCGGACTGCATCGAGATCTTGAGAAAACTGACGAAGGATGAGGCTCGTATCAGCGTGAAGGCGCTCAAGACGAAATATCCGCAGGGCGCTGAACGACAGATCATATATGCGGCTACGGGACGCGCAATCAATTCCTCCATGCTGCCGGCAGATGCGGGCTGCGTGGTTAATAATGTGGATACTGTTGTGGCTATCTACCACGCGGTGTATGAAGGCAAGCCCTTGATGAACCGTATTGTTACCGTGACGGGAGATGCAGTTGCGGACCCGCGTAATTTTATTGTGAGGATTGGTACGAATTATCATGAGTTGATCGAGGAGGCGGGCGGTTTTAAGACAGAGCCTGTGAAGATTGTCTCAGGCGGACCCATGATGGGGTTCGGGATTTTTGATCTGGATGTGCCCACGACAAAGACGGCATCGGCGCTTCTGTGTCTGACACAGGATGATGTGTCGCGTATGGAGCCTAGTGCATGTATTAAATGCGGGCGTTGTGTGGAAGCCTGTCCCAGCAGACTTCTGCCGAATAAGCTGGCTGTCTATGCGCAGAATTACGCGGAAGAGGAATTTCTGGCGCTTGAGGGAATGGAATGTGTGGAGTGCGGCTGCTGCAGCTTTGTATGTCCTGCGAAAAGGCCTCTGACGCAGTCCATCAAATCCATGCGTAAGATACAGCTTGCAAAGAAGAAAAAGTAGGAAGAAAGGAGTACAGACAAAGATATGAGTGATTTAATGAAGGTATCATCTAATCCGCATGTCAGATCTAAAACGACAACAAGTAATATCATGCTTGCCGTAGTGATCGCCCTTCTTCCGGCGGCAGGATTCGGTATCTATAATTTCGGATTGGATGCACTGATTTTGATCGTAGTAACTGTGGCGTCCACAGTACTGACAGAACTGGTATTTGAGAAGATATGTAATAGGAAAATAACCGTTGGAGATTATTCGGCGGTAGTGACAGGGTTGTTGTTAGCGCTTAATCTTCCGTCATCCGCACCGTGGTGGATCGGAGTGCTTGGCGGCGTGTTCGCGATTCTGGTTGTGAAGATGCTGTTTGGCGGCCTGGGACAGAACTTTATGAATCCGGCGCTGGGGGCAAGATGTTTTCTGCTCATTTCCTTTACATCTATCATGACGAATTTTGAGTGCGATGCTTATTCGGGCGCAACGCCTCTGGCGGACTTGAAGAACGGTGTGGATGTTGATATTCTGAATATGGTGATCGGCAGGACGGCCGGTGTGATCGGTGAAACTTCTATGATTGCTATCGTGGCCGGTGCCTGTTTCCTGATTCTGATGGGCGTGATCGATCTGCGTATTCCTGGCAGTTACATATTGAGTTTTGTTATCTTTATCAGTATTTTCGGCGGACATGGTTTGGACTTCGCGTATATTTCCGCGCATCTGGCAGGCGGCGGTCTGATGCTGGGCGCATTCTTTATGGCAACCGATTATGTAACCAGGCCGATCACAAAGAACGGACAGTATCTCTTCGGTATTCTTCTGGGTATCCTGACAGGAATATTCCGTCTGTTCGGACCCTCCGCAGAGGGCGTGTCTTACGCAATCATCATCGGCAATATATTAGTACCGCTGATTGAGAAGATTACTCTTCCCAAAGCTTTTGGTAAAGGGGGAGAGAAAGTATGACAAGGAGCGTTTGTGATGAGGCCGGAATGGGGGTGCAGGTATGAAAAGAGAAACTGTAAAAACAGCTCTGCGCACTTGCTGCGCTGAGCGTACACGCGCCATGCAGCTTGCTGCATGTGTGCATATCGTACTTGCACCCGTTAATTCAAGGAGCGTTTGTGATGAGGCCGGAATGGGGGTGCAAGTATGAAAGAAATGATGAAAAATACCGGAATCATTCTGGCGATCACGATCGCTGCCGGATTGATTCTGGGGTTGGTATATCAGATTACAAAAGAGCCGATTGCGGCGCAGGAGGCGAAGGCGAAGCAGGAGGCTTGTCAGGAAGTCTTCCAGGATGCGGCGTCTTTTGAGGCGGTAGAGATCGCTGCGGGGGATGCGGCAGGATGGAGCGAGGCAGGATATGCACAGGAGAGCATCGATGAAGTAATGGAAGCAAAGGATGCGTCAGGCAGCCTGCTTGGATATGTGATCACGGTGACAACCAGAGAAGGTTATGGCGGCGATATTCAGTTCAGTATCGGTGTGCGTATGGATGGAACGGTAAACGGCATGTCGATTCTGTCCATTTCGGAGACGGCCGGACTTGGTATGAAAGCGGAGGATGTCCTGAAACCGCAGTTTGCAGGAAAACAGGTGGAGCAGTTTGAGTATACCAAGAACGGAGCGACATCGGAGAATCAGATCGATGCGATTTCCGGTGCTACCATTACAACGAATGCAGTGACCAACGGAGTCAATGCGGGATTATACTATTTCCGGACAGAACTGGGAGGAGGTAGTGGCAATGAATAGTGTGAAAGAACGTCTGATCAATGGTGTTGTGAAAGAGAATCCGACCTTTGTGCTGATGCTTGGCATGTGCCCGACGTTAGCGGTGACAACGTCCGCAATCAACGGGCTGGGTATGGGACTCACCACAATGGTGGTGCTTGCATTAAGTAATGTTTTTATCTCTCTGCTTAGAAATATTATACCGGATAAAGTGCGTATTCCGGCGTTTATTGTTATTATTGCGTCATTTGTGACAGTTGTGGAACTGCTCCTGCAGGGATTTATCCCGTTTTTGTATGACGCACTGGGAATCTATATTCCTCTGATCGTGGTAAACTGCATCATCTTAGGACGCGCGGAGGCATATGCTTATAAGAATCCCGTGATTCCGTCACTATTTGACGGGATTGGTATGGGACTCGGTTTCTCGGTGGCACTTACCTGTATCGGTGCGGTGCGGGAACTTCTGGGTGCGGGAGAACTTTTCGGCATTCATGTGATGCCTGACAGCTTCGTACCTGTGAGTATCTTTATTATGGCGCCGGGCGCTTTCTTTGTACTGGCGACGCTGACGGCGATCCAGAATAAAGTGAAGATCATCGGGGAGAAGAAGGGCAAGGATATGTCGAAGATCCAGTCGGGATGTAATTCGGACTGCATGAACTGTTCCGACAGCGGCTGTGCACGCAGACTCTATGATGACAAAGCGGACGGGAAGAAGAACGGTGCGGTGAATGAAAGAACGGAACAGGCCGCAGAGAAAGTGACAAAGGAGGAAGAGAAGAATGGTTAAGGATTTACTTGTAATTTTGATAGCCTCCTCGCTGGTTAATAATGTGGTCTTAAGCCAGTTCCTCGGTTTGTGTCCTTTTCTTGGCGTGTCCAAGAAGACGAATACCGCCACGGGCATGGGGGTTGCGGTCATCTTTGTCATTACGCTGGCATCGGCGGTGGCAGGCGCCATATACCAGTATATACTGGTGCCTTTAGATATCACATTTTTACAGACCATTGTGTTTATTCTGGTCATTGCGGCGCTGGTACAGTTTGTGGAGATGTTTTTAAAGAAATATATGCCGTCGCTCTATCAGTCGCTGGGCGTATATCTGCCGTTGATTACGACGAACTGTGCGGTGCTCGGTGTCGCGCTCACAAATGTACAGAAGAGTTACGGAATTGTAACCGGAATCGTAAACGGATTTGCTACGGCTGTCGGATTCACCATTTCGATTGTGATTCTGGCAGGAATCAGAGAGAAGATGACTTATAATGACATACCGGAATCTTTCCGGGGGATGCCGATCGTTCTTGTTACGGCTGGGCTGATGGCGATCGCATTCTGCGGATTCTCCGGACTGCTGTGAAATAAGTGAAAGGGATGGACTGTATATGAACGGAATATTGATGGCGACGCTGGTCGTGGGAGCGGTTGGGCTGTTTGTCGGACTGTTTCTGGGAGTTGCCGGCATTCAATTTAAAGTGGAAGTTGATGAGAAAGAAGAGGCGGTTCTGGGTGTTCTGCCGGGCAATAACTGCGGAGGATGCGGTTATGCGGGCTGCTCCGGGCTGGCGGCCGCTATTGCCAAGGGAGAAGCACCCGTCAATGCCTGTCCTGTGGGCGGTGAAACAGTAGGAAATCAGATAGCACAGATTATGGGCGTGGAAGCGGGGGAAAGTGTCCGGCAGGTCGCTTTTGTCAGATGTCAGGGCGATAGAGAGCGCACGAGAGTGGACTATGATTACAGCGGGATTGAGGACTGCCGTATGCTGTCCTTCGTGCCGAACGGCGGACCGAAGGCATGTAATGACGGCTGTCTCGGATTCGGCAGCTGCGTGAAAGTGTGTCCTTTCGATGCGATTCATGTAGTAAACGGCGTAGCGGTAGTGGATAAAGAGGCATGTAAGGCCTGTGGCAAGTGTATTGCCGTCTGTCCGAAGAAGCTGATCACCCTGATCCCTTATGATGCGAAACACGTGGTGGCATGCAGTTCCAGAGAAAAGGGACCGGCTACGATCAAGGCCTGTGACGTGGGCTGCATTGCCTGTCAGCTCTGTAAGAAGAACTGTCCGGCGGATGCGATCACGATCGAGGACTTCCATGCGACGATCGATCAGGAGAAGTGTATCGGATGCGGCGCATGTAAGGAGAAGTGCCCGAAGAAGGTGATTGTGTAGGAGCGTTGTTCCAATGCAGGGTATATGCCATGGGCGCGAAGTTAGCGGAAGAAGTATTATGAAGGGAATATAGTGGGCATGGACGGACAGTTAAAGAGCGGGACGGTTTTGACTTCGGAAAGCGGTAACAGATACACGGTTGAAAAACTGCTTGGCTCGGGCGGACAGGGAGAGGTATATGCGGTCACAGCCGGTCACAAAACGTATGCGCTGAAATGGTATTATAAGAATATTGCGACAAAGAACCAGAAAGAAATACTGGATAATCTCATTCAGAGCGGTGCGCCGGACCCTTCTTTTTTGTGGCCGCAGGATATGATCTTCAGATGCTATGGAGAATCGTTCGGCTATATCATGCCGCTTAGGCCAAAGAGCTATAAAAGTATTGTGGACATGATGAAAAGAAAGGCGGAGCCTTCTTTCTACTGTCTGTGCAGGGCGGCTTACAACCTGACGAAGGGATATAATGCGCTGCACGGAAAGGGATACAGCTATCGGGATATATCTTTTGGCAATGTATTCTTTGATCCGGATACCGGAGATGTGCTGATATGTGATAATGATAATGTTTCTTACAACGGAGCGAAAACCGGCATCTACGGAACGCCCCGGTTTATGGCGCCGGAGATCGTCGTGGGCAAGGCAAAGCCTTCCAGAAACACGGATCTGTTTTCACTGGCAGTGCTACTGTTCTATATGTTTATGCTGAATCATCCGTTAGAAGGCAGGCGGGAAGCGCAGATCAAATGTATGGACATTCATGCGATGAACCAGTTGTATGGAACGGACCCCCTGTTCATATTTGATCCGGATAACAGAGATAACCGGCCGCTTGCAGGATACCAGGATAATGCGCTTATCTTCTGGGATTTGTATCCGCAGCAGCTAAAGGATCTGTTCACAGCATCGTTTACGACAGGCCTGCAGCAGCCTAACCGGAGAATTACGGAGAGTAAATGGCTGGAAACCTTTGCGAATCTGATGTCGGGGATCATGATCTGTCCGGACTGCGGCGCAGAGATATTCTATGATGGGAATAAAGAGGCCAACGGCGTGATGCATACATGCTGGAACTGCCAGAAGGCAGTGCCTGTTCCCGTGAAGCTGGTGATCGGCAGGAGTACGATACTTCTTATGGCCAATACGAAGATATACAGACATCATATAGACGGCGGACATGATATGAAAACCGTGGCGGGAGAAGTAGTACAGAACCCGGCTAATCCGAATCTCTGGGGAATCAGGAATCTGACGAAAGACAACTGGACCTATATCAAGGCGGATGGCACGCAGATTCCCGTAGAGGAAGGGCGTTCGGCGGCAATCGCGAAAGATTCGAAGATTGATTTCGGAGAAGTGACAGGAGCGTTTTGTTAAGACATAAATCGGTGCCTGTGCTCGAATGCGCAGGCAGGGCAAGATTGGAATATTTGTATGGAAGACTTTGAAATTGTTAGAAGAATCATACGGGATTATCCGGATGCGCTTTCGGAGAGGAAGAAGCTGCAGGCATTGTTTCTGGATTTCTTTCCACAGGACAGGCTCAAAAGAAATACGCTGCTGATGGTATTTGATGACGGGATCGTAAATGAGATGAAGGGACTTGCACAGATGGACCGGATGATGATGCACCGGTTTGTGAAGTCTGTTGAGCAGGGTTACGGGATCAGATCAAAAAATGCGGAAAACGCGGTGCTTACATGGGCGCAGGCAATGGGACTGCTGCCGGATCACGGCAGTTTTGGTGCGGGCGGCAGCGTGCAGGAGAAGGTTCTGGCGGAAGAGGAGAGTGTAAAGGAATGGACTGCGGTGGAAAGCGACAGTCTGTACGAATATGAAGAGATGTCGTGGGGAATCAGGATTCTGCGGTATATGGATTTCGACGAGAGTGTTGTAGTGATTCCCAATGTCATTGAGGGTAAGAAAGTGATTGCGGTCTGGAATCATGCTTTCAAGGGCTGCAGCGGAATTGAGAAGATCATCGTCTCAGAGGGGATAGAAATACTGGGAAACGGTGCATTCCTGAACTGCAAAGGGCTCAGGGAAGTGGAACTGCCGGGTACGCTGAAACGGATCGGAACGACAGACCCCGCAGGCTGTCCCGCGATTCTGGGCGGCATGACGAAATTCGACGGTGCTTTTGAATATACTGCGCTGGAAAGCATAAAGGTACCGGACCGGGTAAAATATATCGGCGAGCATACCTTCGCGGGTTGTGGAGAACTGAAAAAAGTTACACTTCCGCGCGGGTTAAAAGAGATTCAGAAGAACGCATTTCGCTGGTGCAGAAGTCTGGAGGAAGTAGTATTTCCGCAGGAACTGGAAGTGATCAGGCTGTCGGCGTTTGAGGGATGCGAGTCGCTGAGCACGATCGAGCTGCCGGAGGGCGTCAAAAGCATCGAGGAAGGCGCCTTTGCAGGCTGCAGAAATCTGCAGAGTATTTATATTCCGGATTCGGTTACAGAAATCGGCGGCGGAAAAGGAAGCGGATTTCTACAGACCTTCGGAGAACCGGAGGAGAGGCGTGCGGAATTTACGATTTTATGCAATGCAGGCTCTTATGCGATGCGGTATGCGAGGGCGCAGCAGATAAGATGTGCGCCCAGGATGTATGGATAGAAGGTAAACAGGATAAATGTGTAAGATGTGAGTCGGGTATACAGCACATGACATGAAGGAGGAAATATTATGGCAGAATTGAAAAGACCGGGAGGAGAACTGGCGAGCAGACCTTTACACTTCTTTTGGATTGTGGACTGTTCCGGTTCCATGTACGGTGAGAAGATCGGTACGGTGAATCATGCGATTCAGTCAACCATACCGGAGATGGTGTCGGCGGCGGAGAATAATCCGAACGCGCAGCTGATGATCCGCACGTTAAAATTTTCCACGGGCGCGTCATGGGTGACCAGTACACCGGTCAATGTGGAGGATTTTGCATGGGATGATCTGGAGGCTGAGGGCGTAACCGATTTAGGGAAGGCATTTGAACTTTTATCGGCGCAGCTTACGATTCCGCCCATGTCAGACAGGGCATTGCCGCCTGTGCTGGTGCTGTTATCGGACGGACAGCCCACGGATGACTACAAGAAGTCCCTCGCAGAACTTAAGAAGCTTCCATGGGGCAAGAAAGCAGTAAAGATTGCTATTTCGATCGGGCAGGATGCGGACGACGATGTTCTGGTTGAGTTTACAGGGAACAAGGAACTGGTACTGCAGGCAAACAATGCGGCGGCGCTCACGAAGATGATCAAGTGGGCATCCACCGCAGCCTCCCTCGTGTCGGCGCCCGCAAGCATTGCGGCAGATGGAGAGTGGATACCGGCTGACGGCGGCGCGAATCCGGTAATCGTGGATATGGGCGGCAGGCTTCCCGATCTTGACGACATTCAGGAAGGCGATGTCTGGTAGAAGGGCGGCAGTCAGGATTTATACCGGAACGCGGGTGTGGGTTGTGCACGCTTGTTCTGCTGATTACGTAGAAAGGACATTGCATATGATACGAAATGTATTCGGTGAATCTGTGCAGGGGGCATCACACATCAGGAACGGCAAAGAATGTCAGGACAGTCTGAAAAAAGTGGAAAAGGATGAGAGCACTGTCCTGCTGGCGGTGGCGGACGGACACGGCAGCGATTCCTGTCCGTACAGCAGGACCGGTTCTTATGTGGCGGTGAATGTATTCTGTAAGATTCTGGGCGACTATCTGGAAACTTATGACGGACAGCCGGAACTGCTTTTGACCTTCCTGAAACGGGAAGGCGATACGAAAGTGGCGCAGGCGATCGATGCCGAATGGAAACGCAGAATACTTAAGATTCATACAAACTGTAAGCGGGAAGTGGTTCTGGATTCTGAAAATAACAAAGATAAAGACGCAATCTATAAAATGTACGGAAGCACACTGCTTGGTCTTGTGATCACGAAGGAATTTCTGTTTGCATTCCAGCTGGGCGACGGCGATATTGTAAAAGCATCGGAGAGCGGCGTACAGAATATGATTGAGGCGGATAAGATTCTCGGAACGGAAACGCATTCGCTCAGCAAGCCGGAGTCCTGGAAAAAGGCGATCACTTATACGAAAAGACTGGAAGAGAATGAACGGCTTCCCGTTATGTATATGCTTTCTTCGGACGGACTGGCTAACAGTTATAAGAATGATGACGAGTTTGGAAAGACTTGTCAGGATTATTATACAATGCTGAACGAGCACGGGGTAAAGGCAGTGTCCGATAACCTGCAGACATGGCTTGCGGAGACGAGTGAATTAGGATGCGGAGACGATATTACGGCACTGTTTGCCTACTATAATGATTGAAGTCCGGGTGGGTATTGTCGGCGGCCGCATACGACGGGCTTTGAAAGGGAGGATTGCCTTGGTTGAAAAAATGGAAGCCAGAATCGCATTGTGTAAATGTAAAGAAGGCAATAGAACATATGGCGTGCGTTTTGAGAGGACGGGCGATAACTGGAAGTACACATGGGCTTTTCCGGTCAAAGAAGCGACTGCCAGGCGGGAAAATTATGACAAGACGAAGATAGTAGGAGATCTTGTGCCGGATCGGGATTATCCGGGATGCCCATATTGCAGGACTATGGATTTTGTCGTATGCAGATGCGGTAAACTGAGCTGTCATAACGGCGGGGATGCCAAATTTACATGCAACTGGTGCGGGCTGACCGGGACGCTCGGAAGATATGACGGTTCCGGATTTGGGTCAGGCAGCGATCTGTAGACATTGACCACGCCCGCTTGCGGGATTTGCTGCACAAGCCTGAAGAGACGGAAAGGAACGGATGGCATAAGAGATCTGATCTATAGAAGGGAGTTCCTATATGGAAACAGTAAGACTTGGTAAAACAGGAATCGTAACGAACAAGAACGGATTCGGTGCATTGCCGATTCAGAGAGTTTCTGATGATACTGCCGTTTATCTGCTTGGCAAAGCGTATGAGAACGGGATCACATTCTTCGATACGGCGAGATGGTATACGGACAGTGAGCACAAAGTCGGACTTGCTTTTACAGGAAGGCGGGATAAAGTCTTTATTGCTACGAAGACAGGAGCACAGAACGCGGAGGATTTCCGGAAGGATCTTGAGACGAGTCTGGAGCATTTGCAGACAGACTATATCGATCTGTATCAGTTCCATAATCCGGCGTTCTGCCCGAAGCCGGGAGATGAGAGCGGCTTGTATGACGCGGCGCTTAAGGCGAAAGAAGAAGGAAAGATACGACATATCGGTATTACGAATCATCGTCTGGCGGTGGCGCACGAGGCGATTGACAGCGGACTGTATGAGACGCTGCAGTTTCCGTTCTGTTATCTGGCGACTGAGAAGGATATCGAACTGGTGGAAAAATGTAAGCAGGCAGATATGGGATTTATTGCCATGAAAGCGCTGTCGGGCGGGTTGATCAATAATTCCGCGGCGGCATATGCGTTCCTGGCACAGTATGATAATGTGCTGCCGATCTGGGGCGTACAGAGAGAGGCAGAGTTGGATGAGTTTCTGTCTTATATCGATACCCCGCCGGTGATGACAGAGGAACTTGCGGAAGTGATCCGTCATGACAGAGAAGAACTCTTAGGAGATTTCTGCAGGGGATGCGGATACTGTATGCCCTGTCCTGTGGGCATTGAGATCAATAACTGTGCGAGAATGTCGCTGCTCCTCCGGCGATCGCCTTCTGCGGCGCAGCTTGGCCCGGAGGGACAGGAAAAGATGATGAAGATCGAGGAATGCCTGCACTGCAATCAGTGTAAGAGCAAATGTCCTTATGGACTGGATACGCCTGCACTGCTGCAGAAGAATCTGGAGGATTACAAGAAGGTTCTGGCGGGAGAGATCACTGTGTAGGAAATCCGCTGGAACGGTGCAGCGTACCGTCTGTTAAGATAAAGAGCGCTTCTATACCGTCCAGAGATTCAACGAATTGCATACCTTCATCAATACCGAGAAAATAGCAGGTGGTAGACAGGGCGTCGGCCTCGACGGAGGTGGGCGCCAGCATCGTCACACCTGCTATGTTGTTGTCTGCAGGATAACCGGTCTGCGTGTCCAGCAGGTGGTGATACAGAATATCGTCCTCATAAAAATACCGCTCGTAGATGCCGGAAGAAACGACAGAAGCGTCAGTTACGCTGATCGCCGTGATGGTTTCTCCACCGGCGGCAAACGGTTTCTGGATGCCGATGCGGTAGGGCTGTCCGCCGGGCTTGCTGCCGATGGCGATCACATTGCCGCCAAGGCTGATGCAGGCGCTCTCCACGCCCTGAGAAAGAAGGTATTCCTTCAGGCGGTCGGCGATGTACCCTTTGGCGATAAAACCGGGATCGATGGCGGCCCGGGGGTCCTGGAGCGACACGGTATTGCCCTCCAGCCGGACGGTATGATAATCAATATGCGAGAGCGCTTCCGTGATTGCAGATTGATCCGGTATGCGTGCGCCGCCGTCAGAACCGAAATTCCATAATTCGCTTAAAGGGCGGACGGTGGGATCAACACCGCCATCCGTCAGTTCTGCATAATACAGGGCAGCCTGCAGCAGGCTGACCGTATCATCGGAGACAGTAACAGGTCTGCCGCCGCTGTGGTTGATCTTCCAGATATCGGAATCTTCCAGTGTGGCACTGAACAGGTGCTCATAGTCGTCGATCAGGGAGAAACATGCATCAATGGTCTGCTCACAGCCTTCATCGGAAAAGTGGATTCCCGTATCGTAAAGCGTGATTGTGACTACGGTATCAAGATAGAAACCGGTCCGGGAGACAGGTTCGGCCGTGCGGGCACAGCCGGACAGCAGGACAGCATATAACAGGGCGGATAAGCCGGTCAATATCTTGACTGGTATACACAAACAGCGATTGAAGTTTATATTCATGGTACCGGATTCCTTTCCGTATTTTACAGGGGTACAATATCCCACGGGTTATAGTATAGCGGGAAACGGTACATTTTTCAATTTGTCAAATCGAAGATTACGTGCTAACATGAATAAAGTATATAAGAACGGGCTGCAGCCTGCAGGTCAGAGATGAGAATAACGGTGTACAGACTTAAGGCTGTACGGTATAGGAGAGGATAAAAGCATGAAATTACCTGGTGAGGAAGAATCCGGCGGTTCCGGAATTTCCGTATTCTATACGGTGATCGGGGTGTCCGCGTTTGTGTTGATTTTACTGCTGGCACTCTTTAAGAGTAATGACAAACAAAAAAGCGGAAGTGAATATATCAAGGAAATGCAGCAGCAGCGGCAGGAGGAAGCGAAGACGGAAGTGACTGCAGCGGCGGAAGAAGACGCACAGGAAGGGATAGTTGGAAGCGGTCTGCGTGCGGAAGATCTGGATTTCTGGGATATGTATCCGGTGGAGGATGCGGAGGCTGCCAGGGAACAGGAAGCAGAATCCAATAAGCCGGCGAAATCTACTTTTGCGGATAAGGCGGAGAAAGAACGGCAGGAGCAGATTCTGAAGGAACAGGAAGTACAGGACGATCCTTCCACAGACGGCAGGCATACGCTGGTTACGACACCGGACGGCAAAGAAGAGTGGGTGCTGATCAGTCCGTATCTGACAAAGAACACTTATGATTTTACGAAGATCGAGGAGAAAGCCGGATTGAAACGCTACATGGAGAACGGAAGGAATCTCTCCTATGTAGGCGTGGATATTTCCAAGCAGACCGGAAGCGTTAATTTTAACGGACTTAAGGCGGCGGGGGTCGATTACGTGATGATCCGTCTGGGCGGCCGGGGATACAGCACCGGACAGATTACCCTCGACGAAAATTTCAAGACAAATATAGAGGGCGCCATCGCGGCGGGACTGGATGTCGGCGTTTATTTCTATTCACAGGCGGTCAATCAGGACGAAGCGGTACAGGAAGCCAATTTCGTGGTGCAGAATCTGGAACCGTACAAGGGAAAGGTTAAGTATCCTGTTGCGTTTGACATGGAGTTTGTCAGTCATGATAAGACACGGATCGATGGACTGAGCAGAGAAGAGCGTACCACGGTGGCCCAGTCTTTTCTGGAAGGCGTAAAGGCCGCTGGATATGTACCGATGCTCTACGGGGATAAAGAATGGCTGATCAAAGAAATCGACCTTGCGAAGCTGCAGGACTATGACGTGTGGCTGGCACAGGAGACAGACATGCCGGATTATCCATATCAGTACGCGATGTGGCAGTATTCTACCAAAGGGGTGGTCAACGGTATAACGGGAGATGCAAATCTTAACATTTGCTTTATCGGTTATTCGCAGCGATAGTTTCTGATTCCCGCGGATAATTTGACAGAGGCATATAAGTCGGCGTAGGCGGCGGGCGACATGTTCTCCATGTAGTTGAGGACATAGGCTTTGTTTACGCCGGCTTTTTTGAGCAGATCGGCGGCTTTGTTGTAAGCGATTGCCGCCTCTTCCTCCGTGTCGTAAGTGCCCACGCTTATATTACCCTTTACATGTATTTTCACCTGATAGCGCGTCTTTCCGTTACTGTGTACGGCGTTTACGCCGTTATAGCGGTTGATGATCTCCACGTTTTCATAGCGCATATCCTGATTATTGCCGTTGCGGAAACGGTAATCCCTGCCCTCCACGGCGTAATTCTTAACGCCGTAGCGGCTCATGATATTGACCTGCATTCCGTAATCCGCCACAAAGTAATGGCCGCCCCGCCGGGAGATTCTGCGGGTGGAATAGTAGAACAAGTCTTCCAGATCAAAGATAAAAAATTCCGACAAAGAGAAATAATAATAGAAAAATTTAGGACGGATATAGATCGGCGTCGTAAAGTATATGCCGTTATCCCGGTAGTTAAGCAGACTCACCCATCTGGAAAAGGCGAGTATGGAATCGGGTTGATAGTGGCTCAGGGTAACGGAAGGATCATTTAACACAGAGCCGGCAAGTAAATATGCCTGATGCGCCTCTTCAGCGCAGTTATAACTTCCCAGACTGATATGCTTATTGCGATAAGTTAATGAAGCCCGAAAGTAGATGCTCTGATCCTTGCGTTTTGCCGTATATACGCCGGGTAACTGCTGTTTCATACGATTTCTCCTTTTTTAATGATTGTACCATTTTTGAGAAAAAAAACAAATTCAGAAATATTTTTCCTTTTTCCTGTATAGAATATAAACATGGATTGAAACTGGTAATGGCGCCGTATGCCGTATGGCGGAAAGTGACAGTATATATTTGCGGCGCAGCATTCTATCAGCGAATGGAGGAAAGATGTACAGGAAATATATTACAGGGTTTATGCTGGCAGGCATGGCACTATTTTCTTCCTGTGTGTGCGCCAGAGAACTCAGGATTAACCGGATTGCGGCCAAGCCTGCCTTCCGAATAGAATATCTGGATGAGAGTATGGCGGAAGATAAACACAGTTTTATGGAGATGATCTCCAATGTATCTTCCGGTCAGCGTGTCGTGGACTATGAAGTGCTCAAACAGACTGTGAAGTATGAATTGTCGGACAAGGATCTGGAAGCGCTTATGCGGATCGTGGAAGCGGAAGCGGGAGGAGAGGATCAGGACGGCAAGCTGTTAGTTGCCAACGTAGTTCTGAACAGGGTAAACAACGAGAGTTTTCCGGATACGGTATGGGAAGTTGTGATGCAGAGAGAACAGGGGATCGCACAGTTCTCACCTACGGTAGACGGAAGATATCAGAGCGTCAAGGTCAGCGCAGATACGAAGGAAGCGGTTGAGCGTGCCTTGTACGGGGAGGATATCTCTCAGGGAGCGCTGTATTTCTGTGCCAGAGAGAAGGCGGATTCCGAGAGACTGCAGTGGTTCGACCGGAAGCTGACAAGATTATTCGCATATGGAAGCCATGAATTTTTCCAGTAAAAAAAGTAAATTTGCTTCGCAAATTAACTTTACGAGATTCACTTCGCGAACTCGAATAAGCGGAGGAATTTCCTGTACCATAAAAAATCGGCCTGCGTTCGATCACGAGACCTGCTTCGCAAACTCGAGGACACTCGGACCGGAACCTGACAAAATAATTTGAAACATTGCGCACGGGGGGATTGTGTGGTACAATGGGTCAGAATAAAAACTGGTGAAAGGCATGGTCGGATAAAATGGAAGTATTATACAGTAGTACGAGAAACGCCGGGAATAAAGTTACGGCTTCGCAGGCGATTCTGAAGGGGTTGTCGGAAGACGGGGGCTTATTTGTGCCGGATCACATTCCGGAGCTGGAGTGTCCTGTGCGCGAACTGGCGGGGAAGTCTTATCAGGATATTGCCTATGAGGTGATGCGCCTCTTTCTGACGGATTTTACAGAAGAAGAGTTGAAGAGTTGTATCAGCCGTGCGTATGATTCCAAGTTTGACACGGAAGTGATCGCACCGATCACGGAAGCGGAGGGTACATATTATCTCGAATTGTTCCATGGCGCAACGATCGCATTCAAGGATATGGCACTGTCGATCCTGCCGCATCTGATGATCACCTCTGCGAAGAAAAATCATGTGAAGAATGAGATCGTGATTCTGACGGCGACATCGGGTGATACCGGTAAAGCGGCACTGGCCGGTTTTGCCGGAGTAGAGGGCACGAAGATTATTGTGTTTTATCCGAAGAACGGCGTGAGTCCTATTCAGGAGAAACAGATGGTAACCCAGAAGGAAGCCAATACTTTTGTGGTAGGGGTTCACGGTAACTTTGACGATACACAGACAGGTGTGAAAACACTTTTTAATGACAGAGAACTGGAGCAGGAGATGGCGGCGGCCGGAATGCAGTTTTCTTCCGCAAACTCCATCAACATCGGGCGGCTCGTACCGCAGGTGGTTTACTATGTATATGTCTATGCGAAGCTGCTGGAGGAAGGTCGGATTGCAGACGGCGAGCCGATTAACGTGGTGGTTCCCACCGGTAACTTCGGCAATATCCTTGCCGCGTTCTATGCGAAGAATATGGGTGTGCCGATCGGTAAGCTGATCTGTGCTTCCAATGAGAATAAAGTGTTATATGATTTCTTTGCGACAGGCACATATGATCGTAACAGAGAGTTTGTATTGACCAGTTCCCCTTCGATGGATATTCTGATTTCCAGCAATCTGGAACGCCTGATCTATCGGATTGCCGGGAATGATACGGTCAAGAATGCCGAGCTTATGGCAGCACTTACTAAGACAGGCAGTTATGAGATTACGGATCAGATGAAGGCACAGCTTGCAGACTTCTACGGCGGCTATGCCGATGAGCAGGAGACCGCGGCACGAATCAAAGAAATGTACGACAATACCGGCTATGTGCTGGACCCTCATACGGCAGTGGCGAGTGCGGTATACGGGCAGTATAAGGCAGATACGGAGGATCAGACGAAGACGGTGATTGCTTCCACGGCGAGTCCTTTCAAATTTACGAGGAGCGTCATGAATGCAATCGATGCAAAATATAATGCGATGTCCGATTTTGAGCTGGTGGACGAGCTTTGCAGAATCGGTAATCTGGATGTACCGCGTGCGATCGAAGAGATCAGGACCGCGCCGGTAGTGCATGACAACGTGTGTGACAAGACAGAAATGAAAGCGGTTGTAAAGCGTTTTCTGGGAATTGTCTCATAGTTATGAAGCATATATTATTAGTTGACGATGTGTCCACCAATCTCAAATATGAACGTTTGATCTTAAGGGATCAATATGAAGTGACTATGGTGAAGTCGGGCAGGGCGGCTTTGGAATGTCTGAAAACCATGCGTCCGGATCTGGTACTGCTGGATATCCGTATGTACGAAATGGATGGTTACGAAGTACTCAGGCAGATGAAGGAAGCCCCCGAAACGGCCGGGATTCCGGTGATTTTCCTGACTGCGGACACAGAACCGGAGAGTGTGGAGCGGGGCATTGCGCTCGGGGCGGCGGATTTTATCAGTAAACCGCTGGAGCCGCAGGTATTGCTGGAACGCATTGAAGCGGTTTGGGAAACGGAGGAGTAAGCGCCATGGGAATGAGCGGAATGATAGATATTCTTTTTTTCATAAGCGGAGTCTATCTGATCTACAGTGCTGTTAACGCTAAGAAAAAGGGAAATATTGCGGCAAATGTCATGCTCAGCAAAGATGCGAATGAAAACGATATCAAGGATAAAGTGGGATTCATTGAGTACATGTACAAGAAGATCGTACTTGCGGGCGTGATGATAATACTGGCTTCTATCATTCACCTGATTAATGATTATTATATTCATTCCATACAGCTTACATGGGCAGGCATTGCAGTGATCCTGCTGGCGATCGTCATATATACAGTTACATTCATGCGCGGCCGCAAACGCTACATAGTGCAGCGGGGCGGGCAGAAGAAATAGATGAGAGAAGAGAGGTCCGTCAGGCCTCTCTTTTATCTATCTTGATATATTCTCTCTCTGTGCAGACTGTCTTGTAGGCCGGTCTGATGATCTTACCGTTGTTGGCAAGCTCTTCCATGCGGTGTGCACTCCAGCCGACGATTCTGGCGATGGCAAAGATCGGGGTATAGAGTTCCATAGGCAGGTTAAGCATGCTGTACACGAAACCGGAGTAGAAGTCCACGTTTACATTGACGCCTTTGTAGATCGGACGCTCCCTGGAAATGATTTCCGGCGCGAGGCGTTCCACCAGGGCGTAAAGTGCAAATTCATCGTGCAGCCCTTTTTCTTCGGAGAGTTTTTCAACGAAGGACTTGAAGATTACGGCACGGGGGTCTGACTTGGAATATACGGCGTGTCCGACACCGTAGATCAGTCCGGCGTGATCGAACGCTTCCTTATGCAGTAATTTTGTCAGATAATCAGCGACCTGCCCTTCATCACTCCAGTTGCTTATTTTCTCTTTCATTTCCTCAAACATCCGAACCACCTTAATGTTGGCACCACCATGACGGGGGCCTTTCAGAGATCCGATTGCCGCAGCAATCACGGAGTAGGTATCCGTCAGCGAGGAAGTGACGACATGGGTGGTAAAACTTGAGTTGTTACCGCCGCCGTGCTCCATGTGCAGGATCAGGGCGATATCCAGAATCTTCGCTTCCAGAGGCGTGTACTTACTGTCGGGACGCAGGATGTGCAGGATGTTTTCCGCGCTGGATAACTCCGGCCGGGGCTGATGTATGTAGAGGCTCTCGCCGTTATGATAGTGGCTGTATGCCTGGTACCCGTAGATGGACAGCATAGGGAAGAGGGCGATCAGCTGCAGACACTGCCGCAGTACGTTCGGCAGGGAAGTGTCGTCTGCCCGGTCATCGTAGGAATAGAGAGTCAGCACGCTTCTGGCAAGTGTGTTCATCATATCGTTGCTGGGCGCTTTCATAATGATATCGCGCACGAAGCTGGTCGGCAGGGAGCGATAACTGGATAACAGACGGGAAAATTCTTCCAGTTCACTTCGATCCGGCAGTTTATTAAAGAGAAGAAGATATGCGACTTCCTCAAATCCGAAGCGCTCCTCGGCGGCAAATCCCTCTACGAGATCCTTTACATTATAGCCGCGGTAGAAAAGTTTTCCGTGGGTGGGGACTTGTACACCGTCTACGATCTTGCTTGCGCGTACATCGGAAATGTTGGTGAGTCCCGCCAGCACGCCCTTACCGTTTAGGTCGCGCAGCCCGCGTTTGACGTCGTATTTGATAAATAATTCGGTATCTATAATACCGGCTTGCTCGCTCAAATCCGCAAGTCGTATGATCTCAGGTGTAATATCTGAAAAACTGGTATGTTGTTCCATAAAGTGGGTGCCTCCTTCCATTGCCCTTATTTTCGCATCTTCATATTTATACTACATTATCATAACACGAATAAAAAGCATGAGACAAGAAAAAACGTTTACTTAAGAAAGTTTTAACATTATTCAAAAAATGTTCATATATAAAAGTAGCCGGTTTGGCTGGTATTTTCCGGGGAAAAGTATTACAATAGTACGAAGAGATTTCCAAGGCATTCTCCGCACGGACTCACGGAAGTGTAAAGGGTAATGTAACAAAATATTTATTTTATATAATAAAGAAAAGAGGATCATAATGAACAGGAAAGAAATTTTGAGACGTGTAGACCATACGCAGCTTAAGGCTTATGCTACTTGGGAGGATATCGTGAGGCTGTGCGATGAGGCGATCGCCAATGAGACGGCTTCCGTCTGTGTTCCGCCCACATATATCAAGCGGATTCATGACACGTATGGGGACAAGATCAATATCTGTACAGTGGTAGGCTTTCCGCTGGGATATTCGGTGACGGAGGCTAAGATTGCCGAGACGAAGCAGGCGATCGCGGACGGTGCGCATGAAATTGATATGGTTATTAACATCAGTGATGTAAAGAACGGTATGTATGATAAGGTGGAGGAGGAGATTCGCGCGCTCAGGGAAGTCTGCGGGGATCACATTCTGAAGGTGATCATTGAAACATGTTATCTGACACAGGAAGAGAAGATCGCCATGTGCAGGGCGGTGACCAGTGCGGGAGCGGATTATATCAAGACATCCACAGGGTTCGGAACAGGCGGCGCTGCGATAGAAGACATCCGGCTGTTCAGACAGCATATCGGTGAGGGTGTTAAGATCAAGGCAGCAGGCGGGATCTCTACGGTAGAAGATCTGGAGGCGTTTGCCGCAGAGGGCTGTGACAGAATCGGAACTTCCAGGGCAGTAGGGCTGCTGCAGGACTAAAATAAGGCGGAATCCATTTCCAAAAAAAACAGTGGAAACAGATTTCATTATTGACTTTTATAAGTGGTTTTGAGATAATTAGAGCGGTGTACGGGCAGATTCGTACATAGCAGGATGGTGGCGGAAGACCTACGGTCTTTCGTTAAATAATACAATTTTAAGGAGGAGAACATAATATGGCAACAAAAGCGTATTATCCCATTTCCGAGATCGGTGCCGGCAAGGTTGGTTTTTCCAAGACCCGTTCTATCATCGAGGCAGCTTTCTACGGAAACAACGTAGTAAGAATCAACACATTAAGAGAGGCTTATGAATTAGCTAAAAATTCACCCGGTACGGTTGTAACTGACATGCCGGTTAAGAGCGGTGAGACATTCGGCCTTCCTGCTGACGCAAAGGTTCTTCTGTTTAATGATGGCGCTGTAACGGGCCGTTATGCAGCAGCACGCCGTATCAAAGGCGAGCCCGGCGTAGATGCAGCGAAGCTTGACAAGGTTGTTATGGATGCGATCTATAAGACACGCTGGAAAACTATGTATCATGCAGAGTGCTTCGTAGGTCTTGATCCTGAATTCATGGTTAAGGCACACCTTCTGATTCCGGAAGGAGAGGAGAACTTACTGTACAACTGGATGATCAACTTCCAGTATATGTCTGACGAGTATGTTAAGATGTACAAGAACTCCAAACCGGTCGGCGACGGCAAAGAGCCTGATATCTATATCTTCTCCGATCCCCAGTGGGCACCTGAAGAGGCTCCTGACGTTGATTACAGCTGCTTAAGCGATCCGCTGACACTGTGTTATTTCGATACCAATGAGAACTGCGCAGCAATTCTCGGTATGAAATATTTCGGTGAGCATAAGAAAGGCACACTGACAATGGCATGGGCGCTTGCTAACAGAAACGGTTACGCATCCTGCCACGGCGGACAGAAAGAGTATCTGTTAAACGACGGTTCCAAGTTCGTTGCATCCGTATACGGTCTGTCAGGTTCCGGTAAATCCACGCTGACACATGCAAAGCATGGCGGCAAGTATGAGATCAAGGTTCTTCACGATGATGCTTTCATCATCAACACAGATACCTGTGCATCTGTAGCGCTTGAGCCTACTTACTTTGATAAGACAGCAGACTATCCGACAGGATGTCCTGATAATGAATATCTGTTATCTGCTCAGAACTGTTCCTGTACAATGGACAGCGAAGGCAAGATTCAGCTGGTAACCGAGGATATCAGAAATGGTAACGGCCGTGCGATCAAGTCCAAATTATGGTCTCCTAACCGTGTAGACAAGATCGACGCTCCGGTTAATGCAATCTTCTGGATCATGAAAGATCCTACGATCCCGCCGGTAGTAAAACTGAAAGGTTCCGCTCTTGCCTCTGTTATGGGCGCTACACTGGCTACCAAGACATCCACCGCAGAGCGTGTGGCTGCAGGTACAGACCTGAATGCGATCCGTATCGTGCCTTATGCTAACCCGTTCAGAACCTATCCGCTGGTTAACGATTATGATAAGTTCAAGAAGCTGGTTGAAGAGAAGAATGTTGCATGCTACATTGTTAACACAGGCGATTTCATGGGTGAGAAGGTTAAACCGGCTGACACACTTGGAATCCTCGAGACCATCGTAGAAGGCAAGGCTCAGTTCGAGCAGTGGGGACCTTTCGAGGACATCGAGATCATGAACACATGGGACGGCCAGACAGAAGGCTTCAAGAACTTCAAGGCAGATCTTGGCGATGCAGATTACAAGGCACAGCTTAAGAGCGCAATGGAGACTCGTGTAAAGGCTGTAGAAGACTTTGCTACCAAGAAGGAAGGTTATGACAAGCTTCCTGACGAGGCACTGGCAGCTCTGAAGAAGCTGGTTGAGGCTTTAAACTAAGAAGTGATTCAGAATTACCGATAAGCTCTGTGGCTGAACGGTGATTGAATTATAACAAAGCAAGATGGTCTGAATAGACTTCAACCAAGAAGGGGTGTATAATATTATATGCCTCTTCTTGCTTTGTATAAATGTTTAAAAGCTGGAATTGTTTTGAATGCATAAATAGGTGTAGTTCATACAGGGGTGATTTGTTTGTGATAAATGGGAGCTCCGGTACATGGAAGGAGAGGGATAATGTATCATTGTAATACTTATTTTTATCTGATGAATGGTCAGGACGGATTATTGGAGAAACTGGAAGAAGTAACGCCTCTTCCGCATTTTACCCATAAGTTTATAAAAAGCGCAGCGCCGGAGTCCGGTCCGGCTGCACAGGCGGATGTAATCATAGCTGATCTGTGCGGATTTGACGAAGTGGAGGTGTTACAGAGCCTGCTTGCCTGGAAGAAAAAGGATGGACAGCTTATTCTGCTTGCAGACACGGAGCAGTCAGGGCGGCTTATGGAACAGGATCTGGCTGAGGTTACAGATATCTGGACAAAGCCTTTGACGGAAAAGGAGTTGTTGTTCCGTTTTGCGAAATGGCAGTGTACATACAAAGAGAGCAAGGACTACTGGCAGAACAGAAACTATTTTGAGACGATGATCAACAGCGTGCCGCATCTGATCTGGTATAAGGATAAAGAGGGCGCTCATATGAAGGTCAATGATTATTTCTGCAAGGCTGTCAATAAGACGATGGAGCAGATCGAGGGACGGGGGCATTATTATATATGGGATATTGATCCGGAAGAATACGCCAGAGGCGAATTTATCTGCATGGAATCAGAATACGAGGTTATGGAGAAGCGGGAAACCTGTGTGTTTGATGAGACGGTTAAGATCGGGGACAGCATGAGAGAATTGAAGACTTACAAATCTCCGCTGTACGATCTGGACGGAAGTGTCATGGGGACGGTGGGTGTCGCTATCGATGTGACCCAGGAGCGTCTTTTTGAGCAGATGATCATCAAGAATGCAAACACGGATTTCCTTACCGGGCTTTATAACAGAAGGTATGTGTATGAATATATCGACGGACTGGAAGAGGAACATATAACGATATTTTGCATTGATCTGAATAAATTCAAGAGCATTAACGATGTGTACGGGCATCAGGAAGGGGACCGGGTGCTGGTGCTTACTGCCAATGTCCTGTCGGAATGTATGCCCGAGTCTCTGATTGCAAGGACAGGCGGAGATGAGTTCCTGATCGTCATGCCGGGCAGACATACGGAAGAAGAGATCGAAGCGACAAGGCAGATGATCGAGCGGCAGATCGACAGTGCGTATGCAAAAGAAGAGCACTTCCGGGAGATATCAGCCAGTGTGGGAGCGGCGCACTCTGATAAAGGAAAGGAAGCTTTTGACCTGCTGGTGGGAGAAGCGGATAGCCTTATGTACCGGGAGAAGGAGAGAAAGAAAACAAATGCACTATAACTGCCTGATCGTAGATGATGAAAAAGAACTGGCACAGATGACCAGCGAATACTTTAATCTGTTTGACGTGTCCTGCGTCTGGACGGATACGGCGCAGGGCTGTGAGCAGATGATGGCGGAGCATGATTTTGACCTGCTCCTGCTGGATATTAACTTAAATGAGGAGAGCGGTTTCAGGCTGTGCAAGAAGATCAGGGATACTTCCGACCTGCCGATTCTATTCATCAGTGCGAGACAGAGCGACGAGGATATTCTGACGGCGCTTAACATCGGCGGTGACGATTACATTCAAAAGCCTTATACGTTAAGTGTGCTTCTGGCGAAGGTAAAGGCGGTGCTGAAGCGGGTCAGGATGCAGGAACAGGCCTGCAGCGTGGGCGGTGCAGGCAGAAGTATAAACAGCAAGAGTAATAGTGCGGGAAGTGTGAACAGCCGGTCAGCGTCTTCGGCAACAGGCGTGTCTGTGGAAGCGGATGAGTATGGTGAAGAAGCCGTGGAGAGGACAGGTCATACTGTAAAACAGGCAGGTCATGTCTGGCTGGATGAAGCTACCATGAAGGTGGGAGCAGGAGAGCGTGAAGTGCAGCTTAAGGCAAAAGAGTTTAAGTTGTTTGCCTGTCTGTTTGAGCATAGAGGCACGATTGTAACGAAGAACGATTTGTTTGATATGGTATGGGGAGATACGTTCTACAGCGACGGCACGCTGAATGTGCATATCCGCAGACTGCGTGAGAAACTGGAGGAGAACCCCAATGAACCGAAGCTGATCAGGACCGTGTGGGGGACGGGATATATACTGGAATTATAAGAAACGAGACTTTGATCATTTGTGTGATAAATCAGTGCAGAAACGGGGAAAAAGATGAAAATAAGACAGATTACAGCGGGAATCAGCATATGTATTCTCGCTTTTATTATGACCACGGTTATACAGATTCGCAGGTGCGGTGAGGAGCACGTGCGGGATATGGTCTGGTATAACGGGGAGATAAAGACGATCAGGACAGAATTGGAACATGGAACAGCGCGGGAAGCGGTGGAGACGGAACATGACTGTATTATCCTGTTTCTGACGGACGAAGATTACCAGAGCAGATTAAATGCGTATTTGATGAATGACAGTATGATTCTGGATCTGTATATGGGAAATGTGCCTGCACATAATAAGAGCGATTCCGCCTATGACCAAAGCAGCGCCCCGGTCGATGATGAGGGATTATACATCAATCGGGACGGCTTTGAAGAAAGGAACATAGAAGGTGTCTGCACAGGTAAAGTCATCTGGCAGATGAAACAGGACCGTTTTGAGATCATGCGGGGCAATCTGCAGCGGACGGTTATCCTGTTCGGGATCTTCCTGCTGTTTGCGGTTTATGCAGTGATTTTGATTCTGTATCTGAACTATATCAGACCGTTTTATACTTTACAGCAGTTTACGGCGCAGGTTGCAAAGGGGGATCTGGATCTGGCACTTCCCATTCGAAAAAATAATTTCTTCGGTGCATTCACGGAGAGCTTCGACCTGATGCGGCAGGAACTGAAGCGGGCAAGAGAAAGCGAATATCAGGCGAACATCAGTAAGAAGGAGTTGATCGCCGAGCTTTCCCACGATATCAAGACACCTGTAGCCACCATCAAGGCAGCCTGTGAGGTATTGCAGGTGACGGAAGAAAAAGAAGACACCTTACGCAAGATCGATGTGATTGCAGGCAAAGCGGAGATGATCGACAATCTGATCGGCAACATGTTCCATGCGACGATGGAAGAACTGGAAATGCTCAAGGTAGAACCGACAGAAGAAAGCTCGCTGCTCATTCCGAAGATGTTTCAGGAATTCAAATACTACGGACAGGTCGTGACGGAAAATGACATACCCGAGTGTCTGCTGTATATGGACAAACTGAGACTGCAGCAGGTGCTTGACAATATCATAAATAACGCGTATAAATACGCGGGCACGCAGGTGCGGGTCAATTTTATGGAAAATGAAGATGGCGTCAGCATACGGATCAGAGATTCCGGAGAAGGTGTGGCAGAGGAAGAACTTGCGCTGATCAAAGGAAAGTTTTACCGTGGCAGGAACACGGAAGGAAAATCAGGTTCCGGGCTGGGACTTTACCTCGCCGATAATTTCATGGAACAGATGTACGGCGGTATGGAGTGCTATAACGATGACGGATTTGTGGTGGAACTGTTTCTGAGCAAAGTGTAACAAAAGTAAATTTGCGAAGCAGAGGATAACACTCATGGAGTTCGAGTCCGCGAAGCGGAACTCGCAAAGTTAATTTGCGGAGCAGAGGATAACACTCATGGATTTCGAGTCCGCGAAGCGGAACTCGTAAAGTAAATTTGCGAAGCAGAGGATAACACTCATGGAGTTCGAGTCCGCGAAGCGGAACTCGTAAAGTTAATTTGCGGAGCAAATTTACTTTTGTTAAGGATCAGTTAAGAAACAGGCAGGAAACGGGAAAAGACTTCCGGCATGCCGCACGCTATACTTATAGCAGACAGTCTGAACCGACGTGTGCTTTCACGAAACGGTAAATTGCAGACTGCGGATACGGGAGGTAGTCATGAAAACAATTTTACAGGCAAAAGATTTGTGTAAAACTTTTTCCAACGGCAGCGTGCAGCAGCATGTGCTGCGGAATCTGAATCTGGAGATCAGGGAGGGCGACTTTGCGGTGATCATGGGCAGTTCCGGGTCCGGCAAGAGCACCATGCTGTATTCTCTGTCAGGAATCGACAGACCTACCCTTGGACAGGTGATGTATGAGGGGGAGGATATTTCCGGATACAGCAATGACAGGCTGGCCGTATTTCGGAGAAAACACTGCGGCTTCGTTTTTCAGCAGAATTATTTGAATGATACGATGGATGTGCTGGATAATATCATGGTGAGCGGTTTGCTGGTGAGCAGAGACAGGAAAAAAATCGCAAAACGGGCGATGGAGCTTCTGCTTGCAGTGGGACTGACGGAGGAGGTGTTTCACAAGTTTCCGGCACAGCTTTCCGGTGGTGAAGCGCAGAGGGCGGCTATTGTGCGGGGGCTGATCAATGAACCGGAGATTCTGTTTGCGGACGAGCCCACCGGTGCGCTTAACTCCGGCAATACGGAACATGTACTGGATGTGCTGACAAGATTTCACGAGAGTGGACAGACCATCGTTATGGTGACGCATGATATACGCAGCGCCAGAAGAGGAAACAGGATTCTGTATCTGAAGGACGGGATTATTACCGGAGAACTGGAACTGGGAACTTATGAGAGCGGGGACAGGAAACGGCATGATATGCTTCGGGGATTTTTGCAGGAAATGGGGTGGTAAGAATGTACAGAATGTTTTTTATAGCCCGCAATAATCTTGCCAGAAAGAAAAACGATGCTGCCACGCTGCTTGTACTGCTTATGCTTTCCACGGTACTTCTGTATATCAGCGTATCTGTTTTAAGGTGTACGCCGAAGGTAATCGATACTGCCTCTGAGGAGGCTGTTACAGCGGATTTCCTCTATGTGTCAGCCTGTTCTGAGAAAGAGGCGGTTAGTGCGGTTCTGGAAAACAGTGCCGGGGCGGAACACATCGAATATTCGGAAGGTGTGGAACTGACGGCAAAATATCATACACAAAACGGTGAGGAAAAAGAAACGGTATTTCTGATCGAGCCGATCGAGTCGGTGGGCGGTATCTGTAAGATTCCGGACCTGGGAGAGCGCAGGAAGAAAGAGACGATCCTACTGCCTTATTACATGAAAACGGGTGACAAAATCGCGGAAGGAGACAGCTTCTATGTGAGACTGGGAGAAACAGAGTATGCGTTTGAGACGGGAGGATTTGTGGAGGACCCGTTGTTTGCAACGCCCCTCAATGTCAATGTGATCCGCTGCTATATCACGCAGGAACGGTACGATGAAATTCTGGAACAGGAGCCGTTGGTGCGCAGTATGAGTACCCATATTTACAAGGTCAGGACAGAAGACGGGATCAGTTCCAGAAAGTTTGCGGATCAGGTACTGGGAGAGTTGGCGAAAGCAGTGCCGGGGCTGGCAGACTATATGAATATAGCTGTTAATTATGAGACCATGAAAGTGGGCGCGGCATTCCTGTCCAATATCGGTATGGGTATCCTGTTGATTTTTTCCACAGTGCTGATCTGTATTGCGCTCATTATTGCGTGGTGCAGTATTAGAAATTCCATAGAAGGCAGTTTAAAGAATCTGGGAATCCTTATGGCATCAGGCTATACAAGGGGACAGCTTATGGGCACTGTCTGCATGGAAATGTTCATACTTTCCGTGTGCGGCGCAGGACTCGGTCTGGTGGCGGGCGGGCTGCTTAGTGGAACGGTGGGGACGCTTATGGCACTGCTGATCGGGCTTAAGTGGAGTCAGCCGTTTGATCTGTATACGGCCGCGGTGGTATTTACATGTGTCAATTTGACCGTGCTCGGCGTCGCCCTGCTCTGCGGAAGAATCTATGGCAGAATAGAAATACTGGCGGCGCTCCGCGGCGGGATCAGGAATCATAATTTCCGTAAAAACCCGGTGTCTCTTGTCAAAAGTCCATTACCCTGTCCGCTTGCGCTGGGTATCAAGAGCATTCTGGGCGACGTGAGGAAGAACGCGGCGCTCACAGGTGTGGTGGCGTTACTCGGTCTGGCCTGCTGCATCGGATTTGGACTGCTTCAGAACTTCGGATCGGACAATCAGAAACTGATGGAAATGATCGGTCTGGAGATGGGAACGGCGATTGTGAGCGGGCAGGAGGTCGAGGCGGCAGGACAGGAAATAGAGACCTGGGACGGGGTCAGTAAAGTCCTGTACTACGATAGCCGCACCGTGAACCTGACGGCGGGGGAAGAGGCGCTTTCCGTAAACTGTGATTTCTGGAAAGATCCGGCACAGAATGAGTATGCCGCGCTTATAGAGGGAAGGCTTCCGAAATATGATAATGAGATCGGCCTGACAGCCATTGCGGCGAAGGAGCTTGGTGTGAAGGTCGGAGATATTATCTATGTGGAAGGAGACCGGGAGAAAAAGGATTATATGATCTCAGGGATCTACCAGCAGATGAAGCAACTGGGACTGAATGCAGCCATGACGATGGAGGGTGCCGGGCGGATCAATGGCAGTGTTGTGGTAAATCTGATCTACGTATACACAGAGGAAGACTGTACGTTTGAACAGCTTGCAAAGAAGATCAAAGACAACTTTTCAGGGATGGACATTACGGATTCGAAGAAAAATATGGAGAATGCGTGTGCTTCCGTGAGTGCAACGATGAAACTGGTTTGTGCCATGTTCGTGCTGCTTACGGTGGTGATCGTCACTTTGATTATTATTCTGCTGGTGCGTGCCAAACTTACAAGAGAGTGGAAACAATATGGAATTTATAAGGCACTCGGATTTACGACCCGGGAACTGATCCGGCAGATCCAGATGAGCAGTCTGCCGGTTTTCCTTACTGGCGCGGTATTGGGTGCAGGCTTGTCCGTGTATCTGCTCAATCCGCTGGCACAGGTGTGCCTCAGTATGGCAGGGATCGTGCAGAGCAGTCTGGAAATTCAGGTGCGGTGGCTGGTTGTGTCAGTGGTGCTCATTGTGGCAGTGGCGGGAATCGTATCATTTCTGTGCGCCAGCCGGGTGCGGAAGGTGGAACCGGTGAAGATGCTGACGGAAGAGTAAGTAAAAGTTTATTTTCACAGTTGCTTTTCGCGCCTGCACCAGACTTAGGCATAATGTGCGATTCGCAAAAATTTTATACACTGGCAACAGGCTGAACTGTGGGGGGATAGTTACTTCCCTACGCCCGTTTGGCCTGTTTCTCTTTTTCTTCTTCACACACTTTTTAAAATATTCTTGACACGAGGAATGGATAATTGTATGATGATATTAGTATAAAAATTAGAGAACACATGGTGGGGTATATATAAAGAGGGGGCAAACCTGGGGAAATTCAGGGACGCAAAGCTAGAAGTCTAAGATAATGTAGGGGAATATCTATATTATGATGATTGTTCGGTTGCAGTGGAGACATTGTAACCTTTTTTTGTTACTCCATTGTGAAAATAAATACAAAGGAGAGAGAAATTATGAGGTACTTTAACAAAGGTTTTAAACGATTTATTGCACTGTTTATTGTGGCAGCGCTGCTTGTTGGCAGTGTTCCCTGTTCTGTGAACGCGCAGGAAGCAACACAAAGAGTTTATACGCACGAGGGATATGAGATTATCTATTCCGTAGCAGGCAGATGGGATAACAACCAGAACATTAACGTAACTGTTTCCAATATAGGAGAGCAGGATATTTGTGGATGGGCGGTTTCTCTTGTTCCCGGCGGTGAGATTTATAATATCTGGAATGCCCGGGTTATCACCTGTGAAGACGGGGAGAACAGTGCAGGAAACACGGCAGAATACCTGATCAGAAGTGAGAACTATAATGGCCGTATTCCGGTAGGAGGCTCCATCAGCTTTGGATATCAGGTGGCGACAGATTCTGTGGAATTTCCTGCGGATATAAAGCTTTGTGCGGAAAAAGTCATTTTGCCCGAAGAGATGTACACTGTTTCTCTAAATATTCACAGTGACTGGCAGACGGGGGCTACGGGAGAAATTGTTCTACAAAATACAGGGGAGAATGAGCTTTATTTCTGGGAGCTCGTGTTTGATACCAATGTTTGTATCGACAGCGTGTGGAATGCAAGGCTGTCAGAAAACGCGACAGAGGGCGGTTCCTGTATTGTAAAGGCCTGTGATGATACAGCGGTTATCGCACCGGGCGGTGAGGTGAAGATTGGTTTTAGTGCGACCAAGAATGCTGATGTACAGACTGTGATAGAGAATATTTCCCTGTCCCACACTTTCGTAAATAGTACAGTAACCGACGAAGAACAGGAGGATAAGGAAGAGAACGATAAAGAGGAGAACGATAAAGAAGAGAACGATAAGGAAGAGAATGAACCGGATTATTATGAGAAGATCGCAGAAGTGATGCAGCGATACGATGAGTCAACTTACTCTCTGGATACGGATGGAGATGGATTAAAGGATTGTGAAGAAGAAATCATCGGAACGGATTTGCACGCAGCGGATACAGATGGGGATTCCCTGTCTGATTATGATGAGGTCTACAAAACGCATACAGATCCTCTTGTGTTCGATTCGGCGGTGCCCGGCTGTTCTGACGGAGAAGCTGACAGTGACGGGGATGGTATTTCGAATATTGTGGAAATAGAGCTGGGTACTAATCCGCTCGCAGCGGATACAGATGATGATGGCATTTCAGACAGCGATGAGATTAACATCTATGGAACGAATCCTAATCTGATCGACACAGACGGTGACGGGATTGAAGACCAGCATGAACTGGTACTTGGTTTTGACCCGCTGAAGAAGGATTCTGATGATGATGGCATTGAGGATGGAGAAACACTGCTTTCACAGGAAACAGAGGCTGTATTTGAAAATAATGCATATGTAAGCAGGGTTCATATAAAGGCGGAGGCTACCAACTTGTTTCCGGAGGTGACAGACATCAGGGAAAATACCCGCTGCCTGAACGCGGACTTTGAAGCGGCCGGGGTGTTTGGCACACCGGTGGAAATCAATACCAGATCAGAGATCGAGTCAGCACAGATCGCATTTTATCTCCAAGAGGGATATAACGTGAATGACTATGTGGTGTTGTGGTTTGATGAAGAAAACAGCAGATTTGTGGAGTGTGATACGGCGTATAATGAAGCTGAGGGAATTGTCAGTGCGAATACCACGCATTTCAGTATTTATTTTCTTGCTTTAAAAGGAAAATGGAAAGGTTTGCTGGAAGATTTCTATAAAAATGTAACGTGTACTTTTGAAACGGTTCTGGTGGTTGACTGTTCTGAAAGTATGAAAGTAAGTGATGCTACTTATGCAGATTTTTCTTATGGATACAGCACATCCACGAGACGTAAAGATATCTGTAAGGCATTTTACAGCAAGGTAAATGATACTAATAAGCAGGGTGTTGTGTTTTTCAATGAAAATGGTGCCGTACTGGCAAGCTTAGGTTCTACAAAGACGGAACTCAGCAATACCCTGGGAGAGATATGTAATGGCTATAATACCAATATCAGGACAGCCTTAGGTGTGGCATTGGATGAGGTGCTGTCTTCCGACGCTCAGAATGCGGCGAAGAGTATTGTACTTATATCAGATGGTGGAACAAAGTACGGTGGAGATACCCTGTTCTATGACAGGGAAGTATTAGAGCGCGCAAAAGCAGAGAATGTGCGGATTTATACCGTGGCAGTTGGAGATAATGCAGTGAAGGAAAATCTGGACGAGATCGCAAATGTTACGGATGGCCTGGCATTTACTTATAAGATTAATAATGCCTCCACTATCGTAGATGAAGTTTTTGCCCATCAGGCATATCATAATTATATCCATGTAACACCTACCGAGCAGATTAAGGAGGAGGATATTCTGGGGAGTGAGGCGTACCTGAAAAAATTGAGATTGCGTGTACCCCTGTATTTGCCTGGTATGCCTGGAACCTATAATACCTTATGTGGCATTAAAGTTTTAATTATGATGGATGATTATGATACCTATTCCAAGCACAGTGATCCCGATGAAATTCCGGATGATATGTGGGATGCTTACTGTACGGAGTTCAATAAAGCGATCCGTGGTTCTGACGTAGATACTGAGGATATTCATTACTTCAGGAATAAACTGAATAGAGCGCCGGCTACAAGGGATGAATTGATTGCTGAGAAAGAGAAATGGAAGCTCCTGTCAATAGGCAATTCGCTTTATCATATGTATGGAGAAGATGGGTTATTTAATACAAAATTTATCTCCGATGAGGGGGAAGGGAAATATGAAGGGGTGTATAATAAAGAGGGGTTGCTGCTGGCAGAAGAAAATGATCCTGTAAATATGGGGACATATAATTATAGCAGCACTACAGTAAATGCAATATTACATTTTGGATTAGACATGCTTCCATATTATAGATGGGGAAATGCGAAGGGGTGTAAGCCTAATCGGTCTGCGAGGAATAAGAAAGATTTTTATGCCAATCAAGAAGCTCAGGATGCATATAGCAAAATAAAGGAGCAGATGGAAAATAATTAGTAAAAGCAGATTGCTTGCAATATTTCTGTTATTCATTCGGGCATAAATATGCTAAAACGTTATGAATGGGAACGACAAGAGAGTATAATGGTAATATGAAGAAATAGGAATAGATTTTGCTATGGGAGGAAGAATGCGATGGATCCGGATAAAAAGAAACGGTTGCTGATAATGCCATTGATTTTTATGGCGCTTTTACATGTTCCTGTAATGGTTGATGTAATTGCATATGAATGTATGAATGCAAATATATTAGAAAGTCCGGAAGTGATAAAGTGTCTATACTTGGGAATGCTATGTATATCGGTAGTGATATGGGGTAGCTTATTTTATTATATTCCAATAGGAGTATATATTGCGATGCTAGTTGTATATACTGTTGTTTCATGGAGATGGATTCTGAGGTGGAAGAAGGGTAATGCGATGTACTTTATCGTATGGCTTGTTCTTTGTGTATTGTCAATTTTATTGTATTGGAAGTTTGAGCCGGAATACTATATTATGCTAAATGGGTAATCAATTTTTGAGATTATGCCGCTGACCGGCTATCAGAATCATATGCACGGACAAGGAGAAAATCTACACCAGTGGAGGGATATAAGTCTGAGGAGAAGAGAAATAAGAAAGAATATCATTTCGTATCACAATGGTTGGCTTCGGCGGGTATATGGATGGCGGCTATGACCGGCTCCGGCAGTTTTTGCCAGAGCCGGGGACTGCCCTGACATGGATAATATGAAGAAATATAAGAATAGATTTTGCTATGGGAGGAAGAATGCGATGGATCCGGATAAAAAGAA